>JAVKST010000080.1:0-12921 GCA_039583515.1 Gaiellaceae bacterium
AGCGTGTCGTCGCCGAAGTCGATCGGCTTCCGCCAGTGCGCGCCGAGGAAGAACATCAGCGCCGCGTCGCGGCCCCACGTGTCGAGGACGTTGCGGAGCGAGACGTCGTTGCCGAGCGACTTCGACATCTTCTCGCCGCCCATCCCGCCGACGATCCCGTTGTGCATCCAGACGCGAGCGAACTCGTGGCCGAGTGCGAGCGACTGCGCCACCTCGTTCTCGTGGTGGGGGAAGACGAGGTCGAGCCCGCCGCCGTGGATCTCGAACACCGGCCCGAAAGCGTCCTCCGCCATCGCCGAGCACTCGATGTGCCAGCCCGGTCGGCCGCGGCCCCACGGCGAGCCCCACGCGGTGTCCTCGCCGGGCTTGTTCGCCTTCCAGAGCGCGAAGTCGCGCGGATCCTCCTTGCGCGGATTCGGCTCCTGCTCCTCGACCTGGTCGGGGCGCTGGCCCGAGAGCCGGCCGTACCCGGGGTCGCTCGCGACGCGGAAGTAGACGTCGCCGTCCACGGCGTATGCGTGACCCGCTTCGACGAGCTGCTCGATGAAGCGGACGATCGACGGGATCGCCTCCGTCGCCTTCGGCAGCGCGTCGGGCATGCCGAGCCCGAGGTCGCCCGTGTCCTCCAGGTACCACCGGGTCGCTCGCGCCGCGAGCTCCGCGCTCGCACCCGGGGCCGCGTCGTAGATCCTGTCGTTGACGTCGGTGATGTTGTGGACGAGCGTCGCCTCGTAGCCGCGCTCGCGCAGCCAGGCGCGCAGCCACATCCCGAGCACGAACGGCCGGGCGTTGCCGACGTGGGCGCGCTGGTAGACGGTGGGGCCGCAGAAGTACATGCGGACCGGCCCCGGAGGCTCCGGCAGCTCTTCGGGCTGCCGCGAGAGCGTGCTGTAGAGGCGCATCGCGCCTAGCCTAGTGCGGCGGCGAGTCGCCGCACGAGCTCGTCGTGCGGCAGAGCCGCGAGGACCGCGGCGAGCTCCGGGCCGCGCTCGCGCCCGGTCAGCGCGAGGCGGAGCGCCTTGAGGTTCCCTCCGACGGCCTTCAGCTCGCGGACGAGCTCGCGCGCCTCGACGCCCGCCTCCGCGAGCTCGCGCGCCCGGACGAGCGTCTCCGGCGCCTCCACGTCTGCAGCGGCCGGTGGCTCGAGCACCTGCGCCGCGTACTCCCGCGCCTCCGCGAGGTCGCGCGCGCCGCGCAGCACCGGCGCGACCGAGGCCGGCACCCCGACCCGCGCCGCGAGCTCGTCGTCCGGGAGCGCGGCAAGCGCCTCGGTCGAGAGCCGGCGCAGACGGGAGAGGTCGAGGTGAACGTCGTGCCGCGGCAGGCCGAGCTCGTCGAGATACGCGCGCACGGCCTCGGCGGGATAGCCCTGGTCGCGCAGCTCGGCTACCGAGACGGCGCCGTGACGCTTCGCGAGCTTGCGCCCATCCTCGCCGAGCAGCAGCCCGTGGTGGACGTACTCGGGCGGCTCGCCGCCGAGGGCGAGGATCAGCTCCCGCTGCAGAGGCTCGTTCGGCCGGTGATCGCTGCCGCGGATCACGTGCGTGACCCCGAAGTCGAGATCGTCCACCGCGGTCGCCAACTGATAGGTCGGCGAGCCGTCCGGGCGGAGGAGCGTCGTCCGGCCGAAGCGGAGCGCGCCGTCCCCGTCGGGCTCGCCGATCAGATGCGCCGCCTCGCGGTGGCGCACATGCCGCTCGCTCTGCCGCAGCGGCCCCTCTTGCCAGTCGACGCCGAGCCATTCGAGATCGGCGAGGATCGCATCCTCCCCGCCCGGGACGTTCCGCGCCGCGTCCGTGTCGTCGATCCGCAGCAGCAGCGCGCCGCCGTGCTCGTCTGCGAAGGCGCGGTTCGCGACCGCGCTGAGCGCGTTGCCGAGATGGAGCGAGCCCGTCGGGCTGGGGGCGAAACGGACCTTGACCGGCACTCGGACGAGTGTAAGGTTCCGTCCGCGATGGAGTCCTGGCGCGCAACGGTTCTCCGCCAGAACGGCTAGTCCGCCGCTTCCCACCACAGCGTCGTAGGGAAGCGGCGGGACGCGACGCGATCCCGCCCCGGGCCGCCCCTCGGCGGCCCGGTCTTCCGCCGGGCTGTCGGCGGCTTTGCCGCCGACAGCTTCCAGCGTCAGAAACGGAGGTGTACGTCGCGATGCCGATGCCACATCGCACCCAGCAGCAGCTGATCAAGCGCCGGTTGACCGGCAAGGAAGGCTCCGAGCGTGTCCGTGAGCTCCGGGCGATCCTGGCCGAGCTGCCCGGCTACCGGAATGGGCCGTACGGCGACCTGCGCAAGTGGGTCGAGGCGGAGCTCGCGCGCACGCGGGTGCGCGGGCGCGTCGTCCACCGCGACTCGATCGCCGTCCGCCGCGAGGGCGCGGGGCAGATCGCGCTCGCGGGCGCGCCGAACGCCGGCAAGTCCTCGCTGCTCCAGGCGCTTTCGGCCATTCAGATCCGCACCGGCGACTACGCGTTCACGACGACCCGCCCGGTTGCGGCCACGACGCGGCTCGGCGGCGTGCTCGTCCAGCTCGTCGAGATCCCGGGGCTGATCGAGGGAGCCGCGGACGGCCGGGGCGGCGGGCGCGCCCTGCTCGGGGTGCTGAGAACCGCGGATGCTATCCTCTGGTGCCACGCCTGCGACCGTCCGCTCGGCGAGCTCGAGGCGATCCGCGTCGAGGTGGCCGCGGCGGGGATCGAGCTGCCGGGGATCGTGGCCGCGACGAAGGCGGACGACGCGCCGCCGTTCGCACATCCGGAGCTGCGCGTCCTACCGGTCTCGGTGCTCGACGACGCGAGCCTGGAGCGGCTGCGCGAGGAGCTCTGGACGCTCACGGGGCTCGTTCGCATCCACCTCCGCGGCGGCGGCGACCCGCTCGCGCTGCGTCCGCCGGCGAAGGTGCTCGACGTCGCGGACGCGATCCACCACGAGCTGGCCGAGTGCTGCGCCGGGGCGCGGATCTGGGGGCCGTCGGCGCGCTTCGACGGCCAGCGAGTCGGGCCGGCCCACGATTTGCTAGACGGCGACACCGTGGAAGTGCTCTCGAGATGAGCCGTGGCCGAAGTAAGCTCCGCTCGTGCTCGTGCGCGAGGCGACACCCGAGGAGGCGGCGAAGGCCGAGCCGCGGGCTGAAGCCTGTGACCGCTGCGGCTCCACGAACGACCTGCGGCTGCTCGTCTTCCAGGGCCGCAGCCGCTACGCGGAGCGGACGGTGTGCGACGAGTGCGCCGAGACGCTCTTCGAGTGCTTCATCGACACGGCCTTCGACTAGGCCGCTTCGACTAGGCCGCTGCGCGCGTTCGGCGCCGGCGCTTCGGCACGGCGTCGGCGATCGCGACCGCGGCGTTCACGAGCGACAGGTGGGTGAGCGCCTGCGGCAGGTTGCCGAGCAGCGTCCCGTCCTCCGCCGCCTCCTCCGAGTAGAGCCCGGTCGGGCCGCCGAGCTCCATCAGGTCGCGCATCCGGTCGGCCGCCTCGTCGGCGCGGCCCGCCTTGGCGAGCGCCTCGACCACCCAGAACGAGCAGGCGAGGAACGCGCCCTCCTGCTCGCGCATGCCGCTGTAGCGCCAGACGAGGGGCCCTTCGGCCAGCTCGTCGAGCACCGCGTCGAGCGTCGCGACAAACCGCTCGTCCGTCGGCTCGCAGAAGCCCATCCGGTGGGCGAGGAGGACGCTCGCGTCGAGGTCGCTCGTCTCCGCATAGAACGCGTACGCGCCGCGCTCCTGCGACCAGCAGCGCTCCTCGACGAAGCCGCGGACCTGGTCCCGCTCGTGCAGCCAGCGCTCGTGATCCTTCGCCGGGATCTGTCCCCGCTCCGCGAGCTCGAGCGCGCGGTGGAGCGTCGCCCAGCAGGCGATCTTCGACGTGGTGTACGGCCGCTGCTGTCCCTTCAGCTCCCAGATGCCGCTGTCGTCGTTGCGCCAGATGTCGCACACGAGCGTCGCGATCTCGGCGAGGCGGACGCCGGTCTCGGGATCGAGCGCGTTGCCGCGGCGCGTGTAGTGCCAGGCGGCCTCGAGCATGTCGCCGAAGTTGCCGAGCTGAAGCTGGTGTGCTGCGCCGTTGCCCAGCGTCACCGGCCGCGAGCCGCGATAGCCCTGCAGCGGTAGCTCGTCGTCGGGCGGGCGCGGGACGCCGCGAAGGGTGTAGATCGGCTGCAGCCGCGGGTGTGTGTGCTGCGTGGCCGAGAGCATCCACGAGAAGGCGCGGTGCGAGATCGCGTCCAGCCCGAGCTCGAGTAGCGCATCGACGGTGAACGTCCCGTCGCGGATCCAGACGTAGCGGTAGTCGAAGTTCCGTCCGCCGCCGATTCGCTCGGGCAGCCCCATCGTCGCCGCCGCGACGAGCGCGCCCGTCTCGACGTCCGCGAGCAGCTCCAGCGCGAGGGCGCTGCGGTGCACCGCCTCGTCGAACTCCCCGTCGAAGCCCGGCTTCGCCCAGCGTGTGCGCCAGTACTCGATGGTCTGCTCCAGCCGCCGCTCGACGCGCTCCCGCTTCAGGCACGGGACGGGATCCGCGTTCGTGTAGGCGGCGACGAGCAGCGCGGCCGATCCCTCCTCCGCAACGAAGGAGCCCTCCGCCGCCGTCTTCGAGAACTCGACGTCCCCGGCGTCGAACGCGTGAACGGCGAGGCGGTGCTCGCCGCAGAGGGCGGTGACCACGCCGCCGAGCCGCTCGAACGTCGGCTCCTCCTGCCCGTAGCCGAAGCGAGGCTCGATTCGCCAGCGCATCTGCACGCGGCCGGAGACGCCCTCGATGCGGCGTGCGAGCTCCCGCCACGGCAGCGGCCGCCCCGCCTCCAGGTTGAGCGCGTCGACGACCCGGACCTCCCCCTCGCCGGTCGCGAACGTGGTCTCGAGGACGTTCGTCTCCGGGAGGTAGCGCTGCTCGGCCTCGAACGGGCCTTCCGGTGCCAGCGCGAAGCGCCCGCCGCGCTCCGCGTCGAGGAGCGCGCCGAAGACGCTCGGCGAGTCGAACCGGGGCACGCAGAGCCAGTCGACGGAGCCGTCGCGCGCGACCAGAGCGGCGACCTGGCCGTCGCCGATGACGCCGTAGTCGGAGATCGGCGCGTAGCCGTCGACGCGTTTGGGCGGGCTCGACATCCTCAGGTTTCGGTTCTTCCGGGCCTCGGAAGATCGAAACAGATGTCCGACGTCGTAGTGATCACGGGAGCCTCGGGCGGGATCGGCCGCGCCACCGCGCGCCGCTTCGGCAAGGACGGTGCGAAGGTCGCGCTGGTCGCACGCGGGCGGGCCGGGCTCGAGGCGGCGGCGAAGGAGGTCGAGGAGCGCGGCGGGCGGGCGCTCGTCCTGCCGACCGACGTGGCCGACCCCGACCAGGTCGAGGCGGCTGCGCAGGCGGCCGAGGAGGCGCTCGGGCCGATCGACATCTGGGTCAACGACGCGATGGCGACCATCTACGCCGAGTTCCTCGACATCGAGCCGGACGAGTACCGGCGCGCGACCGACGTCACCTATCACGGGATGGTCTGGGGCACCCGCTCGGCGCTGAAGCGAATGGCCGAGCGCAACCGCGGCACCATCGTCCAGGTCTGCTCGGCCATGTCCTATCGCGGCATCCCCTTGCAGGCGCCGTACTGCGGAGCGAAGGCGGCGTGCAAGAACTTCACCGAGTCGGTGATCACCGAGATCCGCCATCACGGCTGGGACATCCACATCTCGATGGTGCAGCTGGCCGGCTTCAACACGACCCAGTTCACGTGGGGCCGGACCAAGCTGCCGAAGCAGACGCAGCCGGTGCCGCCCTTCTACCAGCCGGAGATCGCCGCGGACGCGATCCACTGGGCTGCCTACAACAAGCGCCGCCAGATCTTCGTCGGCATGCCGACCGTGCTCAACATCCTCGGCGAGCGGATGGCTCCGTGGGTCCTCGACTGGTACCTCGCGAAGACCGCCTTCGGCTCGCAGATGACGAAGCAACCCCTCGACGGCGGGCCCGGCCACGACAACCTCTTCGAGCCGGTCGACGAGGATCGCGGCGCGCACGGCCCGTTCGACGGGAAGGCGCATACCCACAGCTTCCAGACGACGCTGTCGAAGCACCGGCGACTCGCGGGCTCGGTCGCCGCTGGTGTCGGCGCGGCGGCGACGGGCGCGGCCCTGCTGCTCAAGCGTTAGAGCTCGCCCGCAGCAGGTCGCCGGCCGCCGGGCCCACGCCCTCCCCCTCCTCCTCCAGCACCGCGCGCAGCGTCCGCACCTCCGCGCGGCTGAGCGTCGCCCGGCCGGAGTCGAGCGCACGGCCGAGCACGAGTGACAGATCGCGGTGGCGGGACGACACGCCGGCGTGTGCGGCAGCCGCCGCCGCAAGCGTCCGCACGAGGTCGGGCGGCACTGCCACCCGGTTTCCGTACAGATCCAGCTCGATCGCTTGCGCAGACACGGTTCCCTCTATGGCCATACAACGCTCGCCTGCAACCTCCTCTCCGACGGCCAGACGTTCTAGGCTGGAGAGGTGGCGGAGGATCTCGACCTGCTGGTCGCCGACGACGACCGGGCGGAGGCCGCGGAGGCGCTGCGGCGCCACCACGATGCAGGCCGGCTGACGCTCGAGGAGTTCGAGGGCAGGCTCGCGGAGGTGCACGCGGCGCGGACGCGCCGCGACCTGGAGACGGCGATGCGCCAGCTACCGCGCGGCGAGGCGCCGGCGAGCCTGCGGCTGCAGGACCGGCGCTGGAGCTCGCTCGCGCTCCAGTACGCGCTCGTCAACGTGACCTGCCTTCTCGTCTGGCTGTTCTCCGGCGCCCAGGGCGACTTCTGGCCGAAGTGGGTGCTCGTCGGCACGCTCGTCATGTACCTCCGCCGCCTCGGCCGCCACTCCCGGCGCGCCCTGCCGCCGGCGGAGACCGGCGACCGCTGAGCCGTGGAAGACCTTCTCCTCGCCTGGTCGGCCGAGCACGGCCGCGACCTGCCGTGGCGGAAGACGCGAGACCCGTACGCGATCCTCGTCAGCGAGGTGATGGCGCAGCAGACGCAGGTGGAGCGCGTCGTCCCGCGCTGGCGGCGCTGGCTCGAGCGCTGGCCGACGGTCGAGGCGCTCGCAGCCGCCCCGCCTGCAGAAGTGATCCGCGAGTGGCAGGGGCTCGGCTACAACCGCCGGGCACGGGCCCTGCAGCTGGCTGCCCGGCAGGTCGCCTCCCACGGCTGGCCGGACGACCTGACGGAGCTGCCCGGCGTAGGTCGCTACACCGCGGACGCCGTCGCCTGCTTCGCCTTCGGCCGCGAGGTGCTGCCCCTCGACGTGAACGTCCGCCGCGTCCGCGAGCGCACCGGCTCGAGCTTCTCGCCGGCTGCGGCGCAGGCGCTGATGGACCTGGGAAAGCTCGTCTGCCTCGCGCGAGTTCCGCGCTGCGCCACGTGCCCGCTCGCCGACGGCTGCCCGTCCCGCGGCCGCCGCTTCGAGCCGCTGCGGCGGCAGGGGCCGTTCGAGGGCTCCTTCCGGCAGCGGCGCGCACAGACGCTCCGCCTGGTGGCGGGCGACGAGCGGCGCCTGGAAGAGCTGGACGCCGAGGCAGTCGCCTCCCTCGCCCGCGACGGGCTGGTCGAGGTGCACGGCCAGCTCGTATCCCTGCCTGCCTGACGGGGAAGTACCATCCTGCCGTGCTCGCGACGTCGATCGTCCTGCTGCTGATCCCGCTCTGGGTGCTGCTGGGGGTGCTCGCCGTCGTCGGCATCCTCGCACTGCTCGGCCGCATCCAGAACGGCCGCTACCTGCGGCCGCTGTTCCAGTTCCTGGCGAAGGTGCCGCTGTTCCGGCGCTGGCTGCAGAAGGCGTCGGAGGCCGCGATCGAGCGCTCGAACCCGGAGCTGGCGAGCGCGATGCGGAAGATCCAGCGCTCCGGCGCGCACAAGGATCCGCAGCGCGCGCAGGCGGCGATGTCCCAGCTGACCGCGCAGGAACGGCGGGCGCTGCTCGAGATGCAGGAGCAGCAGGGAGCGCTCGCGCCGGAAGCGACGAACCGCCAGATGCGGCGACGCATGGAGAAGGCGAAGAAGCGGCGCTAGCCGCGTCGCAGCTCGTAGACCGCGCGCAGCCGTCGCGCCTCGTCCGCCCGCGGCACGCGGACGACGCGCCGCGCCGGTACGCGCGCGAGACGAACGTCCAGCCGCGACCTCGCTCCGCCAGTCGTCCGCGCGCAGCGGCCGCACCACGAGGAGCTCGCCGCGGAGCGCCGGCTGGGGTCGAAGCCGTCGTCACAGCCGATGGCGCACCCAGACGTTCGGCTCGACGTAGACGCCCCGGCCATCCTTCATGTGCACGGGGACGAGCCCGCCGGGGACGACGTAGTCGCCGTCCTCGGGGAACGTGAGCTCGGTCCACTCCTCCCACTCGGCACGCGACCCCGCGATCGTCATCGACCGCGGCGCGGTCTCGAGGATCTCTCCCCCCAGGCGCTCGTGCAGGCGCAGCCAGGGGTCGTACGGCATCCCGTCGCCCCGCCGCCACGCGACGTATCGCTCGAGCGGGATCAGCGGGTAGCGCTCCTTCAACGTCGGGCGCACGGGCGCGACGAGCGCGGCAAGGCCGTGCGCGGCCGCGATCGCCGCGAGCCGCCGGAGGATCGCCTCCGCGATCCCCGTGCCGCGGTACTCGGGTACGACGCCCGCCACGAGCGCGCACAGCGCGGTGGAAGGCTCGATCACACCGTCGGTCAGGGCCCAGTCGACGCCGCGCGGCGAGGGCTTCCCGTCCCAGAGCACGGGCACGCTGCACGCGTAGCCGATCGTTCGGCGCTCCGCACGATCGACCGCCCAGAGCTGGAAGTCCGAGTAGACGTCGTACAGCTTGGGCCAGAACTCCTGCGCCACGGGGTCGTGGGCCATGAACTCCGGCCACAGGCTCGGCAGCGTCCCCGCCAGCTCGGGATGCTCGGCGTGCGTGACGAGGGCGAGCTTCACCTCTGCAGGAGCGCGACCGCGTGGGCCGCGAGTCCCTCACCGCGGCCGGTGAAGCCGAGGCCGTCGGTGGTCGTGGCGCGGACGCTGACCCGTTCCGGCTCGACGCCGAGCGCGCCGGCGAGGCGTCGGCGCATCTCGCTCCGGCGCGGGGCGAGCCGCGGCTCCTCGCCGACCAGGACGACGTCGGCGTTCGCAAGCTTCCAGCCGCCGGCGCGGACGCGCGCCCACGCCCGCCGCAGGAGCTCGACGGAGTCGGCGCCGGCGAGCGCCGGGTCATCGGAGGAGAAGAGCGCTCCGATGTCCTCGAGCCCCGCGGCGCCGAGGACCGCGTCGGTGAGCGCGTGCGCGAGGACGTCTCCGTCGGAGTGGCCGGCGAGCCCCCGCGGGTGATCGAACCGGACGCCGCCGAGCACGAGCGGGACGCCGTCCGCGAACGCGTGCGCGTCGAAGCCGGTGCCCACGCGGAACTCCCTCACCCGAGCCGCTCCTGGCGGCGCGCGCGCCCGTCGAAGACGCTGACGGTCTCGCGGCCGCACGAGCGGGCAAGCTCGAGGGCACGGTCGAAGTCCTCCCCCACGAGGCCGGGCCGGTGGGCGTCCGAGGCAAGCGTGATCGCCGCGTCCGAGAGACGGAGCAGCCGCGGGTCGGGATACAGCTCCCCGACCGGCTTGCGCAGGCCGGCAGTCGAGATCTCTAGCGCAACGTCCGCCTCGTCGGCCGCCGCGGCGAGCTGTTCGTATCGCTCGTCGGACCCGTGCACGCCGTAGATCTTCACGAGGTCGGGATGAGAGAGGACGTCGAACGGGCCGCTCGCCGCCGCCGCGAGCGCATCGACGTAGCGGCGCCAGACTTCCTCCTGCGTCCACTCCGCCCACGCGCCCTCGTCAGGGCCGCCGTCGACGCCGTGGACGCCGTCGAGCCAGTGGACGGAGCAGAGAAGGTTGCACCGTTCCGTCTGGTAGGGAAGGCTCCAGAGCTCGCGCGTCTGCTCGAAGTAGTAGACGTGCTCGGTGAATCCGATCTCGTCGACACCGCGTTCCACGGCACGCGCGGCGAAGCGCTCGGCCGCGTCGACTGTATGGCTCACGCGCTCTTCCTCGTCCCGGAGATGCAGGTGGTAGTCGACGATCACAGCCATGCGCTCACGGTCGCCAGGTCGGACTCCGTCGTCACCTTGAGCAGCCGCGGGTCGCCCTCGACGATGCGGACGCGGCCGCCCGCGGCTTCGACCAGCCCTGAGCAGTCCGTGGCGTCGCCGGCCCGCGCGTAGGCGCGGCGAAGGGCCTCGGCCGCGAACGCCTGCGGCGTCTGCACCGCCCACAGGCCGTCGCGGGAGACGCTCTCGAACACGCCTCCCTTCGCGTCCGCCCGCTTGAGCGTGTCCGCGACAGGCAGGCCGGGAACCGCGCCGTCCCAGCCCTCGCGCAACGGCTCGAGCACGCGCTCGACGACGTCGTCCGTGAGGAGCGGCCGGGCCGCGTCGTGGACGAGCACGACGAGCGCCTCCTCGGCAACCTCGGCGAGGCCGCGCCGTACCGAGTCGGTGCGCGTCTCGCCTCCGGCGACGCAGGCGCTCACCTTGCCGGCGCCGATCTCCTCGGCGAGGAGGATCGCCGGCTCCTCCCAGCCCGGCGGCGCCACCAGGACGATGGCGTCGATCCACGCGCACGCGTCGAGACGGCGCAGCGCCTCGGCCAGGAGCGGGTCGTCGCGGAGCCTGGCGAACGCCTTCGGCTGGTCCAGCCCGAGTCGCTCGCCACGACCCGCGGCGACGAGGATCGCCCAGACCGACATGGCGGGGAGACTACGTTGCGCGGCTTACGCAGTGGCGGCTGCGGCGGGCTTCTTCTTCGCCGTCTTCCGCGGCGCCGGGCCGTCGGAGGCCAGCACCTCCTCGAGCCACTCCGCGCACTCCTCCTCGTCCATGTCCTTCGCGTACATGAGCTCGGAGGCGAGGATCTTCTTCGCCTTGACGAACATCTGCTTCTCCCCGGTCGAGAGACCCTTCTCGCGGTCGCGGAGCGCGAGGTTCCGGACGACCTCCGCGAGCTCGAGGATGTCGCCCGTCTTCATCTTGTCGCGGTTGTGCTTGAAGCGGCGGTTCCAGTTCTTCGGCATCTCGGTCGAGACGCCGGTCAGGGCCTTGAGGACGACGCCCACCTCCTTCTCGCCGATCACGCACCGCAGGCCGACCTTCTCGGCGTTCTCGGACGGCACCTGCACGGTCATGTCGTTGTGCAGGATCTTGATCGTCAGGTACTCGCGCTGCTGCCCGAGAACCTCGCGCTTCTCCTTCTTGACGACCGTTCCCGCCCCGTGGTGGGGATAGACCACCTTGTCGCCGACCTCGTACAAGCCCGCCTCCCTGGAAGAAAAGTGTGCTTTCAGCTGAGAAAGCCGGCGCGCCCCAGGCGCCGGCCCTTCGGCGGTCAGTCTAGCAGAAACGGCCATACCAAGCCGAATTCGGGTTGCCAGGGGGTATTCGGCTAGAGCTGGAGGTAGCGGTCGACGAGGTTGTGCTCCTGCAGCCGCCGCAGCCCCTCGCGGATCTCCCGCGCCCGCACCGACCCCACGCCCTCCACCGCCTCGAGCTCGCGCTGCGAGGCGCGGACGACGGCGTCGAGGCTGCCCAGGTTGCCGACCACGCGGCGGAGGAGCGGCTCGGGCAGCCGGGGGATGTGCGAGAGGATGCGATAGCCGCGCGGAACGACCGCGTGGTCGAGCGGGTTGACCGAGCGCTCGTAGCCGAGCAGCTCCGCGAGCCGCCCGAACTCGAGCAGCTCCTGGTACGAGAGGCGTCGGAGCGCGGCCAGCGCCTCCGTCGCCTCGTCGCCGGCGCCGAGCGGGTGGTAATCCCGCACGACCGCGTCGCGCTCGGCGGGGACGTCGCCCACCAGCTCCTCGAGCTGGAGCCGGATCAGCCGTCCCTCGGCGCCGAGCTCGACGCAGTCGCGCGTGACGCGCTCTGCCATGCGCGACGTCATCTCCGCGCGCTGGAGGACGACGAGGACGTCGTCGAGGACGACGGCGTTCTGGAACTCGAGCGCCGTGAGGCGCGTCAGCACCTGCTCGAGCCGCTGCTGGTAGGTCTCGAGCGTCCCGAGCGCCTGGTTCGTCTTCGCGAGGACGTCGGCGACCGGATCGAGCTGGTAGCGCGCCTGGCCGACGAAGATCGTCACCGTCTCGCGCTGCTGCGAGACCGAGACGACGAGGGCGCCCGTCTGCTTCGCGACGCGCTCGGCGGTGCGGTGCCGCGTGCCCGTCTCGTCGGACGGGATCGTGGGATCCGGCATCAGCTGGACGTTCGCCCAGGCGAGCCGCTTGAGCGCCGCATCCAGGATGATCGCGCCGTCCATCTTCGCGAGCTCGTAGAGAAGCTGCGGCCGGAACGGCGCGTCGAGGCGGATGCCGCCCGAGTAGAGGAAGCTGAGCTCGTCCGGGTCACCGACCACGACGAGCGCGCCTTCGTGCGAGCGGATGATGTCGTCCACCGCCTGGCGCACCTCCGTCCCCGGCGCGACCTTTGCGATCGCCTCGAGCAGCTCCGCATTGCGGCGCGGATCCTCCTCCGACGGGATCCGCGTGAAGCCGAGATCACCCAGGGGCCGCTGCGGCCTGGTCCCCCTCGTCGGTTCGGTCTCCATTCGGCTCCAGTCCGGCTCGGATCGCGGCGCGCACGGTCTCCGCGGCGTCGACGGCGATTTTGCCATGGCCCGGGGTACCGGTCGGCGCGACGGCCCCGTGGAGACCGAGCTTCGCGCATTCCTCGAGCCGCCGCTCCGCCTGCGCGGCCGGCCGCAGCCGTCCTGTCAGGCCGATCTCGCCGAACGCGGCGCGGCCCTCCCGTACCGGCAGGCGACGGGCCGCGGACGCGATCGCCAGCGCGACGGCGAGGTCGGCTCCGGGCTCCTCGATCCGCACGCCGCCCGCCACGTTGACGAACACGTCCGCCTGGGCGAGCGCGACTCCGGCGTGGCGCGAGAGGACGGCGACGATCATCGCCAGCCGC
>JAVKST010000081.1:0-12901 GCA_039583515.1 Gaiellaceae bacterium
TCAGCCGAGATCGAGAACGAGCTGCAGCGCGTCGTCGATCGACCGGATCTCGTCAAACGTGAGATGCCCGACCTGCTCGCCGAGCATCCAGGCATCGACAACCCCGACCATCTCGCACATAACGCGTGTCGGCTCGTCGCCTAGGTCCACCTCCGGGTGGAAGCTCGCCGGCGGCGTCGACGTCGACGTGGGACAGACGACGATCGTCGAAAGCGCGAGGAGATCGTCCGCCTGCACGATCACCGCGAAGCGGCGCCCGTGCTGAACGCGGCCGCGACCACGCGGAAGCCTCATCGCGTGAACGTCACCGCGGACCACGAATCTGCTCCATCAACGCCGCCACGTCACGCGCTTCGCGGACGTATTCCGGATCCTTTGCAAGCGCTGCCGCCTCCGCTGCGAGACCTTTGCGCCTGCGCTCTCGCTCGGCCGTCTCGGCGATCGCCTGACGAGCGGCCTCCGCACGGCTCACGCCGCGCCGGCGCGCGATCTCGTCGAGGGCGCGCATTCCCTCACGACCGAGTCTCAGCGAAACAGGCGGTACAGACGCCATCGCCCAAAAGGTAGCGCATTTCGCACTACAGGAGTTCAGGCGAGGTCGAACGGTCGTGCCTCGAATGAGAGCTGGGGTTTGCGCACCGCATAGTTCCGCACATCAAGAGAGGCCTGGAAAACCACGAATTCGCCGGGCGGCCTCCCACGGCGAAGGATCTGCGATCGCCGTAGCGATTGTCCGCGCCTCCGGCGTCGGAGAATCCGTCACATCCGCCTCTCATCGTCGCGGGTCACCCTGAGGCCGGCAGTGGCCGAGGATTCCCGGATCGAACGCGCGCGCGGGCGCGCACGTGCCGCGAAGTGCGCGATCGGCGCGTTGACGATGCTCGTCTTCGGTGCCGCGTTCGTCGGCGCACGGTCTTACGCCCCTGGCCACGCGAAAGGGAAGGCCACGCCGCTCGGCGCCCCGGCTTCCTTCGAGCGGAAGGTGCGTCGGAGCGTGTCCCAGGGCGGAGTCATCGCGCCGGCCCTCCAGCCTCCGCCGGTCGCCACCTCCACCTCGTGAACGCTGCGGCCGTCCACCGCTTCCGCGCCATGGGCTGCGACGTCGTGCTCGCCGGCGCCGATCCGACCCGGGCGGCAGCCCTCCTCGAGCGCTACGAGGAGGCGTTCAGCCTCTTCCGAGCCGGCTCGGAGCTCTCGCGCCTGAATCGAGCACACGCGCATGTTCTCGCTGTCACTCCGTTCTTTGCGCGCGCACTCGACGTCGCGCTCTCCGTCGCCGCCCGGACGGAGGGACTCGTCGACCCGACGCTCTCGGGCAGATGGAGCGAGGTGGTCTCGTCCGGCCAAGTGGTCTTCCGGCCCCCGGGGCTCGCGCTCGACCTCAACGGCGTCGTCAAGGCGCTCGCCGTGGACGAGGCGACCGCCCGGCTGGACGGTGACGGCTTCGTCTCGGTCGGCGGCGATCTCGCGGTACGGGGCCCGGTGGACGTCGCACTTCCCGGCGGCGGCGCCATCCGGGTCGTCGAGGGAGGCCTCGCCACGAGCGGAACGGCATCCCGCGGCCCGCATCTCGTCGATCCGGCACACGGGCTTCCGGCCGACTCCCCCTGGGAGCAGGTCACCGCCTCGGGGGCGACGTGCCTCGCGGCCGACGTGGCGGCGAAGGTCGGCTTCCTCCTCGGCGAGCGCGGCCCCGACTGGCTCGACCGGCGCGGGATCCCGGGCCGGTTCATGACGCTGCGCGGGGAGATCGTCGAAAACGGCGCGTGGTCGCGCGCGACGCGCGAGGCGCTGACATGCACCTGAGCTCGAGCCCGGCGATCTGGTACGCGGCACGCGCCTCCGGCGTGGCTGCCTACGTCGTGCTGTCGCTCGTCGTCTCGTTGGGCCTGGGCCTCGGCGGCAAGGTGCAGACTCGGCGGTGGCCCCGCTTCTCGCTCGAGGAGGTGCACCGGTTCGGCGGCCTCCTCGTGGGCTCGCTGATCGGCATTCACGTCGTCGCGATCGCAGCGGATTCCTTCCTCCCCTTCTCCCTCACGCAGCTGCTCGTCCCGTTCACGGCGAGCTACCGGCCGCTCTGGACCGGTCTCGGGATAGCGGCCTCCGAGCTTCTGCTCGCGCTCGCGATCACGAACCACTACCGCCGGCGGCTTCCGTACCGCTTCTGGCGGAAGGCGCACTACCTCAACTTCGCCGTCTGGACGCTCGCGTCGCTTCACGGACTGATGAGCGGCACCGACCGCGGCGCCGAGTGGCTGGCGATCCTGTACGGAGTCTCGGTCGCGAGCGTCGTCATGCTGCTGATCTGGCGCTTCGGCGGCTATGTCCTGCGCTCGCCGCGCGTGGCGGGGGCAGGCGCGGTGGCCGCCGTCGGGCTTCCGTTGCTCCTCGTGGGGCCGCTCTATCACTCCCCGCCGCTGTGGAACGCGGCGCACGTGCAGGAGCCGCTCACAGGGCAGGTGACCCGCAACGGCACCCAGCTGCAGCAGATCGTCTCGTTCGTGGGGCAAGCCCCACGCCCGCAGAAGCTCCTCGTTCGCGCCGACCTGCTCGTCTCTCCCCAGTCGCTCGAATCGACGTCCCTCCAGCTCGAATACCTCCCGAGCGGCGAGATCTGTCGCGGCCGGGTGGCCACGGTCGGGGGCACGAGCTTCACCGGGACGTGCCGGCTGCCGAACGGCGAGCAACGGACGGTCGACGCGAGCTGGTCGCCCACCCAACAGGGAACCGGGGTCGTGGGCCGCATCCGGCTGGGAAGCTAGGGCGGGCGCAGCTGCCACAGCCGGATGGACCGGACAGTGGAAGGCGCTGACGAGACCCGCGCCTCCTGCGATCACCGCCGCTCACGCTGCGCGAGCAGAATCGCACTCGCGACGAGCGTTGCGAAGCCGAGCGTCTGCAAGACTCCGCTCGCAGCGTTCGGAAGTTCCTCGTCGAACAGGACGAACCCGCAGACGATGGGCACGGCGTTGGTGGCGAGTGTCGCCAGGCCGGCCGTGGTAAGCGCGTTGCCGTGCTGGAAGGCTCGCTGGAGCAGCCCTGTCCCCACTGCGTAGACCGCTAGGAGTGGAACGCACGCGATCAACCAAAGGTGCCCGAAGACCACGAGCTTCGAGCAGATGTCGCCGCCGGCGAAGAGCAGCCCGGACGCCAATCCCAGAGCGGGGGCCCGGGCGATGCGGATGCGCGGGCCCGTGAGGAGAAGCGCTCCGGCGACGGTGCCGCCCAGCCAGAGCGCAACGCCGGCGGGGGGAGGCTCGGTGTCAGCCTGGCTCGCGTTCACGAGGGAGAGAGCGAGAAGCAACAGGCCAAGAACCCCCGCCAGGACCGCCAGTCGCTCCCTCCCGGAGAGACGGCTGGGACGACCGTTCGCGCTGAAGAGCGCGAGTGCCGCGATTCCCGAGGCGCCGACGCCTTGCACGAGGGAGAGCGGCGAGAGACGCAGCGCGGCGAGATAGAGGATCCACCCCACCGACTCCGCCCCGAAGCTCACGAGCCAGGATCCGTTGCGGAGCAACTCCGCCAGCGTGTGGAACGGCCTGCGCAGCGACAGAGCCTGCATGCGGGAGACGACGAGATGTTGGCGCGAGTAGGCCCAGTTGATCGCGACCGCGGCCACGAAAGAAAGGGCAAGCCCGGCTGCGAATCTCATCTCAGATCACCCCCGGCCCGGCTCGACCAAAGCTCGCAACATGTGAAGCGGACGTTCCGCCGCCTCGGTGGCGCTCAGCGCGACGACCTGCACTCTGCAGGATCGCTGTGGGCAATGGCGCTGAGGAGGTTCTCCGGCGTCTCGATCGCCTTGAGCGCGAATTCCCCGGCGTGGCGAGCGTGCAGGAGCGTCGACGCCGTTCCGGCGCGGCTGACGCAGAGCGAGCCTCGCTCGATCTTCCAGTACGGATTGAACGCGACGCGGAGCAGGTAGACGCCCGGACGCGCAACACGTCCCGCGATCTCGGTGGCGTCGAAGAGCGTCACCGCCGACGGAGCACGGCCGCTCAGGATCGGAGTCGCATGAGGCAGCTCGTAGATCGAGGCGCGGCCGTCGCTCCAGACCTGGCGGAGCCCTGAGCGCCCTGAGGCCAGCAGCGCCGCCTCCTCGCCGCCGAACGCGCGCTCGCCCGGGAGATGCGGGAAGACGACGTAGTGGACGGCGCGGGCGCGGAGCCAGGACACATAGCGGGCGGCGCTCAACCCGGGGGTGTAGAGGGCGCGGTTGTCCGCGAGGTCGAGCTGTACGTACCAGCCGCGGGCCAGGGGAAAGCCCGCTTCGGGAAGGAAGTAGTTCTCCCAGTGGTTGGCGGTCTCGATCACCTCGACGCGGAAGCCGGGACGCTCGTGGCGGTCGAGAAACCGGATCACGGGCTCCCAGAACGAGAGCTTCGAGCCGAGGCTCGAGGAGCGGTCGGGGATCATCGCGGTGTACGGGAGGACGTTCGACGCAAGGGCGACGGCGCACGCGGTCAGGGCGAGCCAGCGCGGCCGCCAGCCTGCGCGCCCGGCGGCGACCAGCATGAGCGGGAAGACGAAGACCGAGGCGCGCAGGATGTTGCGACCGACCGGCGACGGCACCATCTCGAAGACCACTCCCGCGACGGCCCACACCAGGAAGAGGCTCGCCAACGGCCAGCCGGCACGACCGCGCACGGACAGCCACGCGCCGAGCCCGGCGACCCCTAGGCCGGCCAGCATCCGCCAGATCCCGTACGGGAAGACGAGGGACGGGGTCGGCAACAGCACGAGCAGCCCCAGCTGCGCCGCGCCCGCCACCACGACCGTCGCCCCGACGATCACGATCGTCCGGCTGAGGCTCCGACCCCGCAGCGCGATCGCCAGCAGGGCGAGGGATAGGAAGAGGAACGCGAGCGGGCTGAAGCCGAGCGTCGCGAGCGTCGCGGGGAGGGCGAGCCAGCGACGACCGCGTTGCAGGGCCCACAGGCTCGCCGCGAGCATCGCCACACCGAGGTCGAACGGGTAGGCCGCCGTGAATACCTGTCCGGCGAGCTGCACCGCGAACGCGAGCGCCGGCAAACGTCCCGCCGATGGCCACTCCCGCGCGACGATCGAGGCGAAGAAGCCCGCGGCCAGTCCGGCACCCGCGATCGCGAGCGCCGTGTTGCCGACGAGCGCTGCGATCGGGTAGTAGAGAAGACTGTACGCGGAGAGCGGGTAGTCGCCGGCGTACCAGAAGTTGTCCCAGACGAGGATGCCGTGCCGCACGAGCGCTGTCCGGTACAGGTGCGCCGCGAGATCGCCACCGGCAGGAACCACGAGCAGCACGAAGCACGCGGCTGCTGCAGCCAGCGCACCGCAGACGAGGACGTCGCCTAGCTGCCGCGCTGTCGGCGTGGGCGCTGGAGTCGAGACTGCTGTACCGCTCACGAACGTTGTCCCTCGAGGAAGCCGAGCAGGACGGCGGACCTGCCTAGATCATGAACGACCCTGATGAGAGAACGCGTCTCGAGGAGAGCAGTGTTCCGCGCCGTCGCCGTCGCGGGCACCGTCGCCGTCGTCGGCGTCGTCTTCGCGCTCGCCCTGCCCTCGATCGCCGACTACGGCGCCGTCTGGAGGGAGTTCCGCTCGCTCAGGCCGCTCTGGCTCGCGGCGGTCGCTGTCGCGGTCGTTGCAAACAGCCTCACGAGCGCGCTGCCCTGGCGAGTACTGCTCCCGCGGCTGGGGTTCCTCTGGGCGCTGCGAATCACGCAGGCGTCCACCGCCCTGATCACCGTGCTTCCCGGCGGAGCACCGGCGGGAATGGCGTTGTCGTTCGCGATGCTGCGATCGCGTCGGATCGACCGCAACTCGGCGGGGATGACGGTGGCCCTGAGCGGCATCTGGAGCCAGCTCTCGACATTCCTCTTCCCGGTGGTCGCTGTGGCAGCGATCGCGGCAAGCGGCCCGCTGCCACGGCCGGCCGTCGAGGCGGCGGTCGCGGGGCTCGTCGTGATCGGCATCGCGGTCGCCCTCCTCGTGCTCGCGCTCGCAAACCGAAGAAGGGCGCTGCTCGTCGGGGCTGTGTCTCGCTCGTCCGTCGACCTGCTCCTTCGCCTCGCACGCAGGCAACCAGCCCGGTGGAGCCGCTCCTCCGTCCTTCGGCTGCGCCGAGCCTCGCTCACGGTGATCCGAGAGCACGGCCTCGCGCTGACGCTGGCGACTCTTGCCAACCAGCTGACCGCGTTTCTCATCCTCGATCTCTCCCTGCGCGCGGTCGGGATCTCGATCGCCCAGATCTCGGTCGCCGAGAGCTTCACGGCGTGGTCGCTCGCCCGGCTGATCGAGTCGCTGCCTCTTACGCCCGGCGGTCTCGGCCTGGTCGAGCTCGGGCTCACCGGCACACTCGTCGCGTTCGGCGCCCCGCACGCCCCGCTGGTCGCGGCCGTCTTGCTCTATCGCGCCCTCGTCGTCATCCCGACGCTTCTCCTCGGAGCCGTCGCCGGCCTCACCTGGAGGGTAGGTGGGGACACGGCCGGCGCCGGCGCCTGATGCCGCCGCTTCTTCGCTTGCCGCCGGCTGAAGGGTCGGGCACCCTGTCGGCAGTGCGTCGGATCGATTGTCGTCGGGCCGTCCTCGGAGTGCTCCTTGCGGTGGCTGTCCTTTCGTCGGCATCAGCGTCTCGCGCCGAGCGTCGCCAGGCTCGAGCAGCGCTCCCCGACGTCCTCCATCTCGTCGACCGCTCGCGGACGATCCGGCTTCCCGACGGGAAACGGATCTTTCGTCCCGTCACGACCTATCTCTGGTACCCGGCGGCTGCGGCCGGCAAGGGTCCGTGGCCGCTCGTCATCTTCGGGCACGGCTTCGCATCGACGCCCTTCGGGTACCGAAGACTGCTTCGAGCCTGGGCGGCTGCCGGCTATCTCGTCGCAGCGCCGCTCTTCCCGCTCGGAAACGCGAATGCGCCAGGGCGGCCCGACGAGGACGACGTCGTCAACCAACCGGGAGACATGAGCTTCGTGATCTCGAAGCTGCTGGCCGCAAGCGCCTCCGACAACAATCCGCTGCACGGCCTGGTCGACCCGACGCAGATCGCCGTCGCAGGACAGTCGGACGGGGCGATGACCGCCTTTGCGACGGCCTACGAGCGGCCGTGGCGCGACCGGCGCGTACGCGCAGCGGTCATTCTCTCGGGCGCGGAGCTCGGCCGGCGCGTTCCGCTCGACCGGCATGCGGTGCCGCTCCTCGCAGTCCAGGGCACCGCCGACCGGATCAACGAGCCGGTCTACTCGCTGCGTCTCTACCGGGCTGTCGCCCGTCCGAAGTTCCTGCTGCTGCTCCGCGGCGCAGGCCATGTCGGCCCGTACACCGTGCCCGGATCGCGGCTGGCCGCCGTCGAGCGGGTCTCGATCGCCTTCCTCGATCACTACCTTCGCAGCGGCGCGTTACCGGCGATCGCCCAGGCCGCTCGGGGCCTCAGCACGAGCGCGCTGTTGAGCAGTCCCTAGCGGACTCAGCCGCTACTCATGCGGCATCGACAGAGTCAGGCGGCTTGGACGCCGATCCCGAGCTCGACCATCTTCCCGCCGGGCGCCACCGACGCAGGCGCCCGTCTCGAGCCCGTCCGCGTGCCCGCAGCATCGGCAGGGCGGACAGGGCGTCGCGCTCGGGGAAGTTCCACCTCCGCAGGTGGATTCCGGTCCTCGCTCTCTTCTTCCTGTCGCCTGCGATCTACTCGTGGACGAGGATGGCGGTGCTGCCGTCGAGCCTGCCGCTCGGTGTCCGGACCGTCGAGTGGCTGCGAATGCATCAGTTCAACTGGCTGGTCGACGACGCCGAGCACGTCTACTACGGGTGGAACGCGCCGAAGAAGGGAGGCCCGCAACTGAAGACGCTCCCCGGCGTCGGAGTCGGGGCCACACCGCCACGTTCGACGCGTCGCACGCATGCGCAGCCGTGGCCGCCGAGGATCGAGCCGGTCTTCGCGAAGGCACTGCCGGGCGAAGGCGTCTGGAAGCCGGCAGGTCTGCCGATCCACGGGAAGCCGCCGGTCCTCGTCACGACCTTCCGCACCGAGGCGGACTACCCGCAGATCGTCGCCTACCTCGCCTGGTTCGATCACACGCGCACCGCGATCGCCTACTACCCGGGACGGTACGAGCCCCCGAACGCGACGCTCCGCGGCCCCGCCGAAGTGCCCCACGATCAACGCTGGAGGCTTCTCGCGACCTTCAACAGCGGCTTCATCTATCAGGACGGCCTCAACGGCGACGCGCTGAACGGGCACGTGAACGAGCCTCTGAAACGGGGACTCGCCACGCTCGTCGCATACAAGGACGGCCGGGTGAACATCGTGAGCTGGAACGGCGGCCCCGCCCCGGGGCCGGCGATCGCCTGGGCCAGGCAAAGCCTCCCGCTGATCGTCAACCACGGCCGCCTCAGCCCCAAGCTCGACAACAGCACCGAATGGGGCTACACGCTCGGCAATGCCGTGCGGGTCTGGCGCACCGGCGTAGGCATCGACCGGCGCGGCAACATCATGTTCGCGGCCGCGAACTACCAGACCGTGACGACCCTCGCCCGGATCCTGCAGCGTTCCGGGGCCGTTCGCGCCATGGAGCTCGACATCAACCCCGAATGGCCGACGCTCATCACCTACAGACACGACCACGGGTTGATCCCCGTCAAGGTCGTCCCCAACTACCAGCAGCCCGCCACTCGCTACCTCGTCCCCGACGACCGCGACTTCTTCGCCGTCTACCGACGCCTGCCGGGACAGATCCACGTCCCGCTCAAGTAGCTTCGGGAGCGGAACCGCGACGAGCGGCCGGACACGCCCGTCGCCTTAGATCCGGGTAGGCAGCACGCGGCCGCCCACCTCGCCGAGCGCGACGCCGTTCGCCGCACGGCCGCGGAGCACCACCTCGTCTCCGTCCGCCAGGAAGCGCTCCCCCCGGTAGAGCTCGATCATCGACCCCTCGCTGCCGGGCTCGGTGCCCGAGATCGTTCCACTCGCCATCAGGTCGCCGGTGCGGAGCGACGCGCCGTTCGACGTGGCGTGCGCGAGCTGCTGTGGCAGCGTCCAGTACAGGGTGCGTGCATTGCCGCGGGAGATCGTCTCGCCGTTCAGCTCCACCTCGAGCGCGATGTCGAGCCCCCAGCCGCGCCCGCCGGCGAGATGCGGCAGCGGAGGCGGCTCCTGCGTCGGAGCCTCGACGCACGCGTCCTCGAGCAGCGCGAGCGGCGTCACGCAGGCCGATACGGAGGTCTGGAACGACTTGCCGAGGAAGGGCCCTAGCGGCTGGTACTCCCAGGCCTGGATGTCGCGCGCGCTCCAGTCGTTGACGAGCACGACGCCGAAGACGTGCCGCGCGAAGTCGTCGACGGCGACCGGCTCGCCGAGCGCGCTCGGGACGCCGACGACGAAGCCGAGTTCGAGCTCGAAGTCGAGTCGGCAGCTCGGGCCGAACGTCGGCGCGTCCTCGTCCGGCGCCTTCCGCTGCCCGCTCGGCCGCACCACGTCCGTGCCGCTCACGACGACGGTCCCCGCACGCCCGTGGTAGCCGACCGGGAGCCAGCGCCAGTTCGGCAGCAGCGGCTCCTGGTCCGGGCGGAAGAGCCGGCCCAGGTTCGACGCGTGCTCGAGCGACGAGTAGAAGTCGACGTAGTCCGCAACCTCGAACGGCAGCCGCAGCCGAGCCTCGCCCGCCGGCACGCGTGGGCCGTCGTAAGCTCGCGCCACCGCGATCGCCTCAGCCCAGGCCGGCGGACCCGTGGCCAGCAGGGGGTTCAGCGTCGGCCGCGCGAAGACGTCGGCCAGTCCCGAGAGGTCGACGACTTCCCCCTTCTCGCACCAGGCGAGCCCGCCGTCGCGGAAGGCGCCGAAGCCCGTCACCCGAGGATCCCGAGCCGCTCGAGCTCCTCCACCGGCTCGAAGAACGAGCAGCTGCCGATCGAGTGGAGCAGCGTCGCGCGGACGTCTGCGAGCCTCCCCGGCCCGGCCTCGCGGCCGTCCCAGCGGAAGCGATCCGTGTCGAGCTCGAACGTCCCCGGCGGCGCGGCGAGCGCCTCTTCCTCCGCGCCGAAGACCGCGGCCGCAAGCAGGTTGAGGAAGCCGTGCTCGCCGTCGGCGGTCGGGGACGCGTGGTGGAGGCCGGCAGTCGCCTTGAAGATCAGCCCGCGCTCGCGGCAGCCGCGGACGAAGGCGGCGAGCTCCTCCACGGAGGGCACGCGCTCGCCGCCGCACCGGATCTTGGCGCGCAGCCCCAGCGCCGCGACGTCGTCGAGCTCCGCGCCCTCAAGGTAGGTCCCGTCGTCGTGCCGCTCGACGCTGCCGTCGACGACCGCGAGCGCCCGCCCGGCGTGCGGGTCGAGCTCGTCGAGGCGCGACGCCGGCCAGGCCAGCCGGCCCAGCAGCCACGCGTGCTCGCTCGCCTGCGCACGGCGATCCTCGACGAGCGCCTCCTCCGGCGCAAGGCTCGCCGGCGGGAACATGGGCGCGTGGTCGAACAGTCCCGTCAGGAGAGCTCGGCGGGCGTCGTCGGGCACGGGCGGCAGGCTACCCTTCCGGCGGGCCAGGCCCCGCGCAGTGGCAGCCTGCGAACCGCGTCAGATCCGGGAGGAAGCAGCGCTAAGTAGTTCCTGCCAGGTGTGCGGTAAGCCTGGCCCTCTGCTTGAATCGCTGGGGTGGCCGCCCTCTACCGCAAGTACCGCCCGCAAAGCTTCGACGAGGTCGTCGGGCAAGAGGCGGTCGTGCGGACGCTCACGAACGCCATTACCACGGACGCCGTCCGGCAGGCCTACCTCTTCGCCGGGCCGAGGGGCACCGGCAAGACGTCAATGGCCCGCATCCTCGCCAAGTGCCTGAACTGCGCGCAGGGTCCGACGCCGACGCCGGACGGCACGTGCAACGCGTGCCGCACGATCGCCGCCGGCACGTCGCTCGACGTGATCGAGATGGACGCGGCCTCGCAGCGCGGCATCGACGACATCCGCGAGATCCGCGACCGCGTCGTGCTCCAGCCGGTCGAGGGCCGCCACAAGGTCTACATCCTCGACGAGGCCCACCAGCTGACCGATGCGGCGTGGAACGCGCTCCTCAAGCTGATCGAGGAGCCGCCGCCGCACCTCGTCTTCGTCTTCTGCACGACCGACCTCTCGAAGGTCCTGCCGACGGTGCGGTCCCGCTGCCAGACCTTCGTCTTCCAGCGGCCGCGCCTGCAGGACCTCGTCCAGAAGCTGCGGCTGATCGCCGACGCCGAGGGGATCGAGGCGCCCGACCAGGCGCTCGCGCTCGTCGCGCGCAGCGCCCGCGGTGCGTACCGCGACGCCGAGTCGACGCTCGACCAGCTCGCGTCCGCGACCGGGAACCGCGTCGCGGTGCAGGCGGTGCTCGAGCTGCTCGGCACGGTGGAGGAGGAGGCGCTCTTCCGGCTGTGCGACCTCGTGACCGACCGCGACACGGCGGGCGCGCTCACGTACGTCGAGTCGCTCTCGGAGCAGGGCCACGACCTCGGCAGGCTCGTCCTCGAGCTGCTCGAGCACCTCCGCAGCGTGATGCTCGTCCAGCACACCGGCGAGGCGCCGGAGACGGCTGCGGTGAGCGACGAGGCCCGCGAGCGGCTGCGCGCGCAGGCGCGCCAGCTCGACGAGGCGACGGTGTTGCGCCTGATCGACCTGCTCGCGGTCGCGGTCGACGACATGCGCCAGGGCGGCGACCCGCGCCTGCCACTCGAGCTCGCGCTGGTGAAGGTGACCCGGCCGGCCGCCGACCTCGCGCGGGAGTCGCTCGCCTTCCGGCTCGAGCGCCTCGAGCAGGGCGCGGCAGTCGCGCCGCCCCCGGCCCCGCTGAGCAACAGGCTGTTGCAAGGGGACCCTGCGCCGGAAGCCGCGGAAGTGCCTCCGCCTCCCGCGCCGCCTGCGCCTCCCGCCGCCGAGGCTCCCGCGCTCGACCTCTCGCAACTGCAGGAGGCATGGGCGCGGACGGTGCTGCCCGCGGTCGAGGAGCGCGGCGGGATCCCGACCGCGTCCCTCCTGCGCGAGGCGCATCCCGCCGAGTTGCGCGGCGACACGCTCACGCTCGAGTTCCCCCCGACGGCGCAGTTCCATCTCGACCTCGCCCGCGACCCGAAGAACGCGACGCTGCTCGCCGACGCGCTCTACGACGTCACCGGCCGCCGCTTCGCCGTCGCCTTCGAGCTCGGCGAGGAGCGCGAGGGCGCAGCTGAGCCGGACGAGCCGGCCGGCGAGGACAAGATTCTCGAACTCCTGAAGGAGACGTTCGACGCCCGCGAGCGGGAAGACTGATCCCGATGTCGTTCGACATGGACAAGCTGATGCAGCAGGCGGCCCAGATGCAGGAGCAGATGGAGCGCATGCAGGCGGAGGCCGCCCGCGAGACTGCGCAGGCGTCGGTCGGCGGCGGGCTCGTCAAGGTGACGGCGAACGGCGCCGGCGAGGTGCTCGCGATCGAGATCTCGGCCGACGCGATCGACCCGGACGATCCGGAGGCGCTCGGCGACCTGATCCTGGCCGGCGTGAACGAGGCACTTCGGTCGGCGCGCGCGGCGGTCGAGGCGAAGGCACAGCAGATGCTGGGAGACATGGGCCTCGGAGGTCTCGGCCTACCGGGGCTCGGCGGGTGAACGCCCCTCCGAGAAGGCGGCGGGTAACCGGCCCGTATCTCCTCTCGAACTGGCTCTGGGCCCTGATCGTCCTCTGCCTGATCGGCGTCGTGATCTGGGGCTGGGCGTTCGACTTCGCGACCTAGTCTGCGCGAGCCCGCTTCGCTGGCGCAGACTCGCTTCGCTCGCGTGCGCAAGCGCTCCGCTTTCCGCTCGCGCGTGTGCCGCGCCCGCACATGTCGGTCGCGGCACGGAGGGCGCCACGGCATGTCCCGACCGGACGGCTACAGTCCGCGCGTGGTCAGCCCGGCCGTCGACAACCTCGTCGCGCAGCTGACCCGCCTGCC
>JAVKST010000082.1:0-12680 GCA_039583515.1 Gaiellaceae bacterium
CTAGGCAGGGCGGCGGGCGAGCCAGGTGGCGGCCGCGGCAATCAGCGGCAACGCGACGCCGCCGAACAGCGCGGTCTCGATCCCTGGACCTCCCAGAACCGGCTTGCGGCTGCCAGAGGGGCTCATGCCGCCCTCGCAGATGAGCCCGCGCGCACGGTTTCGGCGATCAGGGCGTCGATCGCCTCGTCGTCGAGCCCGGCCGCGCGTGCCTGCCGCAGCCAGCGCTGGAGCGCCGCGCGCACCGGGCCGATCCCGTCCGGCGGAACCGCAGGCGCGCCCCTTCGCGACGAACGTCCCCTGGCCGCGGCGCCCTTCGGTGAGGCCGTCGCGGTCGAGCTCGCGGTACGCCTTGAGGACGGTGTTGGGATTGATCGAGATAGGTCGGCACTCCGGAGCGGGGGTCGAGAAGGAACTCGCCACGCCCGCTGTCAAGATGGACGTGTGCACGGGCACGCGTACCACCACCGGCGCGACGCGCGCCGGCTCGCGAACGCGCTCGCGCTGATCGCCGGGTTCATGGCGGCGGAGGTCGCCGTCGGCATCGTCGCTCACTCGCTCGCGCTGCTCTCCGACGCCGCGCACATGCTCACGGACGCGGGCGCGCTCGCGATGTCGCTCGTCGTGCTGCGGCTCGCGGCTCGTCCGGCCGGAGGCAACCGGACGTTCGGGCTGCGGCGCTCGGAGGTCCTCTCCGCCCAAGCGAACGGCGCCGTGCTGCTCGTGCTCGCGGCCCTGATCGTCTACGGCGCCGTGCGGCGACTCGTCGCGCCGCTGCACCCGAGCGGCGGCGCGATCCTGGGCGTGGCGCTCGCCGGCATCGTGGTCAACCTCGCGGCCACCTGGGCGCTCTCCGGCGCGAATCGCCGCTCGCTCAACGTCGAAGGGAGCTTCCAGCACGTGCTCACCGACCTGTATGCGTTCGTGGCCACGGCCGTCGCCGGCGGCGTCATCCTCGCCACCGGCTGGGCGCGCGCGGACGCGGTCGCCGCGCTCCTCGTGGCGGGGCTGATGCTCCGGGCGGCATGGGGGCTGCTCCGCGACTCCGGCCGCGTGCTGCTGGACATCTCGCCCTCGGGGCTGCCGGTGCAGGAGATCGGCACGGCGATGGCGTCGCAGCCGCGCGTGGTCGAGGTGCACGATCTCCACGTGTGGGAGGTCACGTCCGAGTTCCCGACGCTCTCGGCGCACGTCCTGGTCGAGCCCGGGGCGGACTGCCACGCCGTCCGGCGCGACCTCGAGCGGCTGCTGCGCGAGCGGTTCGCGCTCGAGCACACGACGCTCCAGGTCGACCATGCGCCGGCCAAGCTCGTCCAGATCCGCTAACCTTACGTAAACGTCAATTACGGAGGTGACGCCGAGGTGTGGATGCGCCTGCACGGGCTGGACTACAAGTGGGTCGCGCTCTCGAACACGACCCTCGGGATGCTGATGGCGACGATCAACGCCTCGATCCTGCTGATCGCCCTGCCCGACATCTTCCGGGGGATCCGGATCGACCCGCTCGCGCCCGGGAACACGAGCTACCTCCTCTGGCTGATCCTCGGCTTCATGGTCGTGATGGCCGTGCTGCTCGTCAGCCTCGGCCGCCTCGGCGACATCTACGGCCGCGTGCGGATGTTCAACCTCGGCTTCGCGGTCTTCACGGTCTTCTCGATCCTGCTCTCGATCACGTGGCTGCACGGCGGCGCCGGCGCGCTCTGGCTGATCGGGATGCGCGTGGGGCAGGGAGTCGGCGGCTCGCTGATCTTCGCCAACTCGAGCGCGATCCTCACCGACGCGTTCCCGCATCACCAGCGCGGCCTCGCGCTCGGCGTCAACTCGATCGCGGCGATCGCCGGCTCCTTCCTCGGGCTCGTGCTCGGCGGCGTGCTCGCGCCGGTCGAGTGGCGCCTCGTCTTCCTCGTCTCCGTGCCGGTCGGTGTGATCGCCACCGTCTGGGGCTACCGGTCGCTGCGCGAGCTCGGCCAGCGGCGCCACGCGCGCATCGACTGGTGGGGGAACCTCACCTTCGCGTTCGGCCTCGTCGGACTGATGATCGCCGTCACGTACGGCATCCAGCCGTACGGCGGGCACACGATGGGGTGGACGTCGCCGCTCGTCCTCGGCACGGGGATCGGCGGCGTCGCGCTGCTCGTCCTCTTCTGCTGGATCGAGCTCCACGTGGCGGAGCCGATGTTCCGGCTCGACCTGTTCCGCATCCGGGCGTTCGCGGCAGGCAACCTCGCGATGCTGCTCGCGGCGATGGGCCGGGGCGGCCTGCAGTTCATCCTCATCATCTGGCTGCAGGGGATCTGGCTGCCGCAGCACGGCTACGCGTTCTCGCAGACGCCGCTCTGGGCGGGCATCTACATGACGCCGATCATCGCCGGCTTCCTCGTCGCGGGGCCTGCATCGGGCTGGCTCTCCGACCGCTTCGGCGCGCGGTGGTTCGCGACCGGCGGGATGCTGATCGCGGGGGCGAGCTTCCTGCTCCTGATCGTCCTGCCCGTGAACTTCTCGTACCTCTGGTTCGCGCTGATCCTGCTGCTGAGCGGGATCGGCATGGGGCTGTTCGCGGCGCCCAACAACGCGGCCGTGATGAACTCGCTGCCGCCGACGCAGCGCGGCGCAGGCGCGGGGATGCTCGCGACGTTCCAGAACTCGGCGAGCGTGCTCTCGATCGGCGTCTTCTTCTCGCTGATGATCGTCGGGCTCGCCTCGGGCCTGCCGCACACGCTCCACACCGGCCTGGTCGCCCACGGCGTCCCCTCCGCCGACGCGACGAGGATCTCGCAGCTGCCGCCGGTGGCCACGATCTTCGCCTCCTTCCTCGGCTACAACCCGATCCGGACACTGCTCGGGCCGCACGTCCTGCACGCGCTGCCGGCGACCCAGGCGGCGACGCTCACCGGCCGCGGCTTCTTCCCGCACCTGATCTCGAGCCCGTTCCACACCGCGCTCGTCTACGCGTTCGCGTTCGCGATCGCCGCCTGCGTGATCGCGGCCGTCGCCTCGCTCCTGCGCGGCGGCAAGTACGTCCACGTCGAGGAGCAGCCGCCGGTGGTCGACCCGCTGTCGATGGAGGAGGCGGTAGCGTGAGCGCCGCGCCGGCCCTGCGCATCGGCGAGGTCGCCGAGCGCGTCGGCGTCACGACGCGGACGATCCGCTACTACGAGGAGCTCGGGCTGCTCGGCTGCGGCAGCGGGCGCGAGAAGGGCGCGCACCGGACCTACGAGGAGGCCGACGTCGCGCGCCTGCAGGAGCTGATCCGGCTGCGCGACCTGCTCGGCCTCACGCTCGACGAGCTCGTCGAGCTCGCGGAGGCGGAGGAGGCGCGAGCCGCGCTGCGCGGCCGCTGGCACGAGGATCCGAGCGACGAGGAGCGCGTGCGGATCCTCGACGAGGCGCTGACGCACGTCGACCGCCAGCTGACCCTCGTCCGCAATCGCCAGCAGAGCCTCGAGGAGTTCGCGGCGGAGCTGGAGGCGAAGCGGACGCGCCTGCGCCGGAGGAAGCGCGAGCTGGGCAGGTGAGGCAGCTCGACTACAAGTGGGTCGCGCTGTCGAACACGACGCTCGGCGTCCTCCTCGCGACGATCGACGGCTCAATCGTCCTGATCGCGATGCCCGACGTGTTCCGCGGCATCCGACTCGACCCGCTGCAGCCGGGCAACAGCTTCTACCTGCTCTGGATGATCCTCGGCTTTCTCGTCGTCTCGAGCGTGCTCGTCGTCAGCCTCGGCCGGCTCGGCGACCTGTACGGGCGCGTCCGGATGTACAACCTCGGCTTCGTCGTCTACACGCTCGCCTCGCTGCTGCTCACGGTCGACCCCCTCCACGGCAGCGTCGGCGCCGACTGGCTGATCGGCTTCCGGATCCTGCAGGGGATCGGCGCCGCCTTCCTGATCGCGAACTCGGTCGCGATCCTCACCGACGCGTTTCCGCCGAACCAGCGCGGCCTCGCGCTCGGGATCAACAACGTCGTCGGCATCAGCGGCATGTTCATCGGGCTCGTGCTCGGCGGCGTGCTCGCGCCGGTCGACTGGCGGCTGATCTTCCTCGTCTCGGTCCCGTTCGGCCTCGGCGGGACGGTGTGGTCGTACCGGAGCCTGCGGGAGATCGGGATCCGGAGTCGCTCGCCGATCGACTGGGCCGGCAACCTCACGTTCGCTGCCGGCCTCGTGCTGGTGATGATCGGGATCACCTACGGGATCCGCCCGTACGGTCACTCGGCGATGGGCTGGGGGTCGCCGCTCGTCGACGCGTGCCTCGCGTCGGGCGCGGCGCTGCTCGTCGTCTTCGTCCTCGTCGAGCTGAGGTCGCGGGCGCCGATGTTCCGGCTCGGGCTGTTCCGGATCCGCGCCTACACGTTCGGCGTCCTCTCGAGCTTCCTCTCGGCGGTCGCGCGCGGCGGCCTGATGTTCATGCTGATCATCTGGCTGCAGGGGATCTGGCTCCCGCAGCACGGCTACGGCTTCACGCAGACGCCGCTCTGGGCGGGGATCCGGATGCTGCCGCTCACCGTCGGCTTCCTGCTCGCCGGGCCGCTCTCGGGGATCCTCTCCGACCGCTTCGGCTCGCGGCCGTTCGCGACCGGAGGGATGGTCGGCTCGGCGCTCAGCTTCGTGCTCCTGGCGCTGCTGCCGGTGAACTTCTCCTATCCCGTCTTCGCGGCCGTCCTGCTGCTGATGGGCCTCTCGATGGGGGCCTTCGCGTCGCCGAACCGCGCCGGGGTGATGAACAGCCTCCCGGCCGAGCATCGCGGCTCGGGCGGCGGCATGAACCAGACCTTCCAGAACTCGGCGCAGGTGCTCTCGATCGGGATCTTCTTCACGCTGATGATCGTCGGGCTGTCGGCGACGCTGCCGCACGCGCTCGCGACCGGCCTGCGGGGCCACGGCGTGCCGGCGGCGACCGCGGCCCGGGTCAGCCACCTGCCGCCGGTGTCGGTGCTCTTCGCCGCCTTCCTCGGCTACAACCCGGCGAAGGAGCTGATCGGCCCGCACATCCTCTCCCGTCTGCCGGCGCACCAGGCCGCCGCGATCAGCGGGCGCGGCTTCTTCCCGCACCTGATCGCCGCGCCCTTCCGCGGCGGGCTGCACGAGGCGTTCGCCTTCGCGATCGCCGCCTGCCTCGTCGCGGCCGTCGCCTCGTGGTCGCGCGGCGGCAAGATCCGGCAGCCGGAGGTCGCGGCGAGCGAAACCCTGGAGCAGGAGGCAGCATGAGGATCCGCTGGTACGGGCAGTCCGCGTTCTCGCTCGAGGACGGGCACCGCGTCTTCGTCGACCCCTTCGGCGACATGAGCGCCGCCGCCTCGCGCGGCATGGAGTTCCGCTACCCGCCGATCGAGGGCGCCGAAGCCGACGTCCTCCTCGTCACGCACGATCACCTCGACCACAACGCGGTCGAGCTCGTCGCGGGCGACCCGCTCGTGCTGCGGACGCCGGGAAGGCACGAGACGCCGCTCGGCGAGGTCGTCGGGATCGCGTCCGAGCACGACGACGCGGCCGGCACGCAGCGCGGCCCGAACACGATCTTCGTCTTCCCGCTCGGCGGCCTGCGGCTCGCTCACTTCGGCGACTTCGGCCAGGCGGCGCTGCGGCCCGAGCAACGGGAGGCGATCGGGGAGATCGACGTCCTCCTGCTGCCGGTCGGCGGCGGCCCGACCGTCGGCGGCGAGACGGCTGCGGCGGTCGTGCGCGAGCTCGCGCCGCGGCTGGTCGTCCCGCATCACTACCGGACGGACGCGGTCAACTTCCTCGAGCCGCCGGACCCCTTCCTGGACGCGCTCGGCGCGCCGGTCGCTCGGCTCGAAGCGACCGAGGCCGAGGTGCAGCCGCTGCTCGGCTCGCGTGAAGAGCCCCGCGTCGCGCTCCTCGCCCCGCCGCGCTAGCGCCCGACGAGTGCCCGCTCGACCTCGGGGTCGTACCTCCGCCAGAGGAGGCCGCTCCACGGACTCGGCTGCGGCGCGTCGAGGACGCCGCGCACCCGCGCGCGGGCCTCGTCGGCTGCGGCCTTCTGCTCGCGGGCCGTTCGCAGCGCCTGCCGCGTCGCCAGCCGCAGCGCGACGGCCTCCATTCGCAGCCGCGCCGCCTCCTCGCGACGGGTGCGAACCTCGTCGATCAGCGAAGCCACGGCTCCAGCGAGCGCTCGAGCTCGCGGCAGCCGCGCGGTTCCACGATCGTCCGTCGCAGCCGGCGGCCCTCGACCACGCAGACCGTCGGCACCTGCTCGATGCCGAACTTCTCCGCGAGGTCGGGGCGCTGGTCGACCGGCACCCGAACGAGCTCGAACGTCTCGTGGTTCTGCCGCCGCTGCAGCACCTGCGCGATGAAGCCCTCGACGCGCCGGCAGCGCCCGGACAGCGGCGAGTAGAAGAAGACGAGCCGCGGGCGACGTTCGCTCCGAGCCCCTTCGTGTGTCTGCGGGGCGGCCGACACAGCGTGTCCATACCCGCTCGCAAAGCAGGGAAACGGGTCAGCCTGGCCGATCTGCGGTCATGAGGAGAATCGCGCCGTCCGGCTCTTCGGCTTCGGGGCGATGGCGCAGAGGCGCGAACGAGATCCGGACGCGCATCGGCTTGCCGCGGCGGTCGTGCCCGTCGAGCTCGATCTCGGCTGCGTCGCTGCCGGCGAGGACGTGCCGGATCGGCTCCCGCAGGCGCTGCACCGGCAATCCGATGTCGAGGTTGAGGAGGTGCTCGCCCTCGACCTCGTCGTCGCGCAGTCCCCAGAGCTCGGCAGCACGGCGGCTCCAGGCGACGATGCGCAGCGCGGGGTCGACGACGACGACGCCCTGGTGGATGCTCGACAGCACCAACCCGAGGAACGTGTTCGCGTGCAGCGTCTCGTCCGTGCGCTCCCGCATCTCGTCGTTCATCGTCTCGAGCTCTTCGTTGGTGGACTGGAGCTCCTCGTTCATCGTCTCGAGCTCCTCGTTCGTGGACTGGAGCTCCTCGTTCGTCGTCTCGAGCTCTTCGTTGGTGGACTGGAGCTCCTCGTTCGTCGTCTCGAGCTCCTCGACCGTGGACTGAAGCTCCTCGTAGGCCGTCTCGAGCTCACGTCGCGCGCGCTCGAGGTCCGCCTCGAGCGCCCGGTGCTCGGTCGCGTCGAGGAAGGAGACGATCACGCCCGCGAACTGCTCGCCCGGGTGCGCGAGCGGTACGACGTCGACCTCCAGCATGCGCGGCTCTTCGTTGCCCTTCTGCCAGCGGACGTCCTGGCGCGTGAGCGGCTGCCGCTCGTTCCGCACCTCGTCGATGAGCGAGCGCAGCTCGACGGGCCGGTACGAGACCTCGAGATCCTGGAGCTGGCGGCCCACGTCGCGCTGCCGGAGGGAGAACATCGACCGCGCGGCCTGGTTGATCCCGGCGACGCGGTTCTGCTCGTCGACCACCACCTGCGCCATCGGCGCGTGCTCGAACGCCGCCTCCCCGAGATCCGACGGGTGCTCACGTTCCGGCGGCGGCGGCGGCCCCGGAAGCCGGGGCAGCCGGAACCCGGGTTCGGCCGCGCCGTCCTTGGCGAAGATCCGCCGCTTGAGGTCGAACGGCGCGAAGAAGTTGCGGCCGCTCTGCAGCGCCTCCGCCTTCCCGACGACGAGGAAGCCGCCTCGGTTGAGCGCGAAGTAGAAGTTGGCGAGGATCCGCTGCTGCACCTCGGGGCCGAAGTACATGAGCGTGTTGCGCGAGACGAGCAGGTCGACGCGCGAGATCGGCGGGTCGCGGTGGAGGTCGTTGCGGCCGAAGATCACGCCGCGCCGCATGTCGTTGCGGAAGGCGTAACCGTGGTTCGCCTGCACGAAGTAGCGCTCGCGCAGCCCCTCGGGGACCTTCTCGAGCTGCTTGAGGGTGTAGCTCGCCTCGCGCGCGTCCCCGAGCGCGTCGTCGTCGACGTCGGTCGCATAGATCTTGACCCGGCGCCGGAAGTCGTCCTCGCCGAGCGCCTCGGCGAGGAGCATCGCCACCGTATAGGGCTCCTCACCCGACGCGCAGCCGGCCGACCAGATGCGGATCGGCGCCTGGGGCATGCGCTCGTCGAGCAGCCGGGGGATCACCTCCGAGGCGACGACCTCCCACGTCTCGGCGTCGCGGAAGAACCCGGTGACGTTGATCAGGATCGTGTTGAAGAGCTCGGCGAACTCCTCCGGGTGCTCCTCGAGGTACCCGCGGTACGCGTCCCAGTCGTCGGCGCCGACCGTCTGCATCCGCTTCTGGAAACGGCGCATCAGCGTCGGCCGCCGGTAGCCGGTGTAGTCGAAGCCGCGGTCGTCGCGGACGAACTCCAGCAGACGTTCGAAGTTCGGATCTGGCGTGCTCATCGGGCTTCCGTCCATTGGATCACGGCGGGCGCGATCGCGTCGAGCGGAAGCACCTCGTCCACGCCGCCGGCGAGGATCGCCGCGCCGGGCATGCCGAAGTACTGCGAGCTCGCCTCGTCCTGCGCGAGGACGAGGCCGCCCGCGCGCTTCACCGCCGCGGCGCCGGCGGCGCCGTCGATCCCCGTGCCGGAGAGGACGACGGCGGCCAGCGGCCCGGGGTGGTTCTTCGCGAGCGAGAGGAGGAGGACGTCCGCACTCGGCCGGACGTGGTGCACGACCTGCGAGTCGTCGAGGCGGAGCGTGCCGCTCTCGTCCACGAGCAGGTGCGCATCGGGCGGGGCGACGGCGACCCGTGCCGGCGTGAGGGCCATCCCGTCGTAGGCGGAAGCGACCGGCAGGGCCGCGGACCGCGCCAGGATCTCGGGCAGCAGGCTTCGTTGGTTGGGAGCGAGGTGGACGATCACGAGCACCGCGGCGCCGAGGTGCTCGGGCAGGCTGCTCAGGAGCAGCTGCAGAGCGCGGATAGCGCCTGCCGACCCCACGATCGCGACGACCCGGACCGAGGGGTCGTCAGCCGTCGCCGTCGCCTGCTCCCACGAGCAGGCGACGGATCAGCTCGGCCTGCTCCTGCGACTCGCGCGCGTACTCCTGGAACCGGGCGCGGCTCTGCCTGGCCCCCACGCGCTCGAGCCGCGACGCGAGCCGCTCGGAGAGCTGCGCCCTTTCCTGGAGCGCCCGGAGCGCCGTCCAGAGCGCGGCCTCGACCGAGGCGCCCTGCTCCTCGACCGCTCTCTGGGCTGTGTAGGCGTGGCCGACACGGCAGCGAAAGCGGAGCAGATCCTCCCCTTCGATCTCCCAGAGGACGCCGCCGCACGCGGGGCAGCCATAGCCGGACGGCTTGCCGTGCGGGCCGTCGCGCTCCATCGCGCCGGAGTCGAGCGTGGCGTACTCGGTCTCGAGGCTCATCTCGTCCTTGCCATCATCGCGCATGTGGACCTCCCGAGAAAGCCGTTGCACCGCGGCCGCGATCGCGCCTGCCAGCTCGCCGAGCGGTAGTACCCGGTCAGGGTGGTCGCGGGAGATGGTCTCGGCCGGCATGCTGGGGAACGTCGAGCCGTCCGGGTCCTGGACGAACACGCACCCGTCGCGCCGCCCGATGGCGCTCGCGCCCGCCACCCCGTCGTCCCGCGCCCCCGAGAGCACGACCGCCACTGCCCGCGGGCCGTATGCGACGGCCGCGCTGCGGAAGAGCGTGTCGATCGACGGGCGCACGCCGTTCTCGTGCGGCCCGCGCACGACCAGCGCCTGCGTGCCGCGAACGACGAGATGGCGGCCGGGCGGCGCGACGAGGATGCGGCCGGCCTCCAGCGCCTCGCCGCCGCGCGCCTGCGCCGCAGGCAGCGGCCCGGCGCGGGAGATGATCTCCGCGAGCCGGCTATCCGCGGCCGCCGGCAGGTGCAGGACGACACACACCGCGGCGGCGAGATCCTCCGGCAGGCCCGCCGCTAGCGTGGTCAACGCCTCCACGCCTCCCGCGGACGCGCCCACGACGACGAGGCTCGAAGCCGGCTCGCCCATGGCCACAGTTGTCTCCTCGGACGGCATCGCGAAACGGCACGCAGGGGGATACACTCGGCGCGGGGTGGAGCCGACCGGAGACGAGTTCGTCGTGGCCCTCTATCGCCGCGTGCGACTCGCGGTGAGGGAGGCGGAGCAGGTGGTCGCGCGCTCGCAGGCGCTCACGTCCATGCGCCGCCTCCTCGGCGAGCGGCTGCTCGTGCGGCGCTGCGCCTGGTGCGGGCGCTTCTCGCTCGGCGAGGAATGGATGTCGGACGGCGACCTGCCGCGGTTCGTCCCGGAGTGGATGGTGGACAGTGCGACGCACACGATCTGCCCCGCATGCGAGGAACGGCTCGTCCGCGAGGGCAAGAGCCACAGCCTCACCGAGGGCTGACCGGGATCCCTGCTACCGTGGTGGCACGGACGGCAACGGGCCGTCCCGGGAGATTCCAGTTTCTCGTTCCTCCGTGGATTCGAGTCTCGAGTCTCGAATCCGAAGTCAAGGAGTCGAACACAGCATGTCCCAGAGCTTCTCTTCGCTGCGCTTCTCGGAGCTGGGCGCGAGCGCGGAGGTCGAGCAGGCGCTCGCCGCGCGCGGCATCGTCGAGCCGTTCCGCATCCAGGCGCTCGTCGTCCCCGACGCGCTGGCCGGCCGCGACGTCCTCGGTCAGGCGCCGACGGGCTCCGGCAAGACGCTCGCCTTCGGGCTGCCGCTCGTCGAGCTGCTGCGGCCCGACGAGACTGCTCCCGCCGCGCTCGTCCTCGTCCCGACGCGCGAGCTCGCGCTGCAGGTGACGGAGGAGCTGTCGCTGCTCGGCGAGCCGCGCGGCATCCGCGCGGAGGCCGCATACGGCGGTGCTCCGGTCGCCGCGCAGGCGAAGCGCCTGAAGGGCGCGCACGTCGTCGTCGCCACGCCCGGCCGCCTCTACGACCTCGTCGAGCGGCGGCTGCTCGCGCTCGACCGGATCCGGATCCTCGTCCTCGACGAGGCCGACCGGATGCTCGACATGGGATTCCGGCCGCAGGTGGAGCGGATCGTCCGCCGCCTGCCGGCCAAGCGCCAGACGATGCTCTTCTCGGCGACGCTCGACGGCGAGGTCGGCGACCTCGCGCGGGCGTACACGCTCAACCCGTCGCGCTTCGAGGCCGACCTGCCCTCGCAGCACGCGCACGGCGACGTCGAGCACCGGTTCGTCGCCGTCACCGCGGGCGACAAGCTCGACCAGCTGATCGACCTGCTCGAGTCCGAGCGCGGGCTCGCGCTCGTATTCGTGCGGACGAAGCGCGGCGCCGACCGGCTCGCGCACAAGCTCCGCGGCCGCGGCCTCGAGGCGGCGGCGATGCACGGCGACATGACGCAGGGCGCGCGCGAGCGGGCGCTCGAGCGCTTCCGCGCCGGGAAGGTAACGACGCTCGTCGCGACGGACGTCGCCGCCCGCGGCCTCGACCTCGAGGCGATCAGCCACGTCGTCAACTACGACCCGCCCGAGGACACGAAGGGCTACGTCCACCGCGTCGGCCGCACCGGCCGCGCCGGGCGGTCCGGCCAGGGCGTCACGCTCGTCCTGCCGGAGCAGCAGGACGACGTCGGGCGCGTCGCGAACCTGCTCGGCCACCGCGAGCAGTTCGAGGAGACCGGCATGAAGACGGCTCGTGCCCGGCTCGTCTACACGAGCCGCCGCGGCCGCCGCTCGCGCTGGTAGCCGGCGACGTGTGAGCCTCGCACGCGGCGGGAATCCGCCGCTCGTGGCCCGCGCCGACTGGACCTACGAGCTGCCGCCGGCGACCGGCGACAGCGTCTGGCTCGAGGAGTACCTCGTCTACGACCGTGACGGGGCGCCGTCCGGGAAGGTCTTCGCGGTGCTCGAGCACGAGGGCCGGCGCTGGCTCGGGATCGAGCGCGAGCACCTCCCGGCGCTCCACGACCGGCGCGTCGTCCCCTACGACGCGGTGGCCGACCTCGACCACGAGAACCTCGCCGTCCACCTCTCGCTCACGCGCCCCGAGCTCGACGACGCGCTCGAGCTCGACCCGGGCAGGGGCGTCGAAGAGGGCGGAGAGGCGCGGCGGATCGTCGACGTCCCGGGCGGAGAGGTTCCACCGGCGCGCGACGCAGGCGCCGCCGGCCCCGTCGACCGGTTGACGATCTTCGTCGCCCCGGCGCTCGGGCTCGTCGGGACGGTGGCGCTGCTCGCGGTGTTCATCTTCTGGGGCACGAGCCGCTCGAGCTCGGCCCTGCCGTATTTCGCCGTTCCGGGTGCGTTGCTGCTCGCCTCCGGGCTGCTCGCGCTCCGCGCGTGGGCGCGTCCGTGGACGCGCAACGCCGCGGCGCAGCGGCACCGGCCGCGGCCGCGGCCGCAGCGCTGACGGGCTTCGCAGATGGCTGCGACCCCGCGCCGGCTGACGTTCGGGGCGAACGCCGTCGAGTACGAGCGTGCGCGGCCGCCGTGGCCGGAGGAGGCGGCGCGCTGGTTCGTCCCGGCGGATGCTCGGCTCGTCGTCGAGGTCGGCGCCGGCACCGGGAAGCTGACGCGGGCGCTTGCGACGGCGGCGCCGCGCGTGCTGGCCGTCGAGCCGGATCCGCGGATGCTGGCGGTGCTGCGCGAGCACGGCCTGGAAGGCGTGAACGGCTCGGCCGAGGCGATCCCGCTCGGTGACGGAGAGGCGGACGCCGTCGTGGCCGGTTCCTGCCTGCACTGGTTCGAGCTCGAGGCGGCGCTGGACGAGATGCACCGCGTGCTCAGGCCGGGCGGGCGCCTCGCGTTCGGGTGGAACCACCGCGACATGCGGCATCCGACGATCGCGCTCATGTCCGCGGCGATC
>JAVKST010000083.1:0-12544 GCA_039583515.1 Gaiellaceae bacterium
CGCGTGCGAGCGCCGCCCGCACCGCGCCGACGAGCGCGACGAGAACTGCGCCGAGGATGAGCAGGCATCCCAGAACGCCGAGCTCGCCGAGCGCCTCGAGGTAGAGGGAGTGCGCCGACTGGCTGAAGATCGGCGCCGTCTGGTGCTGCAGCCACCAGTACTGCCACGAGCCGGCCCCGCCGCCCAGCGTGGGATGGGCTCGGTATTGCGAGATCGCGGCCCCCCAGAACTGCCAACGGCCGCTTCCGGACGAGCTGAGGAGGTGCTGCTCGATGAACGTTTGGCTGGTGCCGCCGTAGTTGCCAAAGTTGGAGTTCGTGAAATCGTGGAATCGGCGCACGGGATGTGACGCAACGATGCCGGCGATCACGAGCACCACGAACAGGACGGCGAGCGCCTGTCCCGCGAGCCGCGGCGGCGCCGGCACGCGCCGGCCGAGCTCCCATAGGCCGAGCCAGACGAGCGCTCCGACGACGCAGGTGATCCCGATCACGAGCGCGCTGTGGTGGCCTTGCTGGATCGCGAGCGGGTTCGTCATGTCGCCGTTGACGAGCTCGTGGCGCGGCTGGAGGGTCGCAACCGCGACGGCGCCGCCCGCTCCCGCGACGACCAGCCCCGCGAGCGCGGCCCAGCGCTTCGGCGTGATCGCGACGTACGCGATCAGCGCGATCGCGACAGCGGCGAAGGCGCCTCGCGACGAGGTGAGGTACATGTCGGCCGCGAGGATCGGAGGCGGCACGGCGGCAAGCGCGCTCACCGCGCGCGAGCGGCGCGATGTCATGAGCGCGAGCAGCAGCGGGTAGGCGAGCGCGACCTCGATCCCGAGCCCGTTCCAGTAGCCGAGCGGGAAGCTGAGGCGGGTGTTGAGCGAGTACAGGATCGTCGAGGGCTTGACCCCGAACGTGCTCGGGAAGAGGCGGCTGGCGAGGGCGACGCCGGCGATCGCGGAGACGGCGAGCGCGACGCCGGACACGACGACGACGGCGGAGACGATCCTGCCGAGCATGATCGCGATCGCGAGCATCGCGACGTAGAGGGAGACCTGGTCGAACTTCTGGAAGGTGCGGTCTGCATCAGGAGTCCAGGCTGCCGAGATCACCGTCCAGACGGCGAAGGCGGTGAGCAGCCCGAGCGCCCAGAAGGCGAAGCGGTCGAGGCGCGTGCGGACGGCTCCCAGGCCGACGGCAGCCCCGACGCCGAGCAGCCACCAGCCCGAGATGCCCGCGTAGGCACGCGTCGTGATGTCGTAGCCGCCGTTCGCGTACGAGAGGGCGAAGACGGCACCGGCGGCGCCGAGGGCGGTGGCGAGGTCGCGCGCGAGCGCGAACCAGTCCCGTTCGACCATGCCCCGCGCCACCTGCAGCTAGAGTAGCCGCGTGCTCGGGAAGCTGATGGGACTGCCTGCGATTCTCGCGGCGGTCGTCGCCATGGCTCTGGTTGCGCCTGCGGTGGCGCTCGCCGACAACTGCCACTCCTCCTCGGCGGTGTGCATCTACAGCGAGTCCAGCATGGGCGCCGCCGGCGACAACACGATCGGCGGTGCCGGACAAAAGCCGGTCAAGGTCTCGAAGCACGTGGCGGGTGTGATCTCGCGCGCCCACAAGCACCAGAAGGTGCTGAATCAGCTGGTGACGAGCCCGGCCTTCAGCGTCAGACACATCCAGTCGGTGCCCGCGGACGCCGTCAAGACTCCGAGCGCACTCAACGCGGTGTTCGATATCGGGGCCGGGCCGCTCGCGCTGATCGCGGTGCTCGGCGGGACGGCGGTCCTGCTCCTGGCGGGGCTGGGCTGGCGGGGCTGGCGCCGCTGGCGCGGCGGGCTAGCCGCCTGAGGCCGCCCGCCCGAGGACCCGCTCGAAGCGTCCGCAGATCTCGTCGAGGTCGAACGCGGCCTCCGCGTAGGCGCGCCCGCGCCGGCCGAGCTCGGCCCGAAGGTCGTCGTCGTCGAGCAGCTTCCCGGCCGCCGCGACGAGCGCCTGCGCATCACCCGGCGGCACGACGACGCCGCCGCCGCTCCGCTCGACGACGCGCGCAGCGAGGTTGTCCTTCGGCACGGAGACGAGCAGCGGCCTGGCGGCGCACAGGTACGTCAGCACCTTCGAGGGGACGGAGTACGCACCGGCCTCGGGCTCGAGGAGCGCGACGAGGATGTCGGCCGACGCGTGCACCTCCGCGAGGCGCTCATACGGCTGGTAGGGCAGCAAGCGCAGGCCCGGGTCGTCACGCCCGTGCTCGGCGAGCCAGTTTGCGCCCGGCCCTTCCGAGACCACGACGACGAGAGCGTCTCGGCCGCGTGCCCAGCGGGCGAGCTCGAGCAGGAGGCTCGGGTCGTGCTTGAAGCCGAGCGTCCCGGAGTAGAGGAAGACGGCCCTGCCGTCGAGATCGTGCTCTGCCGCCCATGCGTTCTCGCGCGGCAGCACCGGGAGCTCCTCGAGCGGCGCCCAGTTCTCGATCACCTCGATCCGAGAGTCGGCGACCCCCCAGCGCCGCAGCAGCGGCAGGAAGTCCTCGGAGATGACGACGACCGCGTCGCTGCGGCGCAGCACGCGCCGCTCGAGCGCACCCATGGCAGCCTGGGCGGCCGCGCCCAGGGCCGGTGCGCGGCGGCCGAGGACGCGTCCTGCCGCGGCGCTCATCACGTCCTGCTGCCAGAAGACGAAGCCGCAGCCGAGCGAGCGGCAGGCGTGCTGAAGCGCGGCCTGCACGAAGAGCGGTGCGTTCGAGAGCACGACGTCCGGCCGGAAGCCCCTGACCAGGCGCGTCAGCTCCTTGCCGATCCGCCGCTCGTGCGCGAGGCGGCGACGGAGGTCGTACTTCACGAAGGCGCCGCCGAGGTCGACATGCTCGAACGCGAGGCTCGGGGGGTCGTCCGGCTCGCGCTCCACGCGGCCCTTGCCCGTGACGAACGAGGAGACCTGTAGGTGAAGGACGTCATGGCCGCGCCCGGCCAGCGAACGCGCAAGTTGCGCCGGGAACGGGTGGCCGACGTAGTCGTGGACGACGATGCGCAGGCGGCCATCATGGCAGCCGTGCGTGCGACGCCACTCCGCCGCATACTGAGCCACCAGCGTGAGCGCCACCGTCATCGTCCCGACCCACCTCGGCGGCCCGCGCCTGGCGCGCCTGCTGGAGTCGCTCGCCGGCCAGACGACGCCCGCGCGGACGATCGTCGTCGACAACGCCGCGCCCGAGGGCAGCGTCGCCCCGTTCGTCGTCCGTCACGAGTTCGCCGAGCACCTCCGGCTCGAGGAGAACGTGGGCTTCGCGCGCGCCGTCAACGCCGCGGCGGCTCTCAGCAAGGAGAACGCGCTGGTGCTCGTGAACGACGACTGCGTCTGCGAGCCGCGCTTCGTCGAGGGGCTCGTCGCGGAGCTCAATTCCGCAGCGGGCGTCGTGATGACCGCGGGCGTCCTGCTCGACGCGTTCGAGCCGGAGACGATCGACACCGCGGGGATCGAGCTCGACGAGACGCTGCTCGGCTTCGACTACCTCAACGGCGCACCGGTCACGTCACTGGCGCCCGCTACTCCGGATCCGATCGGCCCGTGTGCGGGCGCCGCCGCGTTCGACCGTGGGGCATTCGCCGAGGTCGGCGGGTTCGACGACAACCTCTTCGCGTACTGGGAGGACATCGACCTCGTGTTGAGGCTGCGACGGGCCGGCGGGCGTTGCCGGCTCGCGCGCGACGCGCGCGGCACGCACGAGCACTCGGCGACGCTCGGCTCGGGCTCGCGTCGGAAGAACTACCTCATGGGCTTCGGCCGCGGGTACCTGTTGCGCAAGTGGAGCGTGCTCGAATCACCTGCGCGCACGCTTCGGGTCCTCGCGAACGACACCGTTATCTGCGCGGGGCAGCTCGTCCTCGACGGGACGCTGGCGGGGCTCCGCGGACGGCTCGACGGATACGTCGCAGGAGGGAAGGTTCCGCGGGAGGTCTACCCGGCCGAGTTGCTCGCGGAGGCACCTTGGTCGTCGCGTACGCTCCTCCGGCGGCTGAACCGGCGTGCTCGAGTCCGGAGGCGGGAACAGCGATGATCGGCTCCGTCGACGTCGTCGTCGTTGCGTACCACGCGCACGACCGGCTCCGCCGCTGCCTCGAGTCTCTCCGCGACAACGCGCCTTCATCGCGCGCGCTCAACGTGGTCGTCGTCGACAACGGCGGCGACTCCGCGACGGCACCCCTCGTGCACGGCGTCCTGGCGGAGGCCGAGGTCCTAGAGCCGCACGAGAACCTGGGCTTCGCGCGCGCGACCAATCTCGGGATCCGGCGCGGCGACGCAGAGTACGTGCTCGTGCTCAATCCGGATACCGAGCTGTTCGCCGGGACGTTCGACCGGCTGCTGAAGGTGCTCGAAGACAAGACTGAGGTGGCGGTTGTCGGGCCGAAGCTCGTCCGCGCCGATGGGTCGCTCGACCATGCCGGCCGCCGTTCCTTTCCGACGCCGCTCGGCGCCCTTGGCCATTTCGCCGGAGTCGGACGGCTGTTCCGCGGCGGGCCGCTGGCGCAGTACCGAGCGCCCGAGGTGGACGCAGGCGCCGTGGACGCGGTCAACGGCGCGTTCATGCTCATCCGCCGCTCGGCACTCGAGTCGGTCGGGCTCTTCGACGAGGGGTACTGGATGTACATGGAGGATCTCGACCTCTGCTACCGCCTCGAGCAGGCGAGATTCGTCACGTGGTACGAGCCGGCAGCCGAGGCACTCCACCTGAAGCACGGGACGAGCGGCGCGCTCCGCTCGCCGCGGCTGGTCTGGGCCTTCCACTACGGGATGTTCCGCTTCTACCGGCTGCACTACGCGCCGCAGCGCAGCCCGGCGCTCAGCGCCCTCGTCTACGTCGGGATCGCGACTCGCGCGCTCGCGACGCTGCTCGTATCGGTCGTGGCCCGCCCCGCGCTCCAACGCACCGCGCGCGACTGACGAGCGACCCACCGCGGCCCTGCCCGCCCTGCAACCGGCTACCCTAGGCGCTCCGCGCGCCGTGTCTCCGCCAAACCCCGGATCCGTGCCTCAGGCCAGTTCGATCACCCCGCCGAGCAGCGACTACTTCGTGTTGCAAGCGCCGCTCCTCGAGCGCGGCGCCTATTACGCCCGCGTCCTCCGCGTCCTCTCTGTCTCCGACTTCAAGCTCAAGTACGCAGGCTCGATCCTCGGCTACGTCTGGTCGCTGATGAAGCCGCTCGCGTACTTCGCCGTGCTCTGGGTCGTGTTCAGTGGGCTGTTCAAGTCGACCCTCCCGAAGTTCCCGCTCTACCTGCTGCTCGGGGTCGTCATGTGGACGTTCGTGGCGGATGCGGTCTCGACGACGCTGCCGTCGATCGTCTCGCGCGGCGCGATCCTGCGGCGGATCGCCTTCCCGCCGATCGTGATCCCGCTCGCCGCGACGATCACGGCGCTCATGACCTTCGCCCTCAACCTGATCATCATCGTCGTGTTCATCGCCGGGTATCGCGTGGTGCCCAACATCCGCTGGCTACTGCTCGCGCCGCTCCTCCTCGAGCTCTACCTGTTCGCGCTCGGGCTTTCCCTGCTCCTGGCCACGCTCAACGTGAAGTTCCGGGACATCGGACAGATCTGGGAGGTGGGGTCCCAGCTCCTCTTCTTCACCGCGCCGGTGATGTACCCGGCGAGCATCCTTCCTGTCTGGGCGCGGCACATCGTCGTCTTCAACCCATTCGTCCAGATCCTCATGGACACCCGGCGCGTCATCCTCGGGCGGGATGCGCAGGCGATTCAGCTCGTCGGAATGCACGGGAACCACATCATCCCGCTCTGCGTCATCGCATGCGTCCTGTTCCTCAGCTGGTTCGTCTACCGGCGCCAGTCTCACCGGTTCGCGGAGCTCGCCTGATGCGCCCCGCGATCCAGGCCGTCGGCGTCTGCAAGTCGTTCCTGATCCCGCACGAGCAGCCCTCGCGGCTGAAGGAGCGCGTCGTCCACCCCTTCCGGCGCACCACGTACGAGCGCAACGAGCCGCTCACGGACGTGACGTTCGACGTCCAGCCTGGCGAGTTCTTCGGGATCATCGGCGCGAACGGCTCGGGAAAGAGCACGCTGCTCAAGATCCTCGCGGGCATCTACCGCGCCGACGCCGGCGAGGTCCGGATCGCCGGCAGGCTCTCGCCGTTCATCGAGCTCGGGGTCGGGTTCAGCGGGGAGTTGAGCGCGCGCGAGAACATCGAGATCAACGGGATGCTGCTCGGGCTGACCCGCCGCCAGCTCAAGGAGCGCTTCGACCACATCCTCGAGTTCGCCGGCCTACAGCGCTTCGTCGACCAGAAGCTGAAGAACTACTCGAGCGGGATGCTGGTCCGGCTCGCCTACGCGATCGCGATCCAGGTGCCATTCGACATCCTGCTGCTCGACGAGGTGCTCGCAGTTGGCGATGCGGAATTCCAGGAGAAGTGCTTCGAGACGTTTGAGACCATGCGCGAAGAGCGCAAGACGATCGTGTTCGTCAGCCACGACCTCGACGCGCTCTCGCGCTTCTGCGAGCGGGCACTCCTCCTGCACGGCGGCAGGATCCACGCCATCGGGGAGGCGCAGGAAGTCATCGACGCCTATCGTGCCCTCTACGCGAACCCGGTCGAGCTGAGGCTATGAGCCGCGTCTCCGCCTAGCGTCGCGGCCGGCCCCGAAAACGAAGCACCTGTGCACCACGCAGGGCGGAAATAGCCCCGTGTGTGCGGTCGATGAGGGCGACATCCGCACAACATTCGGGCTCGGACCGGGGTTAGTCGCTACGGAGTGCCCGGAACGCGAATGTGCAAAGCGCCTGTGACATGCATCGCCGCGGACGGGCATCGCTCCTCGCGTAGAACGGTCCCGGGACCTCCGTCCCAGACTCATAGTGCGGCGCGTGACGATACATTCCCTCCACTCCACCCGAGCGTCAAGTGTCCGAGGCGACATCCGAAGAATTTCTCGTAGCGCTCCGCGCCTTCCTAAGCCCGGTCCAAGGAACCCGATTTTGGGACAGCCTTTGGTGGAGCCACACCGACGTCGACCATTTCGCTCCGTTCGTCGAGATGCTCGCGCGCCACGTCGATCTCAGCGGGTCACGGATCCTCGACACCGGCTGCGGGAGCGCAGGACTAATGGTGGCGCTCGCGCGGGCTGGCGCCGCCAACCTCGTCGGCGTCGAGCTCGACGACAACGTCGCGCGTCTTGCCGAGCTTCGCGCGCGAGGACTGCCGTCGGCCCAGATAATCACCGACGATGCCGCGCTCCTCGACTTTCCCGCATCGTCGTTCGACGCCGTGACGAGTATCCACGTCGTCGAGCACGTGGCTGACGCCGATAACTACGTCGCCACGATCGCGAGACTCTTGAAACCGGGAGGGCAGCTGCTGATAGCGTGCCCGAACCGACTCTGGCCAATAGAGACCCATAGCACCTACCCGCTTGTGAGCTTCCTGCCGAAGCGCCTCCGCTTCGAACTCGGATCGTTGCTTGAGCACCGCCGCTGGTTGAGCGAGAACGCAAGAGGCGGCGCGCGGAACCTCACCCTGTACGAAAGCGACTTCAGCAGTCGGACATTGCGGCGCCTGCTTAGGAAACACGGATTCGAAGCGCGGGAGATGAATCCGCCGGTTATGTGGGCCTCAGGCTCCAACGGCGCAGTGGTGCGAGCGGTCGAAGCGGCACGCAAGAGGGCGCCAGTTCGGGCACAACAGGTTGTCGCCGACCTGGTATCAAGGCAGCTCCAGGGAGTATTCCGGCTCACCAAGGAAAGAGCCGCCCGTGCGGAAGGCGACTAGCCCTGGGGAGGCCGGGAGGCTCGAGGCCGTTCACGGGACTTGTGGGGCTGCGCGCCGATTGAGCGCCCGCACGCCGGCGATCGAGCACGGCCGTCAGCTGGAGGGTGTCCTTTGTTCACGGGGCCCTCGCCGACTGGTTCCGACAATAAGACGCGAACGACCTCGTCGAGCACGCGGTCAGCGAGCTCCCAAGCCCCGGCCCAACCGCTGAGCTCGTCATGGCGCGCATTCTCGTTCTGACGCTGGACATCGTGCCGACGGGGGGAGGAGCCGCGACCGGCGCTGGCCTTCGAGCATGGGGCCTCGGCGAGGGACTGCGTATGCGAGGCCATGAGGTCGGATACGCAATGCCCGACACGCATGCGCGGGCGCTCCCCAGAGTCGAGTCGATCAGCCTTTTTCAGCAGGACCGGATCGATGACTTCTTGGATTCCTATGCCCCCGATGTCGCGATCTTCCAGCACTGGCCGCTCGCCGCGATGATCGCGTCGGAGCACGACGCTGCGATCGCGATCGACTTCCACGGCCCGCTTCTCCTCGAGACGATCTTCCGCGACGCGGAGGCTGTCGCGAGCCTTGCGGGAGTGAAGTTGCGCGCGCTGTCGCGCGCGGACTTCTTCACCTGCGCGAGCCGTAGCCAGCTCTACTACTACACGGGGTATCTTCTGCTCGCTGGATTCGACGTTAGACAGCTGCCAATCGCGGTGGTTCCGTTTTCGATGCCGCCCGAGCTTCCGCATCGGGACGGGTGGCCTTCTCCTCCCACTTTCGTCTACGGTGGCGTCTTCCTGCCGTGGCAAGACCCGACCACGGGACTGCGTCTGCTCGTCGAAGAGCTGGAGCGAACCGAAACCGCTACCCTCAAGATGTTCGGCGGCAAGCATCCGTGGCTGGAGGTCGGCGCGGACGAGCGGTACGAGGCGATTCAAGAGCTCCTCCGATATTCGCGGCGGGTGGTGTTCGCGCCGACGCTGCCTCGGTCGGAGCTGATCGCCGAGTACACCCAGGCTACGGTCGCCTGGGACCTGATGGCGCACAACATCGAGCGCGAGATGGCCTTCACGTCCCGGACGGTCGAATACCTGTGGTGCGGCCTGCCGGTCGTCTACAACGACTACGCCGAACTGGCGTCGTACATCGCGGAAGCGGACGCCGGCTGGACGCTCGACCCGGAGGATGCGAAGGGAATCCGAGAGACGGTCAGGGAGATCGTCAACGACCCCGACGCAGTGGCGCGAAAGGGCACGAACGCCCGACATCTAGCACGCGACCGTCTCGTATGGGATAGGACGATCGAGCCGCTCGATGCCTTCTGCCGCGAGCCCCGACGCGCCCCACGTCTGGCTGCGCAACCGCTGATGACGGAGCCTACTGCAGGTCTTCCGGCTACCGTAATCCCAGGATCACCGTCTTCTCGGCGACGGCTGCGATCCGCAGTTCTCGGGCTTCGGCCGCTGCATCGCTGAGCCGAAGGGGCAGTTCGATGGTCTTCTTAGCGCCAGGCGACGGTGGCAGCGCCTTGGTCTTCGACTTGCAGACCGCGCTCCGCCGCGACGGCACGGAACTCTCCGTCCCCCAGCCATGCAACGAGACCTGTAGGCGAGAGCAGTCGAAGCGATCGATCGACGAGCGAGGCAACGTCCTCCCGCTCCGGATCGGGCTCGATGACGACTGCATCGAACGTGCATGGTGGAAGCTGTCGAAGCGCATCGTCGTACGACAGCACATGGATGTCCACCGTGTCGCGGATACCGTGGTATTCGAGCTGATCGAGGAGATCCGTGGCGAGAGCTGGGTCGGAGACGACGGCCTGCGTGCGGGACGCCGCCGTCGCGACCGCGACCACGGTTCTCGACGTCCGTCCGAAATGTGCGACTCGCTTCCGGGCGAGGAGCCCGGCCAGCTCGCCGACCTCTGAAGGGAGGCCGTGGCTTTGGCTCATGACCGCAGACCCACGGGGATCATCCTTGACCCAGAGACGTTTGCGGACGCGCGCCCACGCGAGCCGAGCCCACGCGGTGTAACGAAACGTCTTAGTCTGCTCGAGCGCCTCGAGTCTTGCTTCCGCCTCCCGCGCACCTCGGAGAGCACCTGCCAGATGGCTGATCTCCAGCTTGAGGTCATCGATGCGCCCGAGGAGCGCTCGACGTCTGACTCGCTCATCCTCGGCCATCCGAGACAGACGTTTGCGTTCCGATGACGCGCTCTGAATCTCCCTCTCCATAGCGGCAACGCGGCGCTCGAGTTTGGCCGCCTTCTTGCGAATCTCGTTCCGCTCCAATTCGGCTGACCAGAGACGCCGTTCGTATCCACCCACGGTCCGCGAGATCGGCTCTTGACGACGGCAGACGCGCACGGCCCAGGGAGTAATTGTGGTTCCGACAAAATCGAGATCACGCAGGAATCCGCGCCGCGCGAACTGCGCTGCCCAGTGCTCGGGAGGTTGCACGTTGCGGTGCGTTGTCTCAGCGAGGTCGAGGGGACTCGACGAGAAGACCACGTCGCCGGCATGCTCGCAGATGTTGTCGAGTGCTCGCTCGCCGTCGTCGGCGGCGAGGTGTTCCAGGACTTCGATCGCCACGATCAGGTCGTAATTGCGAGTGAGCGGTTCGGTAATCGACGCTCGCCAGACGTACGGCTTGACGTCCTCTCGGACCTGTTCGAGCGCGTAATCCGAGATGTCCAGGCCGTATGCGTCGACCCCTCGATCGCGAAGCGCTTCGACGAGAAATCCCATCGCGCAGCCGGCGTCGAGGACCGAACGCGGCTGAATCTCATTGCAGATGAGATCTGCGATCCGGGCGAAGAACGTCAGCCATTCCTCATCCCGGATATACGGTCGGCCGCAGCTGTGTGCGAAGTAGTAGGCGTCGTACCGCGGCTCGACACCGTCCTCTGCGCCAGACGCCATCGAGCGATCGTACCGGCTACCTAAGGTCAGAGAATCTAGTGTCCCGCCTCAGAAATTGCAGGAGTAAGTAGGGAGGGGTCCGAAGTCCGTCTCCGGCACTCTACGAGGAGGCGGAGATGGCGAGGACTGGCAGACCGAAGCGGCCGCTGGTGTTGGAGCCGGCGGAGCGCGAGCAGTTGCAGCGGTGGGCGCGGCGGCCGAAGAGCGAGCAGCGGCTGGCGCTGCGGAGCCGGATCGTCTTGCGCTGCGCCGACGGGCTCGATAACGCCAAGGTTGCGGCGGAGCTGGGTGTGAACGCGAAGACGGTTTCGCGCTGGCGTCGGCGGTTCGTCGAGCAGCGTCTGGACGGGTTGTGGGACGAGCCGCGGCCGGGCGCGCCGCGAAGCGTCTTGGACGACAAGGTCGAGGAGATCGTGCGCCGCACGATCGAGGAGACGCCGGTCGGGGCGACGCACTGGTCGACCCGCTCGATGGCCGCCCGCGTCGGCGTCTCCGCCGCGACCGTCGGCCGGATCTGGCAAGCGTTCGGGTTGAAGCCGCACCTGCTCGAGACCTTCAAGATCTCGACCGACCCGCTCTTTGTCGAGAAGGTCAGAGACGTGGTCGGGCTCTACCTCGACCCGCCCGAGCGCGCGCTCGTGCTCTGCGTCGACGAGAAGAGCCAGATCCAAGCGCTCGACCGCTCGCAACCAATCTTGCCGATCCTGCCGGGTACGCCAGCGCGGATGAGCCACGACTACATGCGAAACGGGACGACGAGCCTGTTCGCGGCACTCGACCTCGCCAGCGGCAAGGTGATCGGCGGCCTGCACGCCCGCCACCGCGCGATCGAGTTCAAGAAGTTCCTCGACCAGCTCGACCGTGAGGTCCCGGCCGAGCTCGAGGTGCATCTGACCCTCGACAACTACGCGACCCACAAGACGCCGACGATCAAGCGCTGGCTGCTGCGCCACCCCCGCTTCGTCCTCCACTTCATCCCCAAGGGATCCTCCTGGCTCAACCTCGTCGAACGCTGGTTCGCCGAGATCACGACCAAGCTGCTCCGCCGCGGCGTTCACCGCAACGTCGCCGAACTCGAAGCCGACATTCGCACCTGGCTCGAGCAATGGAACGAAAACCCGCGCCCGTTCGTCTGGACGAAGACCGCAGACGAGATCCTCACCAACCTCGCCCGATATTGCGACAGGATCTCTGAGGCGGGACACTAGATGCCTCTCCCTCGAGGCAAGCGCGAAGGCGTCGTATCAATGCGGCGAGCGCGGCGCATTCGGATGTTCGGTGCGTAGCACCGATTCGCGGACGGGACCCTGCAAGGCTCCGCTCCTCTTGATCTGCCGGACACGCCGGTCCCGTGACCCGCCAGCTCGGCGGGGTGCTGCGGCCCGCCGCGTCGGCAGTCGCCGCCTCTGCAGATGCGCGGCGAGGCGCATAACGCGCTCCTCGTTGTACAGCGGCTGCAACACTCGGTAACCAGCGAAAGGACTCGTGCACGTCAAGGGTGCGCCGCCAATGCTGCAGACGGTGGCTACAGTCCTCCGGATGAACTGCACGAGTGAGTTGCCGTGACTCCCGACACGAATGAGGTTCCTCAAGAGGAATCCTGGCTCCCGGAGGCAACGCGGCGCGTGCTTGTCTTCAGCCCCGACCTGCTGCCATATCCGGGCTTTCCCACCGTCGGTTCCGGTCTCCGCGCCTGGGGCCTCGGCAACGGACTCGCCGCGCATGGGCACGAGGTTCTGTTCTCGATGCCCCGCGGTGCGCTCGATGCGCTCGGCCGGCGGGCGCCGACGGAGGTCGAGGCGCTCGCATGGCACCCGTTCGTGATGCACGAGATGGTCGAACGGACCGAGCCCGACGTCGTCGTCGTCTGCGGC
>JAVKST010000084.1:0-12544 GCA_039583515.1 Gaiellaceae bacterium
GGCCAGGAGGCGGGCTGGTCCAGCCCTGCGAAGACCGTCTGGCGACGGCTGGCTGTCATCGTGCGCGGCACCGGGCGGAGCGAAGCATCGCGGCTGGAGCGGACATCGATCGTCGCCCGGCCGGGGCGGGGCGGCTCAGGCATCGTCGCGGAACCAGAAGACCGCGATCGTGCCGGGGCCGGCGTGCGTCCCGATCACGGCGCCGAGCGCGACCGCGAGCTCGAGCCGCGCGCGGCGGAGGCCTGCCGGATGGCGGCGACGATCACGTCCAGCTCCTGGTCCTTCGTCAGGCAGGCGAACGCCCCGGCCCGGAGGAGGGCCTCGCGCTCGCTCGCGTTCGCCGAAGCCGTGAGGGCGACGACGGCGACGTCGGGCACCGTCGCGACCACCGCCTCCGTCGCCTGGACCCCGTCGAGCCCGGGCAGCCGGTAGTCCATGAGGACGACGTCCGGACGGTACGTCTCCGCGGCCACCACGGCGGCGGATCCGTCGCCGACGGATGCGACCACCTCGATCTCCGGCCGCATGCCGAGCAGCAGCTCGAGCGCCTCGCGGAACACGGCGTTGTCCTCGACGAGCACGATCCGCACGGGCCGCACCGGCGAACCCTATTCCGCGGCGAGCAGCAACTGGTAGTGCGGCTGGCCGCTCGTGGAGCTCGACCTCGAGCTCGGGCCGCTCGTCCGCGAGCCGCGCGAGGAGCGGCCCGAGCGGAGGCGCGTCCGCCCCGGCCAGAAGCGTCAGCAGGGGTGCGTCCGTCGGCGGCGATCCGTTCCACCACCCCCAGCGCGACCTGGGGGTCGACGGCGAAGGGTGTTGCCGCTATCTGGTGGCTTCCTCGCGCCAGATGCCGGAGGTGGCGGAGTACCCGGAGCTGGGCCAGATCGCGGCGCAGGCGCCGACCGCCTCGCAGACGGGCGAGCGGCTCAGGCTCATCTACGACGTGCCGCGGAACGCCGGGAGCTAGAGGGCCTTCTGGACCTTGCCGGCCTTGAGGCAGCGCGTGCAGACGTACGCCCGCGTCGGCTTGCCGCCGAGGAGGACGCGGACGCGCTGGAGGTTCGGGTCGAAGCGGCGCTTCGTCGCCACCATCGAGTGGCTGCGACGGTGGCCGAAGCCGGGCTTCTTGCCGCAGATCGCGCAGACCTTGGACATCGGCGGCGGAGTGTAGCTCGCGAAGCTGGCGCCTCGCTCGCTTGGAGGCGGAACTCCCCGCGGTCGAGAGCGTGGTCTCGACCGCACTCCGTGCTGCTGCTTGCTTTCGATGCTCCGGGCGGGTCGGCTACCTCGATCTGAGCGGCTCTCGTCCTTTCGCCAGCGCAAGGGCGGCGGCGTAACCGAGCCGTGGGCGACCGTTACGACGTCGCCGAGCGAAGCGAACGCGCACGCCGCCAAAGGCGGTCTGCGCGCGAGCGACAACCACACGGCCTCGAACCGCGCCGGCCCAGACAAGCCTTCAGCACGGAGCCGGCGGGAAACCGCGCTCTCCCGCCGGCGCAGTTCCTTCAACGAGCGAGCGGGTGCGAAGCACCCGCGAGCTATCCCTTGGCCTGCGCGCGGAGCTGGCCGAAGAGGTCGGCCATCTCGAGCGCGGCGCGCACCGCCTCCGCGCCCTTGCCGGTCCGCACCAGCGCTTGCTGGGCGTCGTCGACCGTGAGGACGCCGAAGGCAACCGGGACGCCGGTCTCGAGCGCTGCGAGCTGGAGCCCCGAGGCCGTCTCGCCGGCGACGAAGTCGAAGTGCGGCGTCTCGCCGCGGATCACGCAGCCGAGCGCGACGATGCAGGCGTAGCGGCGCGTCTTCGCGAGCGCCATCGCGGCGAGCGGCAACTCGAAGGCGCCGGGCACCGGTACGACGGTCGTCCGCTCCGGCGGAACGCCCGCCAGCTCGAGCGCGGAGAGCGCCGACTCGAGCAGCGCGTTCGTGATCTCGCCGTTGAAGCGGGAGACGACGACGCCGACGGTGCGGCCGGCGCCCGACGGCGATCCCTCGAGCACGGCGACTCCGTCCGGGATGTCGAGCTCGTCCGGCGCGTGACCGACGACCGGAGGCGCGAAGGCCGCGCCCGGATCGTCAACGTCTTCGTCCGCCTCCTCGTCCGGCTCCTCCTCGTCTTCCGGCTCCGGCTCTTCCTCGTACTCCGGCTCCGGCTCGAGCTCCTGCTCCGGCTCCTCCGCGGCCACCGGCTGCTCGCCTGGCCAAAAACCGCCTTCGCTCACGCGTCCTCCGAGTCGAGTGGGTGCGATCCGAACTTCAGATCCTGGTGGTGCAGCTTGTGGCCGAGCTTATCCCGCTTGGCGGCCAGATACCTAGCGTTCTCCGGGTGCGGCGGCATCTCGATCGGCACCTGCTCGACGACCTCGAGCCCCCACGCCTGGAGCCCCGACACCTTCTTCGGGTTGTTCGTCAGCAGGCGGATCGTCGTCACGCCGAGCTCGGCGAGAATCTGGTTGCCGATCCCCCACTCGCGCTCGTCGGCGGCGAAGCCGAGCGCGAGGTTCGCGTCGACCGTATCGAGCCCCTGCTCCTGCAGCTCGTAGGCCCGCAGCTTGTTGAGCAGGCCGATGCCGCGGCCCTCCTGCGCCATGTAGAGGAGGACGCCCCGGCCCTCGGCGGCGATGGCGGCGAGCGCGGCGTCGAGCTGCTCGCCGCAGTCACAGCGGAGCGAGTGGAAGACGTCGCCCGTCAGGCACTCGGAGTGGACGCGGACGAGGATGTCGTCGGCGACCTCGCCCATCACGAGCGCGAGGTGCTGCCGGCCCGTCAGCGTCTCGCGGAACGCGGTCGCGGTGAAGGCGCCGTACGCGGTCGGGAGCTGGACCGTGACGACGCGCTCGACGAGCTTCTCGGTGCGCCGACGGTGCTCGATCAGCTCCGCGACGGTGATCATCCGCAGCCCGTGCCGCTCGCAGTAGGGGACGAGGTCGGGCACGCGGGCCATCGTCCCGTCCTCGTTCATGATCTCGCAGACGACGCCGGCGGGGATCAGGCCGGCGAGGCGCGCGAGGTCGACCGCCGCCTCCGTCTGGCCGGCCCGGACGAGGACGCCGCCGCCGCGCGCACGCAGCGGAAAGACGTGTCCGGGCTGGACGAGGTCGTGCTGCGTCGCGGCCGGGTCGATCGCGACCTGGATCGTGCGGGAGCGGTCGGCGGCGGAGATCCCCGTCGTGACTCCTTCGCGCGCCTCGACCGAGACCGTGAAGGCGGTCCCGAGCCGCGCCTCGTTCCGCGGCGTCATCGGCGGCAGCCCCAGCTGCTCGCAGCGCTCCTCGGTTAGGCAGAGGCACACCAGGCCGCGCGCGTGGGTCGCCATGAAGTTGACCGCCTCCGGCGTCGCGAACTGGGCTGCGACGACGAGGTCTCCCTCGTTCTCGCGGTCGGGGTCGTCGACGACGACGACCATCTTGCCGTTGCGGATGTCCTCGATCGCCTCCTCGACCGACGCGAACGGGGCGGTCACGACGGCAGCCTCGCTGCGACGAGCCGCTCGACCACCTTGCCGAGCACGTCGGCCTCGAGGTTGACGGGGTCGCCCTCGCGCAGCCGCCCGAGCGTCGTCACGTCGAGCGTGTGCGGGATCAGGGCGACCGCAAAGCCTTCGCCGTCGAGCTCCGCGACCGTCAGCGAGACGCCGTCGACGGCGACCGAACCCTTCTCGACGCAGGTTCGGAGGACGTCCGCGGGGGCGTCGATCCAGATTCTGCGGCCGGTCTCCTCCTCTGCCAGCGAGCGGACGCGGCCCACGCCGTCGACATGTCCCTGGACGACATGGCCTCCGAGTGGGTCGCCGACGTGGAGGGCGGGCTCGAGGTTCACGGCCGCGCCGACGCGGAGGGCGCCGAGCGTCGTCCGCGCGAGCGTCTCCGGGACGACGTCGAACTCGACCCGCCCCTCCTCCGCCGAGACGACCGTGAGGCAGACGCCGGCGACGGCGAGCGAGTCGCCGGTCGTCGCGGCGGCCGCCGCCTGCGGCGCCTTCACGACCAGGCGCGCGCCGTCGGCGGCGACCACGGTGCCGAGCTCGCGCACGATCCCGGTGAACATGGGTGAAGCCTAGGCCGGAGACGGCCCTACGGCTCGCGGAGGTAGCCCGCGACGAGCACGTCGTCGCCGGACGGCTCGGTCCGCAGGTGCAGCAGCTCGAGCGGCGCCGCGAGCTCGCCGAGGAAGTGCGGCCCCGCGCCCGCGAGCACCGGCGCGACGAAGAGGAGCAGCTTGTCCACGAGCCCGGCCGCGACGAACGCCGTGGCGAGAGTCGGGCCGCCCTCGAGCAGGAGCGACTGGACGCCCTCTGCGGCGAGCGAGCGCAGCTCCTCCTCCGGCGGGCCGTCGCGTAGCTCCAGCTCCGAGCCCTCCGGCAGCGGGCCGCGGCCGAAGGCGAGCCGGCGAGGCTGGCGAGGCGCGGCGACGCCGCGCGCGTCGAGCCGCGGCGAATCGGCGCGGACGGTGCCCATCCCGACCGCGACCGCGTCGGAGGCGGCGCGCAGCTCGTGGACGCGGCGGCGCGACTCCTCGCCCGAGACCCAGCGCCGGCCGGGGACGGCGACGCGGCCGTCGAGCGCGATCGCCGCCTTGTAGGCCACGAACGGGCGCCCGAGCGCCTTCCACGTGCGCCACGACTCGTTCTGGCGCCGCGCCGCGAAGCTGTCGAGGAGCTCGACCTCGACACCCGCCGCGCGCAGCCGCTCGAGGCCCCGCCCGTCCACGAGCGGATTCGGATCCCGCGCGCCCACGACGGCGCGTGCGACTCCGGCAGCGACGACCGCATCGGCGCACGGCGGCGTGCGGCCGTGGTGCGAGCACGGCTCGAGCGTCACGTAGAGCGTCGCGCCGCGCGCCCGCTCCCCGGCCTCCTCGAGCGCGGCGACCTCGGCGTGGCGGACGAGGCCGTGCTCGTACCAGCCCTCACCGACGACCCGGCCGTCGCTGACGACGACGGCGCCCACCAGCGGGTGATCGGCGACCTTGCCGCGCCCGCGCTCCGCCAGCTCGAGCGCCCGCTCGAACGGTTCCGTCACGCGAGCGTCTGCACGAGCCGCCGGTAGGAGCGCGGGAAGTCCTCCTGCCCGAAGATCGCCGAGCCTGCGACGAGCAGCGACGCTCCGGCCTCGCGCGCCGGCCGGATCGTCTCGTCGTCGATGCCGCCGTCGACCTGGACGCACACGTGCTCGGGGAGGGCCGCCCGCACGCGCCGGAGACGGTCGAGCGCCTCCGGCATGAACTCCTGGCCGCTGTAGCCGGGATGGATGCTCATGCAGAGGACGAGATCGGCCTCTCCGGCAACGGCGGCGACCTCCTCCGGCTCGCTCTCCGGGTTGAAGGCGACGCCGACCTGGAGCCCGTGCTCGCGGGCGGCCGAGATCGTCCGCGGCACGTCGTCGACGACCTCGTAGTGGAACGTCGCGCTGTCGCCGCCGGCGCGCGCGATCTGCGGGAAGTGACGGGTGGGGTTGTCGACCATCAGGTGGCAGTCGACGACGCCGCCGACCTCGTGCGCGAACGGCGCGATCGACTTGAGGACGATCGGCCCTATCGTCACCGGCTCGACGAAGTGCCCGTCGCCGACGTCGAAGTGGAAGATCCTCGCGCCCGCCGCGAGCAGCGCCCGCACCTGCTCGCCGAGATTCGCGAAGTCGGCGGCGTAGAGGGACGGCTCGACCTCCACGGTCCTGATCCAGTCGCGCCATCCCATGCGGGCGATCGTACGCTCAGTCAATCGCGAGGCGGGCCACGAAGAAGCCGCTCGTGCCGTGGAGATGCGGCAGCGTGAGCAGGAACTCGGGCCGGGACGGATGGGCGAACTGGGGCCACTCCTGGGCAAGCGGGAGGGGGCGGAGGCCGCTTGCGTCGACGATCGCCTCGCACTCTTCGGGGTTCATCGTGCAGACGGAGTAGACGATCGACCCGCCGGGCCGCACCCGATCCGCCGCCGCGCGCAGGAGGGCGAGCTGCAGCTCCGGCAGGGGCCGCGCGCGCCAGCGCAGGTCGGGGCGCTGCGCGAGTACGCCGAGGCCGGAGCACGGCGCGTCGACGAGCGCCCGGTCGAAGCCGGTCAGCTCCGGCGGCAGCGCGGTCCCGTCCGCGACGACCACCCGGACGTCGCTCCGCCCCGTCGAGGCGAGGTTCGCGCGCAGCTCCGAGGCGCGGCCGGGGTCGATCTCCACCGCGGTCACCTCGCCGCGCAGCTGCCCGGTCTTGCCGCCGGGCGCGGCGCACAGGTCGAGGACGCGCTCGCCGTCGCGCGAGGCCACGCACAGGCCGGCGAGCTGCGAGCCCCGGCTTTGCGGCCACACCCGTCGCGCCCGCACGAGCGCCTCGTCGACGCGCCCGACGCGGTAGGCGCCCGGGACGTCCGTCGCCTCGGCACCGGCCGGGGGGTCGCCGTGCACGAGCCGGACGGCCGTCTCGAGCGGCTCGTTCATCGCCCGCATCAGGTCGAGCGCGCCGTCATCGCCGACGACGCGGACGAAGGTCCCGTGGATCCAGTCTGGGTACGACTCCTTGAGCGGCCCTTCAGGCAGCGCGTCGAGGAGCGGACGGATCCCCTCGGCGAGCCGGCGCATGACCGCGTTCGCGAACGGCACCGCCCGCTCCAGCCGTGCGCGGCGCACGAGCTCCACCGACTCGTTCGCCGCCGCGTGCGGCGCGGTCTCGCTGTAGCCGAGCTGGTAGGCCCCGAGCCGAAGCGCCGCGCGCACCGGCGGGTCGAGCTTGCGCACCGGCCGCCGGCCGAGCGCCTCGATCGCGTAGTCGAGCGTCCGGACCCGCTGCACCGCACCGTACGCCAGCCGCTGCGCGAAGGCGCGCTCCCGCTCGTCCAGCCCCTCCGCCGCGCTGCGGAACGCGCGGTCGGCGTAGGCGTCCTGCTCGAACACGCGCAGCAGGACCTCGTACGCGGCGCGGCGCGCGGGCGAGACGGTCATGCCCGCGGCCACACGCGGACGCCGCCGGCGGCGACCGCCGCGACCAGCGCCTCCGAGCTCCCGCCCTCGCGCACGATCGCCGGGCTGATCTGGCGGCCGCACTCGAGGAAGAGCGGGAACGTGAGGTCGAAGAGCTCGTCCTTCTCCGCCCGCGTCAGCTCGCGCCGCGTGAGTGTCACCGCCGCCCGCGCAGGTAGGCGTCGTAGGGCATCCGGCGGCCGCCGCCCGGCTGCACCTCGACCGCTTCGAACGAGCCGTTCCTGCCCACCCGCGCCTTCCAGACGATGAGATCGCCGAGTCGCGCCCCGATGTGCGGCGAGAGCGCGCGGACGCGGTCGACCAGCTCGTGCGCAGGAGCCTCGAGCTCGAGCTCGCGATCCTCGGGGCGGATCTTCTCGGCATACGTCGCTCCCTCCTCCGGCTGCGGCATGAAGCTCGGCTCCGGCTGCGCGAGGACGTCGCCGAGCAGCTCGGCGGCGACCTCGGCGGCGCGTGCGTAGACGGCGCCGGCGTCGTCTTCCGGGCTGATCGGAAAGCGGCGCTGCGCCGCGACCGGGCCCGCGTCGAGGGCTTCGACGGTCCGGTGGATCGTGACGCCGGTCTCCGCGTCGCCGGCCATGATCGCCCGCTCGACGGGCGCGGCCCCGCGCCAGCGCGGCAGCAGCGACGGGTGGACGTTGAGCCAGAGCGCCCGCTCCAGCAGCGGGCCCGGGATCAGCGACCCGTAGGCGCAGACGACCACGGTGTCCGCGAGAAGCTCGACGGACTCGTCGAGCCGCGCCGGCTGCACGACCGGGATCCCGAGCCGCTCGGCCGCCTCCTTCGCCGGCGGCGGCCCCAGCCGGCGGCCGCGGCCGCGCGGCTTGTCCGGCCGCGTCAGCACCTGCGCGACCTCGTGCTCGGACGCGAGGCGCAGGAGCACGTCGGCGCCGAAGGGCGCGGTCGCGGCAACGGCGATCCGCCGCGCCACCGCTAGCCCAGCACGATTCGCGGGCGCAGGCTCGCGAGCGCCTCGCGCCGCGCCTCCGGGGTCGTCCGCTCGAGGATGAGAACGCCGTCGAGGTGGTCCGTCTCGTGCTGCGCGACGCGCGAGTAGGGCTCCTCGAGCTCGTACCGCACCTCGGCTCCATGCTCGTCGCGGCCCGCGATCGTGACCACCGCCGGCCGTTCGATCGGGAGCAGGACGCCCTGGATCGAGAGGCAGCCCTCGTCGTCGAGGGTCGTCTCCTCGCTCCGCTCGACGATCTCCGGGTTGGCGATCGCGACGACCTCGTCCTCGTCGACGTGGAACACGAACAGCCGCTGCAGGACGCCGACCTGCGTCGCGGCGAGCCCGATCCCGTTCGCCTCGACCATCAGCTGCTTCATCCGCTCGGCCAGCCGGCGCAGGTCGTCGTCGAACTCCTGGACGGGCCGCGCGACCATCCTCAGGGCGGCGTCGGGATACTGGCGGATCTGGGCGAGGGCGAGCCGTCGTCGCGCCTCGCGCTCGGGGTCGAGCTGCTCGTCCTTGACCTGCCCCTCGATCTCCGCCATCCGCAGGAGGGTACCCTCGCACAGATGGATCCCAGGACGCTCCGCGAGATCATGAACCAGGGCGCGACCCGGCCGGAGACGCCGCGCGAGCGCCGCGAGCGGGAGCTGCTCGAGGCGGATCTCGAGACGAGCCCGGTACGCGGGCAGCCGCTGCGGCAGCGGCTCCGGAACTTCCGGCCCGACGCCGAGTCGGCGATCCGCGCGCTCGGCGGGCCGACGATGTGGATGCGGCGGCTACGCGCGATCGAGGACCAGATCGAGCAGCACGAGCAGCAGCTCGCCGCGGCCTGGCGCGCTCTGGCCGTCGAGCTCGACGATCCGGCGGCGTTCGAGGCGGCCTGGCGCGAGCTCGCGCGCAACTGGAGCTTCGCGCAGGTGAACGAGCTGATCGAGCGGCACAACCGCAACTTCCCCGCCGAGGCGCGGCTGCCGATGGATCCGCGCACGCGCGACTTCGTCCGCGTCAACGGCCGTCCGTACCTCCGGCGGCCGCTCGGCGAGGCGTGGATCCTCGAGCGGTTCTCGCCCGACCGCGACGAGGCGCTGCGCGGCGCATGATCCGCCCGCTGCGGGCGGACGACGCGGAAGAGCCGGCCGCCCTCTACCGCGCGAAAGGCCCTAGTGCCTGCTCTCGCGGTGCTGCGAGGCGCCGTCGACCTCGTGCAGCCACGGCTCGCGCCGCTTGATCCAGACCTCCGCCTCGGGCCGTAGCTCGAACGGCGCCTGGTCGAGGGAGCCGAGCCGGATCTCCACGCCCTCGTCGTACACGTCGAAGAGCCGGGAGCCGCAGCGCGGGCAGAAGCTGCGTCCCTCGAACGTCGCGTACTCGCCGCTCGACCCGAATGCCTCGAGCGGCCACTGCCCGTAGACGGTGAACGCGCTGCCCGACTCCTTGCGGCAGTCGGCGCAGTGGCAACGGCCGACATGGAACGGCTCGCCGCGAACCTCGTAGCGCACGGCGCCGCAGAGGCAGCCGCCGGCGCGAACCGTCTCCTCCATCTCGGGCAATCTAGAGGCTCTGCGGGTCGACGTCGACGACGGCCGCGAGACCGGCGCGGCGCATCGCGGGCGCGGCGGCGGCCAGCAGCGCAGCGGCCCGCGAGGCGAGCGCCCGCGGGTGATCGGTCTTGCCGACGAGCTGCGCCCGGTGCCGGTTGCGGAGGCGGAGGAGCGGCGCCGGACCGAGCAGCTCGTGCCCCGCGAGCCCGGACTTGAGCTCCTCGAGCGCCCGCGTCGCATCCTTCAGCTCCGCTCCGCTGACGACGATCCGGACGAGGTGGCGGAACGGCGGGTAGCCGAGCGCCCGCCGCCGCTCGAGCTCCCCGGCGAGGAAGCCGGCGACGTCGTGGCGCGCCGCGTGCTCGACGGCACGCGACTCCGGCTGGAAGGTCTGGACGAGCACCCTCCCCGGCGCGTCGCGGCCGCTGCGGCCGGCCAGCTGCGTGAGGAGCTGGAACGTGCGCTCGTCGGCGCGGAAGTCCGGCAGCGCGAGCCCCGTGTCGGCGTCGACGACCGCGGCGAGCTCAACTCCGGAGAAATGGTGGCCCTTCGCGACCATCTGCGTCCCCACGAGGACGGCGCGGTCGCCGGCGGCGAAGCGCTCGAGCGCGTCGCGTAGCTGCCCGGGCTTCTCGACCGCGTCGGCGTCGAGGCGGATGCGCTCCAGCTCCGGGACGTGCTTCTCGAGCTCGCGCTCGAGCCGCTGCGTCCCCGCTCCGATGCGGGCGAGCTCCGGCGAGCCGCAGGCGGGACACGTCTCGCCGGCCAGCTCGACGGCGCCGCAGTGGTGACAGCGGAGGGTCGCGTCCCCGTGCAGCGTGAGCGCGACGTCGCAGTTGCCGCAGCGGCGGGTTTCGCCGCACGCGCGGCAGTGGAGCGCCGGAGCGACACCCCGCCGGTTGAGCAGGAGGATCGCCTTGCCGCCGTCGCGCGCGAGCGTCGCCAGCTCGGCGAGCAGCGGCGTCGAGAGCGGGTAGCCGCGCTCGCCGCGGAGGTCGACGACGCGAACCCGCGGCATCGGCGCGCCGATCCGGCCGCCGAGCTCGAGCCGCTCCAGCGCGTGCCACGACTCCGGCCGCGGCGTCGCCGAGCCGTAGACGGCGACCGCTCCCTCGAGCGCGACCCGCTTGGCGGCGACCGTGCGCGCGTCGTAGCGCGGGTCGGACTCCTGCTTGTACGAGGCGTCGTGCTCCTCGTCCACGCAGATCACTCCGAGCGGACCGACGGGTGCGAACACCGCCGACCGCGCCCCCACGACGACGGGCGCCTCGCCGCTCAGGATCCGCTCGCGCTCGTCCCGCCGCTCCGCCTCGCTCAACGCCGAGTGGAGGACTGCGACACGCTCGCCGAAGCGGGCACGGAAGCGGCCGAGCGTCTGCGGCGTGAGCGCGATCTCGGGAACGAGGACGATCGCGCCGCGGCCGCGCGCCAGCGCCGCCTCGCAGGCGCGGATATAGACCTCCGTCTTCCCGCTGCCGGTGGCTCCGGCGAGGAGGACGTTGCCGCCGCCTGCCGCGAGGAGCTCCTCGATGCGGGCCAGCGCGGACGTCTGGGTCTCGGACAGCGTCGCCGGTGCAGCCTCCGCCGCCAGCGAGCTGCGCCCGGCTACCTCCCGCCGTTCTCCCCGCCGCGCCGGCTGCTGCGGCGCGACGAGCGCGAGCGCACGCGCCGGCGTCGAGCCGTAGTAGTCGGCGAGCCACAGCGCGAGGTCGACGAGCGCCGGCGGAAGCTCCTCGACGACGCGCTCGACGGCGGCGGGCTCGATCCCCTCGGGCCGCTCGACGCCGACGTCGGTGACGACGCCGCGCCGGCGCGCGTTCGCGAACCGGATCGCCACGACGGCGCCCTTGCCGACGCCTTCGGGCACCTCGTAGGTGAACGGGCGCGCGACGGCGCGCGCGGTGACGAGCGGGAAGACCGATGCGAGGTCGTTCACCCGGCGAGGGTATCCCGGGCTATGGTCGGAGCCCGCCGGTGTCACAGTTCCACTTCGATCCCGCGACCTACCCGGCGCTGATCCGCGAGGAGGTCGCGCGCTACGACGAGTTGCAGGAGGAGACGGCGCTTGCGACGGAGGATGCCGAGGCGACGGCGATTCTCGAGCCCGGCACGGGCACGGGCGAGACGGCGCGACGCCTGCTCGACCGTCATCCGGGGGCGCGCCTCGTCGGGATCGACGAGAGCGGGGCGATGCTCGAGATCGCCCGGGCCGCGCTGCCGGAGGCCGACCTGCGCGTGCAGCGTCTCGAGGATCCGCTGCCCGCGGGCCGGTTCGACCTCGTCGTGTCGGCGCTGGCCGTCCACCACCTCGACGGCGCCGGCAAGAAGGATCTCTTCGAGCGCGTGGCCGCTGCGCTCGGACCGCGCGGCCGCTTCGTCCTCGCCGACGTGATCGTCCCGGACACCCCGGGCGAGGCGCGCATCCCGCTCACCCCGGGCTACGACCGGCCCGACCGCCTCGACGACCAGCTCGACTGGCTCGCAGACGCCGGATTCTCCGCCCGCCCGGTCTGGGTCGCGCGGGATCTCGCGGTCGTGAGCGCCTCGGTCGGTTCCGCTCCTACCGGTGACGGGGCACAATGACCCGTGGGTGCCGTCGGGTGATGCAAACGGTTCGAGCGCCGGCTTCGGCGAGGGGAGCACCAGAGGCTCGTGCGCCTTCGGAGAGCGATCAAGCCGCGAGGGCCTCCTTCCGATGACGCTCCGATGGGGGGACGCGCTCTGCGCGGGGCGATCCCGAGGCTTCTCGGCATCCGCGTGAGCGGCGGACGCGCTCTGAGGACGGCGGCACGGATCGCGGGCGGAGCGCTGCTCGCCGCGGTGCCGCTCCTCCTCGCGGCGGCGGCGGTGGCGGTGCTCGCCGACTCCGGACGGTCGCCCGCGCCGCGGGCACCGCTCGGCATCGGCGTCCCGTCGGTGCCGACGATCTCGGTGCAGGCGGCGCCGGTCCACCCTCACCATTCGCGCCGCCCCGTCTTCACGCTGCCCGTGGCCGCGCCGGCACGCCGGTCGCCGGCCCCCGCGGTCACGGCCGTCGCGAAGCCCGCCTCGGTTCCGGCGACTGCTCCGGCCCGGACGCGCGCGCC
>JAVKST010000085.1:0-12455 GCA_039583515.1 Gaiellaceae bacterium
GCCATGACCTCCGCCCGGCCGCCGGTCACGACCGTTGCGCCGAGCTCGGCGAGGAGCCGGCCCACCTGCTCCCCTCGTTCCTCGTGCTCGATGCCGCTGCCGATCACCGAGACCTGGAGCACGCTCCGATGCTAAGACACCCGGATGACCACGCGGGAAGCCCAGGGCGGCGTGCTGATTCTCGGCGGCGGCTTCGCCGGCGCCTACGTCGCCCGGGAGCTGGGGAAACGGGGAGCGACCGTCGTGAGCAAGGAGAACTTCATGCTCTACACGCCGCTGCTGCCGGAGGCCGCATCGGGCACACTCGAGCCCCGGCATTGCGTCGTCCCGCTCCGCGTGATGTGCCCGGACGCGGAGCTGATCCTCGGCAACGCGCGCGCGGTCGACCTCGAGGCGGGGACGGCGGAGATCGAGACGGACGAGGGGCCGCAGACGGTCCGTTGGCGGGAGCTCGTGCTCGCGCTCGGCGCCGTGCCGAAGACGTTGCCCGTTCCCGGCTTGTCGGAGCACGCGCTCTCGTTCAAGACGCTTGCCGACGCAATCCACCTCCGCAACCATGTTCTCCACCAGCTCGAGGCCGCGGACGCCGCCCTCGACGAGGACGAGCGCGCGCGACGACTCACGTTCGTCTTCGTCGGTGCCGGCTATGCCGGCGTGGAGGCGCTCGCCGAGCTGTCCGACCTGGCCGAGGACGCGCTCGACTACTACCCGCGGCTGCGTTCCACCCCGCGCCGGTGGGTGCTCGTCGACGCCGCGGCGCGCATCCTCCCGGAGATCCCGCACCGGCTCGGCGACTACGCCGCCGAGGAGCTGCGCTCGCGCGGCGTCGAGATCCACGTCGGCACGACGCTCGAGTCGGTGTCGGAGGACGAGGCGGTGCTCGGGAACGGGACGCGAATCGCCACGAACACACTCGTGTGGACGGCGGGTGTCGTCCCGAACCCCGTCCTGCGCGAGTGGTCGCTTTCGCTCGACGAGCGCGGCCGCATCGAGGTCGACGAGCTTCTCCGCGTTCGCGGGCACGAGCACGTCTGGGCGCTCGGCGACTGCGCGCGCGTCCCGAACACGCGCAGCGAACGCCCCGACCCGCCGACCTGCCAGCATGCGCTCCGCCAGGCGCGGCGGCTGGCGAAGAACCTGCAGGGGCCGCCGGAGCCGTACGGCTACCGGATGCTGGGCCAGGTCGCGACGCTCGGCCGGCACAAGGGCATCGCCGAGGTGCTCGGCCTCAGGCTGCGCGGGTTCACGGGCTGGTGGGTGACCCGGACGTACCACCTGTACCAGCTGCCGCTGGCCCAGCGGAAGCTCCGCGTCGTCGTCGACTGGACGGTGAGCCTCTTCTTCCGGCGAGACATCGTCGAGCTCGGCCAGCTCGGGCATCCCGAGAAGCTTTGACGAACCTCGCGCCGTTGTTCGGCCTCCGGCTGCGGACGCCGCGGCTCGAGCTCTGGCTGCCGTGCGAACGCGTGCGCCACCGCCGCGTGGAGCAGCGTCGCCGCGAGGCCGGTGCTCCGAAGCGGCTTGTCGACGACGAAGCAGACGATCGACCAGACGCCGTCGGCGGCGTCCCGCGGCCGGTACTGCGGCGAGCGCAGCAGCGCGGGGAAGTCCTCGCGCGGCCCGACCGAGACCCAGCCCACCGCGGCGCCCGCCTCGTCGTATGCGAGCAGCCCCGGCTCGCGGCCGGCGCGGACGAGCTCCTGCATCGCGCGCTCCTTCGGCTCGCCATGCTCGAGCGCCCGGTCGCGCCAGTACATGCACCAGCAGCCGTACGCAGGCGCGTTCCGCATCCCGCCGCGCGGGCCGGGACGCGAGAAGAGCTCGACGAAGTCGGCCCACCGCTCGGCGGTGAGCGGGACGACGCTCACGTCACGGGCTCGAGGCGCGGGTTCTCGCGCAGCCGCCGCCCGAACTTGCCGGACGGCTCCCCATCGGCCATCACCACATCCGCGGTGAAGTCGTTGGAGCCGCGGATCAGCGACGAGCCGACGCCGTAGGCGTCGACCGGGACCTCGCGCGCCTCGAAGCCGCGGATCTTCTCCACGGTGAAGCCGCCCGACGCGACGATCCGGACCTGCTCGAACCCGGCCCCGTCGAGGGCGGCCCGCACCTTCCGGACGAGCCGCTCGTTCACGCCCGTCGGCTTGAAGTCGCCCATCTCCTCCCAGAGCGAGCGGTCGACGAGCGACTCCGACGTGTCGAGACGGACGCCCCACAGCCGCTCGCCGAGCGCGTCCGCGACCTCGAGCGCCGTGCGAACGGAGTCGTTGTCGAAGTCGACGAGGACGGTCACGTTCATGTCCGGCGGCGCCCACTCCGCGAACTTGCGCGCAGCCAGGACGGTGTCGCCGCCGTACGACGCGATCAGCGAGTGCGGAACGGTGCCGATGCCGCGGCCGCCCCACCAGGACGCCTGCTCGTCGCTCGTGACGCCGATCTCCGCCCCGACGATCTGTCCCGCCACGAACGCCGCATAGCCGTCGCCCGCCTGAACGCGGTGGTGGTCGTGCCGCGCCGGCATGAAGATGATCGGCTTGCTGTTCGCCGCCTCCAGCACGCGCACGACGTTGGTCGTGATCAGCGTCCTGCGGGCGAGCGTGCCGAGGTAGACCGTCTCGAGATGCGCGAAGGCGGTGTAGTCGCCCTCGATCGTGAGCACCGTCTCCCACGGCTGGAGCCGGTCGCCGTCGTAGAGCGCGCGGATCTCGAGGCCATCCCGCCCATGCGAGCAGCGCTCCAGGATCGCGATCGCCTCGTCCATCCCGCCGAGCCACGCATGGTTCTTCTGGAAGACCTGGACGACGACATGCGGGCGGCGGCCGTCCTCCAGCAGGACGGTGCGTGCGTGGTTGAAGTACGCATCGGCGTACCAGCCGGCCCGCATCTTCTCGACCGGCAGGTCGAAGACCTCCGGCGCGAGACGCTGCTTAGGCCGCCTCATCCTCGAGCGCGAGGCACGCGGCGAGCGCGGCCTCGGCGACCTCGAGCTGCTCCGGCGTCGGCTCGGCCGTGGAGAGCCGGTGCTGCAGCTCGTGCCCGGGCTTCGCGAGCGCCTGGGCAAGCGGATGCGACGGGTTCCGCGTCATCCAGCCGAAGAGCTCCGTCGCCGCCGCCACCGCGCCGAACTGGGCTGCCGCGCGCGCCTGGCCGCGCGCCCGCTCCGGCACGAGCCCGGCGAGCGCGTTTCCGACCGCCGAGGTGGCCACGAGCGGGCCGACGAGGTGACCGCCGCAGCGTTCGTGCTCGCGACTGCGCCGCTCGCCGTGCTCGTAGCTCCCGATCGAGATGTGCTCGGCGCCGTGGTAGGCGGCGAGCTCCCCGGAGCGCAGGGCGAGCAGCGCCGGCCCGATCGACGCGAAGCCGGCGAGGAGCTCCTGCGCGAGCGGCCGCAGGCGGGATTCCCGCACGCCCTTCACGAAGACCACCGCGCCGAGCATCGAGACGAGCACCCTCGGACTTTCCATCGGCAGCTGCGCCGCCGGGAGCTTCCGCTTCACCTGCGGCAAGAGTGCGAGCGCCTCCGCCAGCCGGGCCGGCCCGCGCAGGAACGGGTTCTTGACGCGGGCGGCCCGCAGCCGTTTGCGCGCGGACGCGACCTCGATCCGGCCGTCCTCGTGGCGGATCGCGCACGCCCACGTATGCGGCCCGTGCACGAGCACTCCGTTCGGAAGCGCCATGCCCCCGAGCCGGATCTTCTCCTCGGCCATGCGCCGAAGGGTACTCAGCCCAGCACGGCGGTGGCCGCGTGACGCAGCCAGCTGACGCCGAGCTCGAGATCGGCGACGGGGATCCGCTCGTCCGCCGAGTGCACCAGTGCCGCGGCGAGCTCGGCGGGCATGGCCCCGGAGGCCGGGAAGAAGCCGTACGCAACGGTGCCGAACGCGTCGCGCAGCCAGTGGCTGTCGGTGAAGCCCGCGCAGCAGAACGGCGCCGCGAGGGCGCCCGGCTCCGCCTCCGCGACGAACTCCTCCAGGGCACGCCAGAGCGGCGTGTCGAGCGGCGAGCGCGTGCCGCCTCGCGCCTCGATCCACGAGAGGTCGTACCGGACGTCGCCGCCCAGCACGGCGCGGACTACGGGCTCGACGTGCTCCGGCCGCTGACCGGGCAGGAGCCGGCAGTCGACCTCGAGCTCGCAAAGCGCGGGGATGACGTTCCGCTTCTGCGAGGCGGAGACGATCGTCGGCGAGAACGTCGGCGCGAGCAGCGCCTCCACGCCGTCGGCACCGGCCGGCGTGAGCGCGCGCGTCCGCTCCACCGCCTCGACCGGCGGCGGCACCTCGCCGAGCACGGCCCGGAGGAAGCCCTCCACCTCCGGCCCGACCTGCGGCTCAGGTCGGAACCCGGCTATCCGCTCGACGAGCCGCGCCGCGTTGACGAGCGCGTTGTCGGCGATCCCGGGCATGGACGCATGGCCCGACTTGCCGTGGACGCGAAGAAGAAACGGCGCCGTCATCTTCTCCGCGACGGTCGCCTGGTACAGGACGCGGCCGTCGGCCAGGTCGAGGCGCTCGCCGCCGCCCTCGTTCACCGCGAAGTCGGTTCGAACGGCGTCGGGATGCTCCTCACACAGCCATTCGAGGCCGAAGCCGTCGCCGACCTCCTCGTCGGCGCACGCCGCGAAGATCAGGTCTCCGCTGGGCCGGAAGCCCTCCCGCGCGAGCGACGCGACCGCGACCGCGCTCGCCGCCACCTGGCTCTTCATGTCGAGCGCGCCACGACCCCACACCTCGCCGCCGCGCACGTCGCCCGAGAACGGCGGCACCGACCACTCCGCCGGATCGGCGAGTACGACGTCCGTATGTGAGAGGAGGAGCAGCGACGGACCGCTGCCGCCCCGGATGCGGGCGACGAGGTTCGCCCGCTCGGGAACCCGCGCGTAGAACTCGCACGCGACGCCGCTCGCCTCCAGGTACTCGCGCAGCAGCTCGGCCGCAGCGGTCTCGTTCCCGGGCGGGTTCGTCGTGTCGACCCGGATCAGGCGCGAGAGCAGGTCGACCGTCTCGGCGCAGAGGTCTGACCCGGCCACGCAGGCGAGCATACTTGGGCGAAATGGGCGATCTCTTCTCCGACGCGGCCGACCGGAGGGCCGGCGAGGTGGCGCCGCTCGCGCAGCGGCTGCGCCCGCGGACGCTCGACGAGTTCGTGGGACAGCGCCACGTTCTCGCCGAGGCGTCGGCGCTGAGGCTCGCGATCGCCGAGGATCGCGTCCGCTCGTCGATCTTCTACGGGCCGCCCGGCAGCGGGAAGACCACGCTCGCACGCATCGTCGCCGCCTCGACCGGCGCCGAGTTCGAGGAGCTCTCGGCCGTGTCCGCGACCGTGAAGGACGTGCGCGAGGTGCTGGCGCGGGCGCGCGAGCGGCTCGGAACGAGCGGACGCCGGACGATCCTGTTCCTCGACGAGATCCACCGCTTCAACAAGGCGCAGCAGGACGCCCTTCTGCCGGCGGTCGAGGACGGGATCGTGACGCTGATCGGCGCGACGACCGAGAACCCGTACTACGAGGTCAACTCCGCGCTCATCTCCCGGGCGCAGGTGTACGAGCTCGAGCCGCTCGGGCCCGAGGAGGTCGCGACCATCGTCCGCCGCGGCGCCGACGAGGTCGGAGCCGAGCTGACGGACGACCTCGTCGAGCTGGTGGCGCGGCGAAGCGGCGGCGACGGACGGTCGGCGCTCAACATCGTCGAGCTCGCGGCGGAGACGGCGCGCGCCGAGGGCGCCCCGGTGAGCGCGGCGCACGTGGAGGACGCGGCGCGCAAGCGGCCGGTCGTGTACGACAAGGCGTCTGACGCGCACTACGACTTCACGTCCGCCTTCATCAAGTCGATGCGCGGGAGCGACCCTGACGCGGCCGTCTACTACCTCGCCGCGATGCTCGAAGGCGGCGAGGACGCCCGCTTCGTCGCGCGACGGATGATCGTGCTCGCCTCGGAGGACATCGGCAACGCCGACCCGCGCGCGCTGCTCGTCGCGGTCGCTGCAGCGCAGGCGGTCGAGCACGTCGGGCTGCCCGAGGCGCGGCTCAACCTGGCGCAGGCGGCTATCTACCTCGCCCGCGCGCCGAAGTCGAACGCGAGCTACGCCGCGCTGAAGCGCGCGGCGGCCGACGTGCAGGAGCACGGTACGGTCAAGCCGCCGAAGTCGCTGCGCGACGGCTCGTGGTACGGCCGCAAGCTCGGCCACGGCGAGGGCTACGTCTACCCGCACGACGACCCGCGGGGGTTCGACGCCGCCTATCTGCCGGAGGAGCTGCAGGGCCGGACGTACTACGAGCCGTCGGGCCACGGCGAGGAGCTGGGAGCCGGTCGCGGCGCCGATGGCGACGAGCCCGGCGACGACGGTGGGCGGTAGAGAGGCATCGACCTCCTGCGTGCACGTGGCCAGCCGCGTCCTCGCCGCTCCACGCCGTCCACACGCGCTCAGAGGATGCGCGCCCCGAGCGCCGAGGCGACGAGCTCGACGGCGAGGCGGCCGGTGGCGTTCTCGCGGTCGAGGATCGGGTTCACCTCGACGACGTCCATCGAGTCGGTGCGCCCGAACTCCGCGACCGTCTCCATCGCCAGGTGGGCCTCGCGGTAGGAGAGCCCGCCGCGCACGGGTGTCCCTACGCCGGGCGCGTGGTCCGGATCGACGACGTCCATATCGACCGAGACGTGGAGGAACGCCGCGCCCGAGGCGTGCGCGAGCGCCTCCCGCATGCAGGGCTCGATCCCGATCCGGTCGACGTCGCTCATCGTGAACACCCTCGCGTCGAGGTGTCCGAGCAGCTCCCGCTCGGGGGAGTCGAGCGAGCGGACCCCCACCAGCGCGATCTTTCCCGACTCGAGCGCCGGCAGGGGCCAGCCGTCGCGGCGGAACGCATCGCCGCCGAGGCCGAGGGCCGCCGCGAGAACCATGCCGTGGACGTTCCCGGTCGGCGACGACTCGGGGGTGTTCAGGTCCCCGTGCGCGTCGACCCAGACGACGCCGCCCGGCCCCCGCGCCTGCGCCATTCCGACGAGGGAGCCGAGCGCGACCGAGTGGTCCCCGCCGAGAACGAGCGGCAGGGCGCCCCGGCCGGCGGCGCCGGCGACGAGCCGCGCTACGGCGTCGCAGATGTCGAGGATCTGATCGAGGAAGCGTGCGCGCTCGTCACCGACCGCCTCGGACTCCACGACCGGCGCGGCGACGTTTCCCTCGTCGGAGACGCGGACGCCGAGCTTCCCGACGAGATGCTGCTCGAGCTCGCCGTAACGGATCGCCGACGGCCCCATGTCGACTCCGCGCCGTCCGGAGCCGAGGTCGAGGGGCACACCGATCACGGCGATCTCCCGAACGGCCTGCTCGACGCTCATCGCGGGCAAGCCTAATGGCGAGGGCCGGACTCGAACCGGCGACACCCCGGTTTTCAGCCGAGTGCTCTACCAGCTGAGCTACCTCGCCGCTGGCGGGCGGTCAGTGTAGCCCGGCTCAGTTGCTCGGGCCGCGGACGATCACGTCGATCGCGCCGCCGACGTTCTCGTAGACCAGGGCGCAGTGGAGCGAGCTGTCGGGGATCTCCTCGAGGTTGTACGTCCGAGACGTCTCCGGCGGCGCCGGCGAGAGGCCGACGCTGCTTCCCGCGGCACGGACGGCTGCCGCCGCGGACGTCAGCGTCGGGCAGCCCTGCGCGAGCGGCCGCAGCTTCTCTGCGAGCTTCTGGAAGATCGCACTCCCGCCCGGCGCCCCGAACGGGATCAGCGTGACCGTCTTGGTGGCCGGCTCGATCGCCGCGCCGGAGAAACAGCCTCCGGGAGCGGCTCCCGACTCGGAATCGCGGACCGTGACCGTCCAGCCGGTGAAGCCGAACTGCGCCAGCCGCGCGTCGGTGAGCGTCGTCGCGGACGCCGCGTCGAAGCAGCCGGAGTCGAGGCCGGCGATGTGGTCGTCGAGCGACTCCTGCAGCTCGATCAGCGCGACGTCCTGCGACTGCCCGGGAAGGGGCGTCCAGCCGGCGGGCGGCTTCCGGCCGCGCGGCATGACCGTCACGCCGCCGAGGCCGTTGTCGTAGGCGACGAGCGGCGGCGGCACCGTTCCGTACTCGCTCTGCCAGCTCGCTGCGCAGTCGTACGCGGGGTCGCCGGAGACCGACGCGATGATCGCGTCGCTCGAGCCGACCAGGCACTGGACGCTCGTCGTCTCCTGGGCCGGGGCGCGAAGGACGGCCCACGTGCCGGCGGTGGCGATCGCGGCCAGGGCGAGAACTGCGAGCGCGATGACGAGTCGGCGCCTCGGCTGCCAGATCCGCGATCTTCGACCGAAGCGCAGGCTCGTGACTCCAGCGAGCAGATCTTCGCGGCCGGCGGCGCCGAACATGGCCGCCGCTTCCGCATCCGAGACCGGCGCGAGCCGGCGCAGCGAGTCGATCGGGCTAGACGTACTCATGGTCTTCTCCTCCGGTCAGTCGGATCGGCGGCTCGAGCGCAGCCCGCAGACGCTTCCGCGCGCGGTGCAGGCGAAGGCGGACGACGGCGCGGCTCGTGCCGAGCGCCGTCGCCAGCTCGTCACGCGTCAAGCCCTCCCACGCGACGAGCGAGAGCAGCTCGCGGTCGGAATCGCTCAGGCTCCCGAACGCGCGGGCGAGCGCACCCAGAGGCTCCGGGCGTCCCACGCTCTCTAGCACCGCCTCGCCAACGTCGGCGAGCAGCCGCTCGGCGAGGGCGGTGCGCCGGCGGGCGTCCCGTCGCTGGTTCGCGATGACGCGCCGCGCGACGCCGAACAGCCAGGGCCGGAGCTCGTCGCCCTGCGGGCACGAGTCGAACCGCCGCCACAGCGTGGCGAAGGTCTCCGCGATCACCTCGGCCGCGTCCTCGGGCTGCCTGACCCGGCGCAGCGCGTAGCCGCAGATCGGCCCATACAGCTCGCGGTACACGGCCTCGAACCGTTCGCGACGCTCGTTCACCCCGCCATCGTCCACGACCGGAACATGTCCGGCCCGCCCGCTGGCGTTTCAGCGGGCGCCGTTCGCGCGGATCGCGGCTATCCTGGGGGTGCGAATTTCTTCGCAACGTGCGGGCTTCCGCCCGCCGGGGTCTTGATCCATCAGGAGCACGCTTTAGCTTCTCCTGTCTCGGTTCGTTCACATTCGCAGGGGAGGACAGGACACATGAGCACGATCGCGGCAACGCTGCGGGGAGACGGCATCCTCGAGCGCTACTTCCGCTTCGCCGAGCGAGGGACGACGCTCGGCCGCGACACGATGGCGGGAGTCACGACGTTCGTCGTGATGTCGTACATCATCTTCGTCAACCCGTCGATCCTCGCCGGGGTCAAGCCGGTACACGGGGCCGCGCTGCCGTTCGCAGCCGTCCTGACGAGCACCTGCCTCGTCGCCGGCGTGATGTCGATCCTGATGGGGCTGACGACGAACTACGCGTATGCGATCGCACCGGGCATGGGCCTGAACGCGGTCGTGGCGTACGGCCTCGTCGCCAGCGGCAAGGCGAGCTTCCCCGAGGCGATGGGGCTCGTCGTGCTCGAGGGCGTCGCCATGGTGCTGCTCGCCGTGAGCGGGCTGCGCGAGCTGATCTTCAAGGCGATCCCGCTCGAGCTGAAGAAGGCGATCGCGATCGGCATCGGCCTCTTCATCGCGTTCATCGGGCTCTACAACTCGGGGATCATCGCGCAGGATCCGAGCCACGCCACGCCGGTCGGGCTGGGGAGCTTCACGACGTGGCCGGTGTTCGTGACCATCTTCGGCCTCGTCTTCACGTTCGCGCTGCGCGCGATCCGCTTCCGCGGCGACCTGCTCGTCGGGATCGTCGGGACGACGGCGCTCGCGACGATCATCAACAGGGCGACCGACTACAAGGGGTTCGGGACGACGGCCGGCGCGGTGTGGCCGGGTTGGCACCACCTGTACGCAGCCCCGAACTTCACGCTGCTCGGCAACATCAGCTTCCACTCGTTCAGCGCCGGCCAGCTGGGGATCGTCGCGTCGTTGGTGTGGGTGTTCTCGCTCTTCCTGAGCGACTTCTTCGACTTCTCGGGGACGAGCATCGGCGTCGGGAAGCAGGCCGGGTACGTCGACGAGGACGGGAACATCCCGAACTTCAAGAAGGCGCTCATCGTCGACGGCCTCGCTGCGATCGGCGGCGGCAGCGCGTCGGCGTCGTCCGCGACGACGTACATCGAGTCGGGCTCGGGAGTCGCCGCCGGCGGCCGCACCGGCTGGGTGGCGATCGTCGCCGGGATCCTGTTCTTCCCGTTCATGCTCATCTCGCCGCTGATCGGGATGGTCCCCGCCCAGGCGACCGCGGCCGCCCTCGTCGTCGTCGGCTGGCTGATGATCTCGACGCTGACCGAGGCGGAAGGCGAGGCGGAAGGCGACACGGCGAAGACGAAGCTCGCCGGCATCGACTTCCACGACCTCGCGATCGGACTCTCGGCGGCGCTCGCGATCATGATCATGCCGTTCACGTACTCGATCACGAACGGCATCGGGTTCGGCTTCATCACGTACACGGTGATCTGCGCCGCCCGGCGCGACTGGAAGCGGATCCACCCCTTCATGTGGGTGGCGGCGGCGGCGTTCGTCCTCTACTTCCTCGTCCCGGTCCTCCAGCAGCACATCCGCTGGTTCTAGAGACGACGAGGCCCCGGGAGCGCCGTGGCGTTCCCGGGGCCTCAGCTCGTCCGGACCGGTGCGACCGTGTCGCGAACGAGCGTTGCGCCGAACCCTAACGCCTGATCGCGCGCAGCGCCGTGGCCGGCTCGGCGGAAAACTCCGCAAATTCCGCGAAGCCCCGCGCGCCGAGCTCGCGGCGCAGGCGCTCGAAGGGCACGTAGATCGGCGTCTCCTCACCGCGCGAGAACGAGAGGACGACGCTGCCGCCGGGCGCGATGACGCGAGCGATCTCGTCGAAGAACGGGATCATGTTCATCAGGGTGGCGAGCTCGACGGCTCCGTCGGCGAAGGGCAGTGCCGACGCGTCCGCGACCGTGAACCGCACGCGCCCCGCCGACTCGGCAGGCAGCAGCCGCTCCGCCTCCTCGACCATCGCGGGGCTGAGGTCGACACCGGTCACCTGGGCCCGAGGGAAGCGCTCCGCGACGGCCTTCGCCGCGACGCCGGTGCCCGTGCCGAGGTCGAGGGCGTGCGCCGGCGGCTCGACGTCCTCGAGCGCCAGCAGGAGCGCGCCGAGGTGGTGCGGCCCGAGCCGCGTCTCCCACGTCGGCGCGAGCCCGTCGAACATCCTCCGCAGCGGGACGCGCAGCGTCCGCCAGAGCAGAGGGCGGCGGACGACGGCGTCGGTGACGAGCCGCGCGAACCTGGTGGCGTCGATCATGCCGGTTCGAGGTGGAGGAGCAGCTCCGTTCCTTCCTCGGCGCGTAGCAGCTGCGCCGCGCTGCCGCGGGAGACGGCGATCGCGATGTTGCGGTAGCTGTCCTCGTAGACGATCAGCTCTCCGCGGGGGGCGTCTGCGAAGGTCCGCGCGAACACGGCGTAGTAGCGGTTGCCGCGGCAGACGATCTCCACGCGCGTACCCGGCGCGAGCTCCGCCTGCTCGAGCTGATCGCGCCTGAGGTTGAGGGCGACGTTGCCGAAACGGTCGACGGCGAGGGCCGTCGCCCGGATCCGGTTCTGCCCGACGTCGGCTTTCGGCACCTCGATCCGGACGAGGCCCGCCGGGTCGAGCGGCGGACCCAGCTCCGCGAGCGGCACGCCCGCGGCGAGGTGGGCGGCGGCGGGCGAGAAGAGGTCGCGCCCGTGGAAGGTGCGCGACACCGGCTGGAGCGAGTAGGCCGGATTCGTGAGCTCGTGCGCCTCCGCCACTCCGCCGAAGCGGTTGGCCGCCGGAAGCAGGACGCCATTGTCGGGCCCGACATGGAAGCGCGCATCGCCGTCCCGAAGCGCGAGCGCGCGCCGGCTGCCGCCGACGCCCGGATCCACCACGGTCAGGTGGATCCCGACCGGCATGTACGGGAGCACGTTGGCCAGCACGAGCCCGGCTTGCAGGACGTGGCCCGGCCGGATGCCGTGTGTGATGTCGATCACCCGCGCGTCCGGCGCGATTCCCGCGATCACGCCGTGGCAGGTGCCGACGAAATCGTCCTCGAGGCCGAAGTCGGTGAGGAAGGTGATGAACGGCGGCATCGCCGCGCCAGGCTAACGCGTCGAGCGCAGCCGCTCCACCGCGGCGGCGAGACCGTCGAGGTCGTGCGACGCGGCCTCGGCGACGACCTCGAGACCGAGCTCGCGGGCGGCCGCGGCGGTCTGCGGCCCGATGGCGGCGACGGGTGCACGGCAGGCGGTGCGGGCGAGAGCACGCGCGGCCGAGGGGGAACCGAGGAGCACGAGGTCGACGTCTGGCGCCGCGCAGGGCGCGAGCTCCACGGTCCGGTAGAGCGGCACGAAGTCCGCATCGAGCTCCTCCACGAGCAGGCGCCGCGCTCCCTCGGCCGCGGCCAGGAGCACGCGGCCGGCGGGCCGGGGC
>JAVKST010000086.1:0-12233 GCA_039583515.1 Gaiellaceae bacterium
AACGGTCGATCGCCGAGCCGCCATGAGCGAGGACGCCGCCGAAGCCGGCGGCGACCACCGCGAGGCGCTCGTCGGTCGTGAGGTCGACCGGCCCGCTCTCGACTGCGCCGACGGCCTGGTAGCCGAAGTAGTAGCCGGCGAAGGAGAGTGCGATTGCGCCGAGCGAGGCGGGCAGCCACCACCACGTCGGGTGGAGCAGCCGGTGGTAGACGGCGTGGAAGCCGGCGATGTAGGCCATGCCGGCCGCCGCGCCGAGGTAGAGGAACGCCGCCAGCGCGACCAGCCCGAGCAGCTCCGGCGCCTGGCGCTCGAGGTGGTGGCGGGAGAGGCGCGGGAGCCGCATCAGGAGGGTGTTCCAGAGGCTCAAGCCCTCCAAACCGGGTTTCGACGGCCGATGCCGCGGAACGGTCGGAAGACATTGAAGAGCGATCTAGACGAGCTGAACGGGCGTCCGCTGCCGGATGCCGCGCCCGAGGAGGCGGCGGATCGCGACGCGCCGGCGGCGCTGGAGGTGCATGCGAGCCGCCTGAGCCAGCGCGCCGGCCGCGCGATCGTCTGGCTGCGCTGGCCGCTCCTGATCGGCTGGATCCTCGTCGCCGTCGCCGCCTACATCTACCTCCCCGGGACGTCGAAGCTGCAGACCGCCGGCATCTACGCGTTGATCCCGCGCCACACCGCCGCGTTCAGGGCGCTGGACGTCGAGACGCGCGTCTTCGGCTCCCACCTCGTGCCGCAGATCGCGGTCGTGGAGCGCGACCCGTCCCACCTCGGCCCCGCTCGCCAGGTGCGGATCGTGCGGGAGGCGGTGCTCCTCGACCAGGGTCGCCTCTCGGGCTTCCCGAGGCACTCGCTCGCCGTGCCGCTCGTCAACACCGTGAAGCTGTTCCCGGCCGCGCGCGAGAGCTCGACCGCGGCCGTCACGTATCTCGCGTTCCCGGGGAAGCTCTCGACCACCAGGCAGCGCGACCTCGCGCGGCGATACGCGCGGCTCGTGAGCGTTCCCGGGGCGAAGGCCCGCGCGACCGGGCTCTACGTCGGCACGCTCGCCGAGGCGGGCGCGATCAGCGGCTCCCTCAGGTGGGTGGAGTACGCGAGCCTCGCCGTCATCGCCGTCGTCGTCGGGCTCTACCTCCAGTCGGTGCTCGCCCCGTTCTTCACCGTCTTCTCCGCGATCCTCATCTACTTCGTCTCGTCTCGCGTCGTCACGTGGGTGGCGACGCACCTCCACATCAACCTGCACCAGGAGGTGGAGCCGATCGTCGTCGTCCTCCTCGTGGGCGTGATCACCGACTACTCGGTGTTCTTCCTGTCGGGGATGCGCGACCGGCTGATCGCGGGCGAGCCGCGCCGTGATGCTGCACGCGACGCGACGATCCAGTTCCTGCCGATCATCTTCACGGCGGGCCTGCTCGTGACCCTCAGCCTGGCGACCCTCCGCGTCGCGAGCATCGGCTTCATCTCCGCGCTGGGGCCTGGCATGGCGATCGTGATCGTGATCACGCTCCTCGTGGCGCTGACGTTCGTCCCGTCGGCGATGGGCGTGCTCGGGCGCTACATGTTCTGGCCGGGCGTCAAGCCGGACCAGACCGGGCGGGGCGTCGTGCGAGAGAAGCTCGGCAACAGCGGGCTGCGCCACCGGATCGCCGCGCTCGTCGCGAACCGTCGCCGTGCGGCCGTCGTCACGGCCGTGGTCGTCGTCGGCCTCTGCGGGCTCGGGAGCGGGATCGTCTTCGCACGAGTCGGCCTGACGCCGATCCGCGGCCTGCCGAGCAGCTCGCCGCCGCACACGGCGCTCGCCGACGCGTCCCGCGGGTTCGCCCCCGGCGTCGTCGCGCCGACCGACGTCATGCTCCTCGGCAACGGCGTCGCGGCGCACCAGGGCCGGCTGGCGCTGCTCGGCCGCGAGCTGCGGCAGGTGCCCGGCGTGGCGGCGGTCGTCGGCGCCGGCGTCCCCGGCCTGCCGCCGAAGTACGACGTCTTCCACGCGACGTCCGGGAAGGGCGCTCGTTACCTCGTCGTGTTCGACCACTCGCCGTTCTCGGCGAACGCGGTGGACGACCTGCAGCGGCTCCAGGCGCGGATGCCGGCGCTGCTGCGCCGTGCGGGGCTGCCCGCGCGGACGCGTCTCGCCTATGCGGGCGACACGCCGATCGCGCGGGACACGCAGTCGAAGATCTTCAGCGACCTTGCGACGGTCGCCTGGACGATCTTCGCCGTCGACTTCGTCCTGCTCGCCATCTTCCTGCGGGCGCTGCTCGCGCCGCTCTACCTGATCGTCTCGAGCGCGCTCGCGCTCGCGGCGACCTTCGGCGTCACGACGTACGTGTTCCAGGGGCTTCTCGGCTACGAGGGGCTGACGTACTTCGTGCCGCTCGCGGCCGGCGTGCTGCTCGTCGCGTTCGGCTCCGACTACAACCTCTTCATCGTGGGCCGGATCTGGCAGCAGTCGGAGGGGGAGTCGCCGACGAGGGCGATCCGCGAAGCCGCGCCGCGCGCGAGCCGCGCCATCTCCGTCGCGGGGGTCGCGCTCGCGTTGTCCTTCGCGACGCTGGCGATCGTGCCGCTGCGGTCGTTCCGCGAGCTCGCGTTCGCGATCGGCTTCGGCGTGCTGCTCGACACGTTCGTCGTTCGCTCGCTGCTGATCCCGTCGCTGATCGCGCTCTTCGGCGACGCCTCCTGGTGGCCGCTGCGCCGATCCTAGGGCGATTGTTTACTCGCCCTCGCGCCGGGGTCAGATGGACGCATGAGAAGCGCGAAGGCGGAGCCGCTGCGGGTGCTGTTCGTCCACCCGAGCCCGCTCATGTACTCGGAGCTGTTCCTGCGCCTCGAGCCGCTCGGCGTGGAGCGCGTCGCGGCCGCCGCGAGGCTCGCAGGGCACGACGTTCGCGTGCTCGACCTCCAGATCTTCCGCCGCGAGGACTTCGAGCGGGAGCTGCGCGAGTTTCGCCCGGACGCGATCGCCTTCGGCCTCAACTACCTCGCGAACGTGCCGGAGGCGCTCGACCTCGCCAAGCTGGCCAAGCGCCGGCTGTCCGGCTGCTTCGTCTTCGCCGGCGGCCACAGCGTCTCGTTCATCGGCGAGCACGTGCTCGAGCAGTCGGCGGGCGGCCTCGATGCCGTCGTGCGCGGCGAGGGCGAGGTGATCACGCCCCTGCTCCTCGACGCGGTGCGCGACGGAGCCGTGCACGACCTGCCCGGCGTCATCACGCGCGACGGGCACGGCCCGGCGCCGCTCAAGCTCGGCTCGATCGACGAGGTGCCGCCCGCACGCGACCTGATGCGGCGGCGGCGCAGGTACTTCATCGCGGAGCTCGATCCCTGTGCCTCGATCGAGTTCACGCGCGGCTGCCCGTGGGACTGCTCCTTCTGCTCGGCGTGGACGTTCTACGGCCGTTCGTACCGCCGCGCTTCGCCGGCCGCCGCCGCGGCGGAGCTCGAGTCGATCCGCGAGCCGAACGTCTTCATCGTCGACGACGTCGCCTTCATCCGCCCCGAGCACGGGGAGGAGATCGCCGCCGAGGTCGAGCGGCGGCGGATCCGCAAGCAGTACTACCTCGAGACACGCGCCGACGTCCTCCTCCGCAACACGGACGTCTTCGAGCGCTGGCGCCGGCTCGGCCTGCAGTACATGTTCCTCGGCATCGAGGCGCTCGACGAGGCGGGGCTGACGCTGTTCCGCAAGCGCGTCACCCCGGACGACAACATGCGCGCGCTCGAGGCGGCGCGGAAGATCGGCCTCTTCGTCGCGATCAACCTCATCGTCGACCCCGACTGGGACGAGCGGCAGTTCGCGCTCGTCCGCGAGTTCGCGCTCTCGGTGCCGGAGATCGTCCACCTGACGGTGAAGACGCCGTATCCGGGAACGGAGATCTGGCACACCGAGTCGCGCAAGCTCACGACGCGCGACTACCGGCTGTTCGACATCCAGCACGCGGTCCTGCCGACGCGCCTGCCGCTCGCGCAGTTCTACGAGGAGCTCGTGCGGACGCAGTCGGTGATCAACCGCAAGCACCTCGGGCTCGCCGTGGCCGGCCAGGCGTCGTGGATCCTCGTCAAGCTGCTCGCGCAGGGGCAGACGAACTTCGCGCGGATGCTCTGGAAGTTCAACCGGGTCTACAACGCGGAGCGCCAGCTGGCCGACCACGCCCGTCCGGTCCACTACGAGCTGCCGCTCCCCGACCACCGCGACATCACGACGCGCGACCGGACGAGCCTCTACATCCACCACGCGGACAAGCAGGCGGCGGCCGCCCCGGCAGCGGGGTAGCTGTAGCATCGGGCCCCCCTATGCCCGACGTGCTGATCTACGCCGACTCGATCCGCTCGGCCGACATGCGGCACGCGGTGCCCCTGACCGTGCCCGACCCGTTCCTCTACGCCGAGCGCGACGGGACGCGGCACGTCTTCGCGAACTCGATGGAGGCCGCGCGGCTCCGGGAGCTGGGCCTCTTCGACGTGCACCTCTACGACGAGCTCGGCGCGGACGACCTGATCGCGGCCGGCCTGGAGCGGCGCGAGGTCGCGGCGCAGGTCGTGCTCCGGGCGGTGGAGCTCCTCGCTATCGAGCGGGCCTCGGTGCCGGAGAGCTTCCCGATCTGGCTCGCCGACCGGCTCCGCGCCGAGGGCGTGGAGCTCGAGCCGGACCAGGATCTCTTCGATGACCGCCGGCGCGCGAAGACCGGGGCGCAGCTGGCCGGGCTTCGCCGCGCCCAGCGCGCGGCCGAGGCGGCGATGGACGCGTGCCGCGAGCTGCTGCGGACCGCCGATCGACGCGACGGTGGGCTCATCCTCGAGGGCGAGCCGCTCACCGTCGCGCGCGTCAAGGCGGCGCTGAACGCCGTGTTCGCCGCGCACGGCGCGACGGCGGAGGACTACATCGTCGCCCCGGGCGCGCAGGGCGCCGCCGGGCACGACATGGGTTCGGGCCCGATCCGCCCGAGCGTACCCGTCGTGGTCGACATCTGGCCTCGTGACAACGCCTCGGCCGTCTACACGGACATGACGCGGACGTTCGTCGTCGGCGACGTGCCGGACGATGTGGCGGAGTGGCACCGGCTGTGCAAGGAGGCGCTCGACCGCTCGCTCGCGGCCGTCCGAGCCGGAGGGTCGACGCTCGAGATCTACGACGAGAGCTGCGGCGTGTTCGAGGCGGCCGGGGAGCCGACGCAGCGGACGAAGAGACGCGGCGAGCCGCTGCTGGACGGCTTCTTCCACGGCCTGGGTCACGGCGTCGGCCTCGAGGTGCACGAGGAGCCCGGCCTCGGCCTCACCTCGAAGAAGTCGCTCGTCGCGGGCGACGTGATCACGCTCGAGCCCGGCTGCTACCGCTCCGGCTACGGCGGCGTGCGGCTCGAGGACATCGTCCTCGTGACCGAGAGCGGCGCCGAGGTCCTCACGAGCTACCCGTACGACCTCGCGCCGTAGCGCCCGGTCGATCGGTCGGCTTGACGTGAGGCGCCCGGATCAGGAATGGTCCCCGGAGTCATCCGAGATAGGAGGCGGTATCGATGGCTGCAATCGCCCAGGACCGGCCGGTCACGCTCATCGAGAGCGTTCCTGCGGCCGATCCCGCGCCGCTCGGCCTCGCGGGCTTCGCACTGACGACGTTCCTGCTGAGCGGCCACAACGCGAGCTTCATCCCCGACGCGATCTGGGTCGGCCCGGCGTTCTTCTACGGCGGGCTCGCGCAGCTCACCGCGGGCATGTGGGAATTCCGCAACCGCAACGTGTTCGGTGCGACGGCCTTCTCGACGTACGGCGGCTTCTGGATGGGGCTCGGCATCTTCATCGTGCTGGCCGACGTGTCGAAGTCCTTCGCAGCGGCCCTCGCGGGCGCCAACCTGACGAATGCGCTCGCGTGGTTCCTGCTGTCGTTCGCGATCTTCAACTTCTACATGATGATCGGCAGCCTCCGGGTGAACGTGGCCGTCCTGAGCGTGTTCGTCGCACTCGAGGCGACCGAGATCGCGCTCGCCATCGGCTTCTGGAAGCTCTCCTCGGGCGGTAGCGCGTACATCCTCCACGTCGGCGGCTGGCTCGGCGTCGTCACGGCCGGTCTCGCCTGGTACACGTCGGCGGCCGGCGTCCTCAACGGCATGAGCCCCGGCATCGTCCTGCCGGTCGGGCCGCCTCTGTGGGGGCGGCTGCCGTTCTTCTCGCGGCTCGGCTCCCCCATGCCCCGCAGAGAGGCCGGGTAGCGCGTGGCGACGCAGAGCACGCAGCACACGATCGACACGATGCTCCTCGAGGAGCGGCGCTATCCGCCACCCGGGGACTTCGCGGCCCGGGCGAACGCACAGCCCGACATCTACGACGTTCCCTTCGAGGAGTTCTGGGAGCGTGAGGGACGGGAGCGGCTCACCTGGTTCGAGCCGTTCGGCGAGCTCTACCAGTGGGAGCCCCCGTACGCGAAGTGGTATCTCGGCGGCAAGCTGAACGTCTGCTTCAACTGCGTCGACCGGCACGTCGAGGCCGGCGCGGGCGACAAGGTCGCCTTCCACTGGGAGGGCGAGCCCGAGGGCGAGACGCGGACGATCACGTATGCCGATCTCCAGCGGGACGTCGTCCGCTTCGCGAACGCCCTCGAGAAGCTCGGCGTGCAGAAGGGGACGCCGGTCGCGATCTACATGGGCATGGTCCCGGAGCTACCGGTGGCGATGCTCGCGTGCACGCGGCTCGGCGCTCCGCACACCGTCGTCTTCGGCGGCTTCTCCGCCGACTCGCTGAGCGGGCGCATGAACGACATGCGCTGCGAGGTGCTCATCACCCAGGACGAGGCGTGGCGGCGCGGCTCGACCGTCCCGCTCAAGGCCGTCGCCGACGAGGCGATGGCCGCGGCGCCGGGCGTGAAGAGCTGCGTCGTCCTCCGCCGAACCGGCGGCGAGGTCTCGATGCAGGAAGGGCGCGACCACTGGTGGCACGAGCTCGAGGAGGGCTGCTCCGACGAGGCCGACTCGTGCCCGTGCGAGCCGATGGACAGCGAGGACCTGCTGTTCCTGATGTACACGAGCGGCACGACCGCGACGCCCAAGGGGATCATCCACACGACCGCCGGCTACCTCGTCGGGACTTCGGCGACGCACCACTACATCTTCGACCTGAAGCGGGACGAGGACGTCTACTGGTGCGCGGCCGACATCGGCTGGATCACGGGCCACAGCTACATCGTCTACGGCCCGTTGGCCAACGGGGCGACGTCGGTCCTCTACGAGGGCACGCCGGACTTTCCCGACAAGGACCGCTGGTGGTCGATCATCGAGAAGTACAACGTGACGATCCTCTACACCGCGCCGACCGCGATCCGCTCGCACATGAAGTGGGGCCCCGAGTACGCGCAGAAGCACGACCTGTCGTCGCTGCGCCTGCTCGGCTCCGTTGGCGAGCCGATCAACCCGGAGGCGTGGATCTGGTATCGGGAGCACATCGGTAGCGATCGCACGCCGATCGTCGACACGTGGTGGCAGACCGAGACGGGGATGATCCTGATCACCCCGCTGCCGGGGGTCACGACGCTGAAGCCAGGCTCGGGCACCAAGCCGTTCCCGGGAGTCGAGGCCGCCGTCTACGACGAGCAGGGCAACGAGGTCGGGCCCGGCGGGGGCGGCTACCTCGTCCTCAAGAAGCCGTGGCCGTCGATGCTCCGCGGCATCTTCGGCGACGAGCAGCGCTACAAGGACACGTACTGGTCGAAGTACGAGGACGTCTACCTCGCCGGAGACGGGGCCCGGATCGACCAGGACGGCGACTACTGGCTGCTCGGCCGGATCGACGACGTGATGAACGTCTCCGGGCACCGGATCTCGACGATCGAGGTCGAGTCGGCGCTCGTCGACCACCAGGAGGTGGCCGAGGCCGCGGTCTGCTCGCGGGCCGACTCGGTGACGGGCGAGGCGATCGTCGCCTACGTCACGCTGAAGGGCGGTGCCGAAGGGTCCGTGGAGAAGCTCGAGGAGCTGCGCAACCACGTCGCGCAGAAGATCGGGCCGATCGCGAAGCCTGCGAACATCGTCTTCACGCCCGAGCTGCCGAAGACCCGCAGCGGCAAGATCATGCGCCGCCTGCTGCGGGACGTCGCGAACAAGCGGGAGCTCGGCGACACGACCACCCTCGCAGACCCGACCGTCGTCAACGAGATCGCGAACCGGGCGGCGGAGGAGAAGACGCAGGAAGCGGAGTCGTAGGCCTCGCATCGCGGTAGGGAGAGGGGAGCCGCGCGCGGGGAGCGGCTCCCCTCTTTCGTGCCAGCTCGAGTCGCAATTAGCGGCGATTTCGATCTGAGCGAGGGTTCTATCCGTCAGACCCGGATGCTAGAAACGGAGTCCTGCGGATAGCGGCGGAGGTCGAAGGCACTCCAACGGGCGGGATCCGGGGCAGGTGCCAACTGGACCGCCGACCTGCAAGGCAGACGCCGCCGTTCGCCACGTGGATGCGCCGGGCAGAGGGTCTGCTCGGCGTTCGCGAATGAGCAAACTGCGCGGATGCCGGTCAGCGGCCGGTCATCGGCCTCCACACATGGGTGCAGTGGGATTTTCGCGGCAACATGGATAGGCCGTTGCGAGGCACTCGCCTGTGCGAGCGTTCCCGAATGACCGGTGAGGCCGCGCGTAAGCTCCCATCGTGCGTCGAGCGATGGCTGACCCTCGATCGGCGGGAGCGTTTCTCCTAACGGTGGCTCTGTTCGCCGGAGGCCTGTTCGCTGGCCTGGGTTGCGGGGAGCAAGTCAGGCGGAGGCATGACCCACCCGGCCACGCTGGTCTACACGAAGAACGGTAAGACGCTTACGACTGTGACCGGCCCGTAGGGCTTCTGGGACGAAGCCGCTGGCATGGGCCAGATTTCCGGTACCGACCCCTGAACCCTCCCTGGACGGTGGCACCCGCTTGCGGTGCGACATCCACGAGAGGTGTTCGGGCTTCAGCTGCTTCGTGCCGTCACGAAGTTGAGCTTGCGGGCAATCGCTGCCTCGATAGCCCGCGCGCTGATTCGATGTCCGCCTACCCCAACCGCGTAGGTGCGGCCGTGTTCGGTCCAGATGAGAACGGTTTGGCCCATGAAGACGACGCCGCCGACCCGCGGAGGCGGGTCCAATCGAGGGTTGAGAGACGGGTGGACGTATTTCGCAGGGTGTCCTCTGACCGTCGTCTCAGCCGCAACCAATACACGTTGGCTTCGGTGGGGCCTGATTGTCCCGATGAGGTACACGAAGCGCTGCGGGTCGATCTCTTGGGGGACGCTCGCCACCACGACGTGAGCGAGTCCGCGGTCAATCGGGAAGTAGGTGCCGACCCACGTCCAGCGCGGCAGCCTCACTGGCCCGCACGATCCCGGGTCACACTCGCCGCGACTGAACCCGGTCGCCCAGAATGGGCGCGAGCCGCGCGGGAGTGCAGCGGGGCACGCGATGGGGAAGCGGACCTGACTGGCAGCTTGAAGGCACATCCCCTTTAGCCGGGGGATCGGGACTAGCTTCACGCCACTAGTCGTGGTGCTGGCAGGCTGGTGCGTCTTCCGGTGCGAATCACCTCCAGCCCAGCCTCCCGTCGCCGCGAGCGCAGCAACCACTGCTGAGGCGACAAAGAGGACTGGCTTTCGCATCCAAACCACAGTACGCACCACCTCACCTGAAAAGTCCCGCGCGCCTGACTCTGGGCTGCGCGAGCGTCCTCGCGCCCGGCGCTAGGCGTCGAGGAGCGGCTCGAAGCGCGCGGCGTCGTCGAACGGCCCGATGACCGCGAGGCGGAGCCGCTCGCCCGCGACCAGGTCCTGCGCGACGCGGCTCACGTCCTCCGCGGCGACGGCGCCGATCCCGTCGAGCACCTCCTGCGGATCCGGGAGGCGCCGCTCGAGCACCTCCCTCCGCAGCCCGAACATGACGAGCCCCTGCGGGCTCTCGAGCTGGAGGACGAAACGGCCGCGCGCGAAGTTGCGCGCCTTCTCGAGCTCGTCGGCTGGCACCGGCTCGGCGGCGATCTGGCGCAGCTGGCCGGCGATCGTCGCGACGGCCTCGTCGATGCGCCCGATGTCTACGCCCGCCTGCGCGTAGAGCGTCCCCGCGTCGGTGTAGCTGTGGTTGAGGCCGTGGACGTAGTACGCGAGGCCGCGCCGCTCGCGGACCTCGCTGAACAGGCGCGACGACATGCCGCCGCCGAGCACCGTGGCGAGCAGCTGGAGCGCGTAGCGGTCGGGGTGGTCGAGCGGGTAGCTGTGGACGCCGAGGCAGACGTGCGCCTGGTCGGACTGCTTCGTGAAGACGCTGACGCGGCCGTTCGCGTACGGCTGCACGGGATCCGGCTCACCGGTCTCCGCGGCCGGCAGGTCGCCGAGCAGCTCGTCGGCGCGCGCGATCAGGTCGTCCCCGACGCGGCCGGCGATCCCGAGCACGATCCGCGCCGGCCTGTACCAGCGGTCGATATAGCCGCGGAAGATCTCGCGCGTCGCGCCGCGGACGGTCTCCTTGCGGCCGATGATCTCCCAGCCGAGGGGCTGGTCGCCGAACAGGAGCTCTTCGTACACGCCTCCGATGAGGTCGCGCGGCGTGTCGAAGTACATGTTCATCTCCTCGACGATGACGCCCTTCTCGCGCTCGATCTCCTCCTCGGCGAAGCGGGAGTGGAGGAGCATGTCGACGAGCACGTCGAGCGCGACGTCGCGGTGCTCGGCGGCGCACTTGACGTAGTAGGCCGTGTACTCCTTGCTGGTGAAGGCGTTGAACTCGCCGCCGATGGCGTCGATCTCGCCGGCGATCTGGCGCGCGCTCGGCCGCCGCTCGGTCCCCTTGAAGAACATGTGCTCGGCGAAGTGGGCGATGCCGTTCGTCTCGGCCGTCTCGTAACGGGAGCCCGCCGCGAGCATCAGCATCACCGCGACCGACTGCGCCTGCGGCTGGTCGGCCGTGAGGATCCGGAGCCCGTTGTCGAGCGTGTCGCGGCGGAAGACGCTCACGACCGTAGCCTCCGGCGCCAGCGTTCGGGCACCTCGACGCTCTGCGCCACGTCGTAGTCGTAGCCGACGAGGACGCTCTTCGCCTCGGCCACGAGCCGGTCGCCCGCGCGGAGCTCGTACTCGAGCTCGAAGCTCTTCGTGCCGACCCGGGAGGGCCGGACGGCGATCGCGACCGTCTCGCCGAAGACGAGCGGCGAGCGGAAGTCGATCTCCGTGCGCGCGAGGATGACGTCGCGAAGCGGCATCGGCTCGTCGAGCGCGTACCGGCCGAACCACGCGAGACGCGCCTGCTCGAGATACGTCGAGAAGACGGCGTTGTTGACGTGGCCGAAGCCGTCGATGTCGCTGAAGCGCACGTTCTCCTCGTGCACGAACGCATCCCCCTCCACGCCGGCGATGGTATAGACGGCGCCATGGCCGGAGAGCAGACGAAGCGCGCGATCGCCTCGCAGCCCGCGTGGCTGGGGCAGGTGCCTGCCGACCGCCGGTTTCCCGACGGGGCCCGGCTGCTCTTCACCGGCTGCGGCACGTCGTTCCACGCGGCGATGACGGCCGGCGAGGCGGTACAGCCGCTCGAGCTCGTCCTGCGGCCCGGGCGAGACGCCGACCTGCTCGTCCTCGTCTCCCACGAGGGAGAGACTCCCCTGACGCTCGCTGCGGCGCAGGTGTGGCGCGGGCCGAAGTGGCTCGTCACGGGGAAGGCGGAGGGCCCGATCGCGGAGCTCTGCGACGAGGTCGTCGTCTGCACGCCGGAGATCGAGGAGAGCTGGTGCCACACGGTCAGCTACACGTGCGCCGTCGCCGCGCTCGCGGCGCTGCGCGGCGAGGACATCGGCTGGCTGCCCGACGCCGTCGCGGAGGCGCTCGAGGCGCCGTTGCCGGCGGTGGGGGAGCAGGAGCGGTTCGTCGTCGCCGGCGCCGGCCGCGACCTGCCGACGGCGCACGAGGCGGTGCTGAAGCTGCGGGAGGGTGCGTGGGTCGCGGCCGAGGCGTACGAGACGGAGCAGCTCCTGCACGGCTATCTCGCCGCCGTCGACGAGTCGGTGCGAGCCTTCGTGCTCGAGGGCGAGGGGCCCGCCGCCGAGCGGGCGGCGGCGGCCGCGGCGGCGCTGCGGGAGCTCGGCTGTGACGTCGACCTGCTGCCGACCCGCCATCCGGTCGTCGACGTCGTCGTCTTCCAGCGGCTGGCGGTCGCGCTCGCCGACGCGCGCGGCCGCGAGCCCGACCGCATCCGCCGCCACGACGCGCGGTGGGCGGCCGCCGCGCGCGCGGCCAAGGCCGACAACGCCGCC
>JAVKST010000087.1:0-11965 GCA_039583515.1 Gaiellaceae bacterium
GACGCGCGGTGGGCGGCCGCCGCGCGCGCGGCCAAGGCCGACAACGCCGCCTGACCCGTATCCATTTCGAGCGCCGCGAGGTTCAGCGGTGAGGAAGGCGCCAGCGGTGCGTGCGAGGGCGGGAGCTCGATCGTGCGTCCGGCTTTCCCTGAACCGACGGCACCGTGCGCGCGAGGGTCGACGACTCGATCGTGCGCCGGTGCCGCTACGGCGCGTGCGGTCAGAGCCGGCCGAGCGCGTCGAGCAGCCGGTCGACCTCGTCCGGCGTGTTGTAGTGGACGAAGCCGGCGCGCACCGCGCCTTCCGGCTCGAGCCCGAGGCGCGTCATTCCCTCGACGGCGTAGTAGTCGCCGTCCCACACCGCGATCTCTCGCTCCGCGAGCCGCTCTGCCACCTGCCGGGGCGCGAGGGCGTCGACACGAAAGCAGAAGGTCGGCACCCGCCCCGCCATCGTCGGCAGCCCGTAGAGCGTGCAGCGGCCGGGCAGCCCCTCGAGGAAGCGCTCGCCGAGTGCGCGCTCGTGCGCGCGGATCGCGTCCCAGCCGAGCTCGTCGAGATAGTCCGCCGCCGCGACGAATCCCGCGAGGAGCTCATGGGCGAGCGTGCCCGTCTCGTAGCGGTGTCCCGTCGGCTCGTCCACCGCCGGCCGCACCTTGTACGGCCGCCAGGAGCGCAGCAGCTGCTCGCGCCCGTACGCGAGCCCGAGGTGGGGCCCGAAGAACTTGTACGGCGAGCACAGGAGGACGTCGACGTCGAGTTCGGCGACGTCGATCGGCCCGTGGGGCGCGTAGTGGACGGCGTCCGCCCAGGCGAGCGCGCCCGCGGAATGCGCCAGCTCGACGATCCGGGCCGCGTCGGTCGTCGTGCCGAAGGCGTTCGAGGCCAGCGGGAACGCGACGACCCGCGTCCTCGGCCCGAGCTTGCGCTCGAGGTCGTCGAGGTCGAGCGCCGTGTCGTCGCGGATGTCGACGACGCCGACGTGGAGGTCGAGGTCGTGCGCGAGCTCGAGCCACGGCGCCACGTTCCCGTCGTGGTCGAGGCGCGTGACGAGGATCTCGTCGCCTGCCCGCAACGCGCGGCCCAGGGCGCGCGTGAGTGCGAAGTTGAGCGTCGTCATGTTCTGGCCGAAGGCCGTCTCCGCTGCGCGGCAGCCGAGGAAGCGCGCCGCCGTCGCGTGCGCGTGGTCGACGAGCTCGTCGCTGCGGCGGCTGGCGGCGAAGGCGCCCCCGACATTCGCGTTCGCGTCGCGCAGGTACGCACCGATCGCGTCGATGACCGCCTCGGGGCACTGCGTCCCGCCGGGGCCGTCGAGGTAGGCGACGCCGCTGCGCAGTGCGGGGAAGCGGGCGCGGGCTGCGGCGACGTCGAGCGCGGCGGCGGCCATCGCCCTGACGCTAGCGGACTACGATCGGCCGATGAGCACGACCGTCACGCCGCCGCGGGAGCGGCTCTCGCGCGGAGACGGCGCCGGGCTCGGACGGCCGTGGCTCGTGATCGTCCTCAACGACGACCACAACACGTTCCACGGCGTCGCGCTGGCGCTCTCGAGCATCGTCCCCGGGATCGGCTACGAGCGCGGCATGGAGCTCGCCGACGAGATCCATACGCGCGGCCAGGCGACGGTGTGGTCGGGCCTGCGGGAGCAGGCGGAGCTGTACTGGGAGCGGCTGCGCGAGCAAGGGCTGACGATGGCGCCGCTCGAGCAGGGCTAGCGAAGCCGTCTCCGTCCGGGGCTGCGCCTACGCTGCGGCGGTGCGACGGCTGCGAGCGCTGTCCGAGGCGGAGTGCTACGTCCGATGCTACGGCAGCTGGGACGCGACCGTCACGCTCGTGAAGCTCGAGCCGCGCCCGCCGCGCTACGAGCTGCGGGTCACCGGCGAGGATCTCCGCCGCGGCCTCGAGGCGCGGCTCGACGCGCGCGAGCCCGAGCCGGACGCCGAAGCCGCCTAGCCTCTCCGCATGGAGACAGAGCCGAGCGCCGTCCCGGACGTGCTCGCGCCCGGGCTGCGCGTCGTGTTCGTCGGGATCAACCCCGGGCGAGTCTCGGCCGCGGCGCGCGCGCACTTCGCCAACCCGCGCAACGACTTCTGGCGCCTGCTCGACGCCGCCCGCCTGACTTCGCGCCCGTACGAGCCGCACGAGCAGTTCGCGCTCCTCGACGAGGGCATCGGCGTCACGAACGCGGCGCACCGCGCCACTCCCGGCTCCGGCGACCTGCGCCGCGCCGACTTCGCCGGCTCGGCGGAGCGGCTGGCTCGGATCGCGCGCGAGCTGAGGCCGGGCTGGCTCGCGTTCGTCGGCAAGGAGGCGTACCGCGGAGCGTTCGGCGAGCGCCCCGAGTTCGGCCTGCAAGCGCGGACGCTCGGCGAGACGCGGCTCTTCGTGCTTCCCTCCACGTCGCCTGCGAACGCGGCAGTTCCCTGGGACGAGCGTCTGCGCTGGTTCCGCGATCTCGCCGACCGGCTCAGCCGCGCCAGCGGTTCGTGACGGGCGTGCGACGGTCGCGGCCGAACGCCTTCGGCCGGAGCCGCACGCCCGGCGGAGCCTGCCGGCGCTTGTACTCGGCGCGGTCGACGAGGGCGAGGGCTCGCGCCACGACCTCGGGGTCGAAGCCGTCCGCGCCCAGCTCCTCGAGCGAGCGGTCGTCCTCGACGTAGGCCTCGAGCACGCGGTCGAGGTCGGGATAGGGGGGCAGTGAGTCCTCGTCGAGTTGGCCGGCTCGCAGCTCCGCGCTCGGTGCGCGGTCGATCGTCGACTGCGGGACGAGCTCGCGGCCCGCCCGCCCGTTCAGGTGCCGCGCAAGGCGGAACACGTCGGTCTTGAACACGTCCTTGAGAAGGGCGAACCCGCCCGCCATGTCGCCGTAGAGCGTCGCGTAGCCCACGGAGAGCTCCGACTTGTTGCCGGTGGCGACGAGCAGCCACCCGAACTTGTTCGAGAGCGCCATCAGGAGGGTGCCGCGGATCCGCGCCTGGATGTTCTCCTCCGCCAGGTCGGGCTCGTGCCCCGCGAACGGCTCTGCGAGAACGGCCGTGAACGCCTCGACGACCGGCTCGATCGGCAGCTCGCGGAAGTCGCAGCCGAGATTCTCCGCAAGCTTCCGCGCGTCGCGACGCGTTCCCTCGGACGAGTAGCGGGAGGGCATCGAGACGCAGTGCACCCGCTCGGCGCCGAGCGCGTCGGCCGCGAGCACTGCCGTCACCGCCGAGTCGATGCCGCCGGAGACGCCCACGAGCACGTCGGCGAAGCCGTTCTTGCGCACGTAGTCGCGCAGCCCGAGCACGAGCGCCCGGCGCATCTGCTCGAGGTCGTCCGGGAACGGGACCACGGGCGGCCGCGCCGGCTCCCGCGGCTGTGCCTCCGCGCCGTCGAGCGCGATCGTCGTCACCTCCGGCAACTCGGGCAGCTCCCGCGCGAGCGCGCGCCGCCGCACGTCGCGCAGCCGCCGGCCGACGACCGCCGACGGCTCCACGTCCACGACGAGCAGGCACTCCTCGAACCCCGTCGCGCGCGCCAGCACCTCGCCCTCGTCGTCGAGGACGAGCGAGTGCCCGTCGAAGATCAGCTCGTCCTGGCCGCCGACCGTGTTGCAGAACGCGACGAAGCAGACGTTGTCGAGGGCGCGCTGGCGGAACATCGCCTCCCGCTCTCGCTCACGGCCGACGTGGAACGGCGACGCGGACAGGTTGACGAGCAGTTCCGCCCCCGCGAGCGCGAGATCCGTGGCCGGCGGCCCGGGCTGCCACAGGTCCTCGCAGATCGTGACGCCGACACGCGCGCCCGCGACCTCGACGACCACCAGGTCGCGGCCCGGCGCGAAGTAGCGGTCCTCGTCGAACACGCCGTAGTTGGGGAGGAAGCGCTTGTGGTAGACGCCGCGCACCGCGCCGCCGGCGCAGATCGCGCACGCGTTGTAGAGGTCGCCGTCGAAGAGCGGCACGCCGACGAGGGCGACGATCCCGCTCCCCCCTGCGGCGATGGCGTTCAGCGACGTCTGGGCAGCGCGGACGAAGCCGGGCCGCAGCAGCAGGTCCTCGGGCGGGTAGCCGGTCACGGCGAGCTCCGGCAGGACCACGAGGTCGGCGCCGGCGTCACGCGCCTCGCCGATCCGCGAGAGGATCAGCTCGCGGTTTCCGTCGAGGTCGCCGACGACGGGATCGATCTGCGCCAGCGCGAGACGCACGGTTCGAGCCTACCCGCGCGGAACCCGCGCTACGGCCGGCGGAGCCGGATCGCGTTCCAGTCGTGCTCGAGGATCTCGTCGATCCGCCCGCGCAGCGACTCGGGCGGGTCGTGCTCGGCGTGGAGGTACCGTCCGGCGAGCCGGTCGAATTCACCGGAGGCGAGCGCTCGAACGAGCCGCGGCGCGCACTCCGGCGGCGTCCACGGTGCGTCCTCGGGCAGGTCGGACGTCATCTCCGTCTTCACGAGGCCCGGACTGATCACGAACACGGGGATCCGGTCGCGAAGCGCGTTCGCGAGCGTCTCGCCGTAGCGGCAGGCCGCGGCCTTCGACGACGGATACGCGGTGTCGGCTGCGCCCGGGAGATAGGCCGACCCGCTGCCGACGACCACGATCCTGCCGCGGCCGCGCTCGAGCATCCCCGGGATCGCGGCGCGGCAGCAGAGATGGACGCCGAGCACGTTCACCTCGAACGTGCGCCACCACTCCTGCGGGTCGAGCTCCCACGGCGCGGCCTCGTCGGTCGCGACGCCGGCGTTCGCCACGAGCAGGTCGACCGCTCCCGCCCCGTCGAACGCCCGCCGCACCGACTCGGGCGACGCGACGTCGAGCTCGAGCGCCCGGCCGCCGATCTCGTCCGCCACCGCCTCTACCTGCTCGGTAGAGCGTGCGGCGACGACCACCTCCATGCCGGCGGCTGCGAGCTCGCGCGCGACGTTCGCGCCGACTCCGCGCCCGCCGCCCGTCACGAACGCCCGCCCCTGCAGCTCCGCCACCCGCCGAGTCTACGGCTTGCGCAGGAAGTTAGCGTCCGCTAGCTTAGTGACCACTAACTAAACGGAACTGGGAGAACCATGAGAGCACGCATCTTCGCGGAGGAGAACCGCAAGTGGTGGACGCTCGCCGCGGTCGCCTTCGGCCTGTTCATGATCATGCTCGACAACACGGTCGTGAACGTCGCGCTGCCGTCGATCGAGCGCGACCTGCACATCTCGATCTCGTCGCTGGAGTGGATCGTCACGGCGTACGCGCTGACCTTCGCGGCGGTGATGATCACCGGCGGGAAGCTCGCGGACATGTACGGCCGCCGCCGCATCTTCGTCGTCGGCCTCGTCGTCTTCACGCTGTCGTCGCTCGCGTGCGGCCTCGCGCCGAACGCCGGTTTCCTGATCGGCGCGCGCGCCGTTCAGGGCTCGGGAGCCGCGCTGATGAACCCGGCCACGCTCTCGATCATCACCGCGACGTTCCCGCCGAAGCAGCGCGGCCAGGCGATCGGCATCTGGGCCGGCGTCTCGGCGCTCGCGCTCGCGATCGGCCCGCTCGTCGGCGGCCTGATCACCGAGAACCTGAACTGGAACTGGATCTTCTTCGTCAACGTTCCGGTGGGCGCGCTCGGCGTCGTCGTCTCGCAGCTCGTCATCCGCGAGTCTCGGGACACGTCGCACGAGCAGCGGCTCGACTTCCCCGGCCTCGTGACGTCCGGCGCTGCGCTGCTCGCGTTGAGCTACGCGCTGATCGAGGGGAACCAGCGGGGGTGGGCCTCGGCCGAGATCCTCGGCCTGTTCGCGGCCGCAGCGGCCCTGCTCGTCGCGTTCGTCCTGCTCGAGCACCGGCAGCGGCTGCCGATGCTCGACCTCTCGCTGTTCCGGATCGGCGCCTTCGCCGGCGCCAACGTCGTCGCGATGATGGTCTCCCTCGCGATGTTCGGCGTCTTCTTCTACGTCTCCCTCTACGTCCAGAACATCCTCGGCTACTCCTCCGTGCAGGCGGGCGCGATGTTCCTGCCGATGACGATCCTGATCATCCTCGTCGCGCCGGTCGCCGGCCGGGCCTCGGACGGCGTCGGCTCGCGCTGGCTGATGGGAGGCGGAATGGCGCTGCTGGGCATCTCGCTGCTGCTCTACCAGCGGGTGACCGTCCACTCGGACTTCTGGACGCTGCTGCCCGCGATGCTCGTCGGCGGCGTCGGCATGGCGAGCACGATGTCGCCGATGACCTCGGCGGCGATGGGCGCCGTCCCGATCGACAAGGCGGGCGTCGGCTCCGGCGTCCTCAACAGCTTCCGCCAGGTCGGCGGGGCCCTCGGGATCGCGCTGATCGGGGCGATCGTCTCCTCGTACATCCATCACGCGGCGCGGACGCCGGCGGGAGCGCAGGACTACGTGAACGGGCTGCACGTGGCGCTCGCCGTCAGTGCTGCGATCAGCTTCGCGGCCGCCCTCGTGGCCGTCCTCACCGTCCGGACGCGCCCGAGCGTGGAGCGGGCGCACGTCGCGGAGATGGCAGCGTGAGCACGGCGGCTCCGCAGCGGATGCCGGCCGCCGAGCGCCGCCGGCATCTGGTCGAGACGGCGATCCGCCTCTTCAGCGAGGGGAGCTATCGCGGCACGACGACGGCCGAGATCGCACGCGCGGCGGGCGTCTCGGAGCCGATCCTCTACCGTCACTTCGCCTCGAAACGCGATCTCTACCTCGCGGCGCTCGAGCATGTCTGGGAGCGGACCCGCGTCGCCTGGGAGCGCGCGCTCGTCGACGCGCCCGACGCGTGCGCCGCGGTCGAGGCGATCGGCAAGGGGCACCTCTCGGTACGGTCGGCCAAGCTCCAGCTTGCCGAGCTGTGGGTGCAGGCGCTGAGCGAGGCGTCGCAGGATCCGGAGCTGCGCCGGCACGTTCGCCGGCACATGCGCGAGGTGCACGACTTCGTGGCGGCCCTGATCCGCCGCGGCCAGGAGCAGGGCGGGATCAGCTCCGAGCGGGACGCGGACGCCGAGGCGTGGATCATGCTCGCCGGCGGCATCCTCGGCATGGTCGGCCGCCGTCTCGGGCTGCTCGGCGACGCCGAGCTCGCGGGCATCCGCGCCGCCCGCCTCGCCTGGTTGAGAGCCTCGTAAGGCACGAGACGTTCTTCGCGCCGCGACCGACATGCGCGGGCGCGGCGCACTCACGAGTGGAAAGCGGAGCGCTTGCGCACGCGCGTCCCGCCACGGGCGGGGCGCGTCTGCGCCAGCGAAGCGGACGAGGGAAGAAGACAAGAAGGCCCCCTGCTGCGGCTCAGGGGGCCTTCTCGAGAGGCGCACCCCCCTTGGCGGGGTCGAACGAGACGAATCTGCGGCCAATCCGTCCCTCGTTCCTTGCCAGGAGCCCCGGCGCGCCCCCTGCAAGCCTCGGCCTGGCGTCCGGCCCGGTTGCAAGGTGGGCTGACTATACGAGCGGGTTGCGAGGCTGTCAAGTACCTCGGTCAAGTGATTTAGCGTTCGCGGTGGTTGACTGTTTTTCCGCATGAATATGCCCTAAATGGGGGAGGCCCGAATGGACACCTTGCGCTTTGGTGAAGCGTGCGATTGACTAGCGCACGCCGATGACGACGAGGGACGCCGCAACCCGCCGCTCGCCGGACCGGACGCCGGAAAGGCTCCGTCTGGGCGATCGCCTACGCCAGCTTCGCGTCGCCGCGGGGTTGACGCAGAGCGACCTCGCGGGCGAGCGGTTCTCGAAGGAGTACGTCTCGCAGATCGAGCGCGGCAAGACGCGCCCGACCCGCGGGACGATCGAGTGGCTCGCCGACCGGCTCGGAGTCGACGCGGGCTTCCTCGCGAACGGCGTGGCGACGGACGAGCGCGGCCGGCTGGAGGGCGCGCTCGCGCGCGCCGAGGCGCTGTACGAGGCGAACGAGGATCTCGACGCTGTCGCCGCCTTCGCGCCGCTCGTCGGCGCGGCTCGCGCGACCGGGGTGCCCGAGCTGCAGGTTCGGGCGCTCGTCGGCTCGGGCCTCGCGAAGATGCGGACCGGAGAGCACCGCGCGGCGCTGAAGCTCTTCAACGAGGCGCGCGCGATCTCCGAGGCGGAGTCGTTCTCCGACGTGGAGCGGGCCGACGTCCTCTTCCGGCTCGCCGGCTGCCGCTACCAGCTGAACAGCGTCCAGACGGCGCTCGCGCTCTTCAACGAGGCGCTCGGGCTCGCCGAGCGGTCGGGCCTGCCGTGCGATGCGCTCAAGGCCGACATCTTCTCCTGGCGTGCGCGCTGCTGGCGCCGACAGCGCGACTACGAGGCGGCACGCGACGACGTCGAGGCCGCGCTCGAGCTGGCGCGCGGCGTCGACGACCAGCGCACGATCGGCGCGGCGTTCTTCCAGGCTTCGCTCCTCGCGGACCGTGAGGGACACTGGGTGCTCGCGCGCACGTACGCCGAGCGCGCCCGTGACGCGTACTCGGAGCTGTCGGACCGGGTGCACGTCGGCGACCTGACGAACAACCTCGGCGGTCTCAACTTCCTGCTCGGCAACACCGACGAGGCGATCGAGCTGCTCAAGGAGGCGTTCTCGATCGCCCTCGAGACCGGCCGCGACGCGGATGCGGGCCGCGCCGTCTCGTCGCTCGCGCAGATCCATCTCCGCACCGGCGACCTCGAGCAGGCCGAGCAGCAGGCACGCCATGCGCTCCAGCTGCTCGACGGACGGGTCGACTACGTCGACGAGAGCGGAAACGCGCAGCTGACGCTCGGGCGCGCGCTGCTCGAGCAGGGCCGCCTCGACGACGCCGAGGCGGCGTTCGCGGCCAGCGAGCAGAGCTTCGGCGACCTGGGCTCCGCGAGCCACCGGGCCGCGGTGTGGGTCGCGCGCGGGGACCTCGCCGGCCGGCGGGGCGACCACGAAGGGGCGGCGGCGCTGTACCGGGCCGCGGCCGAGGCCTTGCAGGATGTCCACTTCTAAGCAGAGGAAGGAGGTGACGGCGTGACCAAGGCACGGCTCATCTACCTGCTGCTCCTGGCAGCACTCTTCGCCACCATGCTGGCCCACGTCCAGTGGCATGGCATGAGTGACGGCGGCGGCTTCTAGGCCCGCGCTGCGACGTGCGCCCGGCGGCCGCGTTTCCGACCTCGCAAACGGTGGGATGAACATGCCGTGGGCGCACGTTGGGAGCGGGCTCGGCGTGCGCTGACGGTCGGGCGAGTCGCACACCGCACCGGTCTCCGCCGGGTTCTCGGCGAAATCGGGTTCTCGACCCGCCGGGAGGCGACGCGCGAGGGCGCGCGTGCCTTCCGGCAGGGCCTCGAGGAGCTGGGGACGACGTTCATCAAGCTGGGGCAGCTCCTCTCGTCGCGTCCGGACCTGCTTCCGGACGTCTACATCGACGAGCTAGGGCACCTGGTCGACGACGTGCCGCCGACGCCGTTCGCCGAGATCGAGGAGATCGTCCGCGCAGACTTCGGCGACGACGCGTTCGTCAGCCTCGATCCCGTTCCGCTCGCGACGGCGTCGATCGCGCAAACGCATCGGGGGCTGCTCGCGACGGGCCACGACGTCGTCGTCAAGGTGCGGCGCCCCGGGATCGTCGAGCAGGTCGACCTCGACCTCGCCCTGCTGCGCTCGACCGCCCGGCTCGTCGCCGGCCGCTCCGAGGCGGCCCGGCGCGTTCAGCTCGAGGAGCTCGCGGACGAGCTCGAGGTGCATCTCCGTGCAGAGCTCGACCTGCTCGAGGAGGCGCACAACACGGAGGTGATCCGCGGGATCGTCGAGCCGTTCGAGGACCTCGTCGTCCCGCAGGTGATCCGGCCCTACGTCAGCGAGCGGGCGCTCGTGCTCGAGCGGATCTCCGGCCGCAAGGTGGAGGCGTCGCACGGGCTCGCCCAGGAGGATGCATCCCGCCTCGCGCGGGAGTTCTTCCGCGCCTATGTCTTCCAGATCGTCGTCGAGGGCGTCTACCACGCCGACCCGCACCGCGGGAACGTGCTCCTGACCGACGACGGGCGCCTCGCCCTGCTCGACTTCGGGTTGCTCGGGCGGCTGGACGAGGACACCCGCGGGACCCTCTCCCTGCTCCTGCTCGCGCTCGCGCAGAACCGCGCCGACGACGTGGCCGACCTCGTGATCTCGCTCTCGGTCACCTCGACGCACTCCGACCAGCCCCGCTTCGTACAGGACGTCCGCCGCAAGCTCCCGCGCTTCCACTGGCGCCCGCTCGCGTCGATCCAGGCCGGCCACGCGCTCGCCGACCTGCAGCGGGCGGCGATCCGGCGCGACATCCGCTTGCCGACGTCGTTCGCGCTGGTCGGCAAGACGCTCGCCCAGGCGGACTCGATCGCGCGGACGCTCGACCCGCAGCTGGACCCGGTGGCGCTGATCGAGGACGAGGCGCTCGAGGTGATGGTGCGCGAGGCGGAGCGGCGGCTCGAGCCGGACCGGCTCGTCCCCTACGCGTACACGCAGCTGGCGCCGCTCCTGCGCCTGCCTCGCCGGCTTGCCCACCTCGTCACCGAGCTCGAGCAGGGCTCGCTCACGGTCGGCGTCATTCCGACCCGTCTCGACGAGCTCGAGCACAACGTTCGCTCGACCGCGAACCGCGTGGGGGCGGCTCTGATCCTCGGCGCGCTCCTGCTCTCGTCCTCCCTGCTCGTTCGGGTGCACACGTTCGAGTGGCTCGGGATCGCGGGCTTCTGCGCTGCCGCGTTGCTCGGCCTCTACATGGTGTGGAAGATCATCCGCACGCCCGGCGAGCTGTAGACTCGGCTTCACTTCAAAAAAGGAAGCGAGGGAGGCCGATGGCATACGCGAACGACGTGCTCGTGACGACGGACTGGGTCGCCGAGCATCTGGGCGACGACGACGTCGTCGTGGCCGAGGTGGACGAGAACCCGGACCTCTACGAGGAGGGCCACGTCGCCGGAGCGGTCAAGCTCCACTGGCGCGACGACCTGCAGGACCCGATCGAGCGCGACCTCGTCGAGAGGGAGGACTTCGAGCGGCTGCTCGGGAGCCGCGGCATCGGCAACGACACGACCGTCGTTCTCTACGGCGACAAGAACAACTGGTTCGCGGCCTACGCGTACTGGTACCTCAAGATCTACGGCCACCGCGACGTGCGGGTCCTCGACGGCGGGCGGCAGAAGTGGATCGACGAGGGGCGCGAGCTGACGGTCGAGGCGTCGCAGCCGGAGCCGGTCGAGTACCACGCGCAGGAGCGCGACGAGTCGATCCGTGCGCGGCGCGACGAGGTGCTGGAGTGGCTCGGCGCGCAGGGGCGCGCGCTCGTCGACGTGCGCAGCCCGCAGGAGTACGCGGGCGAGCTGCTCGCGCCGCCCGGGTACGAGCAGGAGGGCGCCTCGCGCGGCGGCCACATCCCGACGGCGCAGTCGATCCCCTGGGCGCAGGCCGTGCGCGACGACGGCACGTTCAAGTCCGCGGAGGAGCTGTCCGAGCTGTACGGCGGCAAGGGGATCACGCCGGAGAAGAAGGTGACCGCCTACTGCCGCATCGGCGAGCGGAGCGCGCACACATGGTTCGTCCTCCACGAGCTCCTCGGCTACGAGGACGTCCGCAACTACGACGGCTCGTGGACGGAGTGGGGCAATCTCGTGGACGTGCCCATCGAGAGATGACCGAGGCCGCGGGCCTGACGGGCCTCAGCGTCGGCGGCGGGTGCGCCGCGAAGTACCCGGCGGCGCGGCTCGAGGAGCTGCTCCGCGGGTTCGTGCCGGCCGAGGCGGACGAGCTCCTCGTCGGCCTCGACCCCGCCGACGACGCGGCCGTCTACCGGCTCGACGACGAGCGCGCACTCGTCTTCACGGTCGACTTCTTCCCGCCGCTCGTCGACGACCCACGCCTGTTCGGCCGCATCGCGGCGACGAACGCCCTCAACGACGTGTTCGCGATGGGCGGGACGCCGCTGCTCGCGCTCTCGATCGCCGCCTTCCCCGAGGAGCTGCCGACGGACGTCGTGCGAGCGGTCTTCGACGGAGCGGAGGAGCAGGTGCGCTCGGCGGGAGCGCTCCTCGCCGGCGGCCACAC
>JAVKST010000088.1:0-11833 GCA_039583515.1 Gaiellaceae bacterium
GTTGACGGCGTGGCTGATGGGCCGCTTCCACATCGAGCTTCGCAACGTGATCGGCCACAGCGAGAGCCTGAGCAGCCCGTACCACCGCGAGCTGTACAGGCCGTGGGCGCGCCAGACGCACGCCGACTGGAGCCACGCCGACATGAACGTCTACCGCGCCAAGCTCCGCGCCCTGTTGCGGGCGGACGCGCGCCGCTAACATCGCGCGCATGCCGCGCTACCTGATCGTCCGCAGCTTCGAGGTCGGAGAGGAGCAGATGCCGCCGATCGGCCGCCGCTCACGCGAGCTGGTCGAGGATGACTTTCCCGAGATCACGTGGGAGCACAGCCACGTGGTCGTCGACGACGAGGGGCTCGTGCACACGTACTGCATCTACGACGCGCCGAGCGAGGACGTCGTCCGCTCGCACTCGCGGAAGCTCGGCAAGCACACGATCGACGAGCTGCACGAGATCGCCGGCGACGTGACGCCGGCCGATTTCCCGCCCGTCTAGCGTCAGCTCGCAGTCTCGGCGCTGCCGAGTCCGAGCAGGCGGGCGTCGTCCACATGGATGTACGCCTGCTGCGCCACCGCGAGCCGCCTGCGCAGGAAGCGGACGCGCTCGACGTCCTCCGCCGGCGTCATCTCCAGCGCCTCCTTGTACAGCGTCACCGCGAGCTGCTTCGCCCAGCCGCGCTCCGCCTCCTCGGCGGCGGTCAGGAAGAAGCCGGCCGCCCGCTCGAGCTCGCCTGCGTCGCGCCAGTGGCGGGCGAGCGCCGCCGCGGCCTCGCCGACCTCGGCCGCCGACTGCTCCACGAACTCCGCCGCATGGCGATGCCCCTGCCGGCGCCGCGCCCGCGGCTGAAGGTCGTAGGCGACGTCGCGGATGAGGACGTGCTTGAACGACCACTGCTCCTCGCCCTCCATGATCGACCTCGCATCGCGGCGGATGAGGTCGCGTCGCTCGAGAGCGGCAAGGGCGTCGCCGAGGAGGTCCGGTTTGCGGGCGATGCGCTCGAGAGCGCCGCGCCAGAAGATGCGGCCGCAGATCGACGCGTCGAGGATCACCTCGCGCTCGTCGGCGGGAAGCGCGTCGAGGCGGGCCGCGACGAGGCCGCGGATCGTCGTGGGCAGGCTTTCCGCCTGTTCGCCGCGCTCGCTCAGGACCGCGGCGAGCTGCTCGATGAAGAGCGGGTTGCCCTCCGCGGCCTCGGCGACCTCGGCCGCCTTCGCGTGGGCGCCGAGCAGGTGGAGCGCGAGCTCGGACGCCTCGCCGCCGTTGAGCGGCTCGAGCGGGAGGGCGTTGTACGCGAGAAGCCCGCCACCCCAGCCGGGCCGGAGGTCCAGCAGCTCCGGCCGTGCCAGGGTGAGCAGCAGAACAGGCAGGTCGTGGAGCCGGGCGGCGAGCAGCTCGATCAGCGCGAGCAGCGCCCCGTCGGCCCAGTGGATGTCCTCGAACACGAACGCCGTCGGCCGGTCGCGCGCAACCGCCTCGATGAAGACGCGCACCGACTGGAACAGGCTGTCCCGGTCGGGCGCCGTGCCCTTCGTGTCGAGGCCGAGCAGGATCGCGATGTGTCCCGCGACCGTCTCGGCCTCTTCGGCGCCGACGAGGCGGGCGACGGACTCGCGCAGCTTTCCCACCGCGAGATCGACGCCGTCGCTGTCGAAGATCCCGGCCAGCTCCTTCACCTGCGCCGCGAAGGCGCCGTAGGCGCTGCGCTCGCGGTAGGGGAGGCAGCGCCCGCGGACGACGCGCCCGCCCTGGGCGGAGATCCGCTCGGTGAACTCGGCCGTGAGCCGCGACTTGCCCACGCCGGGGCCGCCGAGCATGGTGATCAGGTGCGACCGCCGTTCGATCGAGACGCGCTCCCACGTCGCTTCGAGCAGGCTGAGCTCCCGGCCACGCCCGACGAACGGCGTGCTGGAGAGGCTGCGCTCGCCGCTCGCGGACGCGGCGCCGACGGCGCGCCAGACGGCGACCGGCTCCGCCTTCCCCTTCGCGGTCACCGGATCCAGCGGCTCGTAGCCGATCGCCCCGCGCGTCGCCAGATACGTCTCCTCGCCCACGACGACCTCGCCGACCGGGGCGTGTTGCTGCAGCCGCGACGCGGTGTTCACGACGTCGCCGGCGACCATCGCCTCGCCGAGCGCGGGACGGGCGCCGAGGGCGACGACGGCTTCGCCCGTGTTGACGGCGGCGCGGATCCTCAGCTCGAGCTCGGGTTGCCCCTCGTCGAGCTCGGCCACGGCGTCCCGTACCGCGAGCGCGGCGCGGACGGCGCGCTCGGGGTCGTCGCCGTGCGCGGTCGGCGCCCCGAAGACGGCCATCACGGCGTCGCCGACGAACTTCTCGACGAGGCCGCCGAAGGACTCGATCTCGCCGCGGACGGTGTCGTGGTACGGCGTGAGGATTGCCCGCACGTCCTCGGGATCGAGCCGCTCCGATCGGGCGGTGAAGCCGACGAGGTCGACGAAGACGACGCTGATGATCCGCCGCTCCTCCCGGGGCGCAGCGCCGCCGTCGAGCGGCGCTCCGCAGGCGAGGCAGAAGCGGGCGACATCGGGGTTGTCCTGGCCGCAGGCGGCACACGCGGGCACAGCCCCATCCTGGCAGCGCGACTGGGGGACAGCAACGAAATCCCCGCTTTCATCGTTGTCCGATTGATGGCCCGGTCACGGCCGGGTCGCGGGCGAGGCGTTGACGGACGCCAACGAGGGAGGGAGAAAACACCATGACGAAAGCGATCCTCAGCGTCGGCGCGCTCCTTGCGGCCGTAGTCGCGCTCGCGGGCTGCGGCGGCGGCGGTAGCAGCGCGAGCGGCACGCTCAGCACGCCCGCCTCGACGACGAGCGGCGTCGCCGGCGTCTCGACGACGAAGACGTCCACCACCGTCACGGCGCAGAGCGGGGGGTCGAGCTTCAATGCAAGCGTGCACGGGCTCTCCGCGCGCATCGAGCACAGCGTCAAGCAGTTCGAGAACGGCAACTTCGGTGCCGCCGCCTCGTCTGGCGCCTCGCTGCTGGCGAATTGTCACTCGACCGTGAACAACCAGCTCGCACCGCACGCGACCGCCTCGACGCAGAAGCAGGCGGTGCGCGATCTGCGGAAGTCGTGCACGTACATGCAGAAGGCGGCGAACGCCGGCGGCGCGGGCAACATGACCGGCGCCAAGAACTACGCGAAGCAGGCGCTGCAGCAGGCCCGCATGGCAGGGCAGGACGCCGGCTAGCAGCACGCCACCCGCCCCGATGCCGCTTCGACGTAGGGCCGGACAGCCTCCGGCCCTACGTCTTCGGAGTTCGGGTGGAGCTACGAGCAGCCGGTGTTCGTGCCGCAGTCGCGGCAGGTGTAGCAGCTGCCGGTGCGAATCATCCGGCCACCGCACCGGGCGCACTCGACCGCGTCCTCCCAGCTGTTGAAGAGCGCGGTCTGGCCGGGCGGCGGCGCCTCGCCGGGCTCGGCCGGCTCCGCGTTCTCCGCCGCGTAGCGGTCGGCGAGCCGCTGCTTCACCTCGGCTGAAAGGATCCCCGCCTCCTCCTGCTGGTCGGGCGTGAGGAACCGCTTGCCGAACCAGCGGAAGATGTAGTCGACGATCGACTTCGCCGTCCGGATGTCCGGGTCGTTCGTCAGCCCGTGCGGCTCGAACCGCTGGTGCGAGAGCTTCGAGACATACACCTCCGGCGGCACGCCGTACTGGAGGCCCATCGAGACGGCGATGCTGAGCGATCGCATCAAGCCCTGCAGCGTCGTCCCGTCCTTCGCGATGTCGACGAAGATGTCGCCGGGGCTGCCGTCGTCGTAGAGGCCGACGTGGATGTAGCCCTCGTGGTCGCCGACCTGGAACTTGCGGCCGATCTCGGTGCGGTCGAGCGGCAGCCGCTTCCGCTCGTGCACCTGGATCGGCGGCGTCGCAACCGCCGTCTGGCTGCCGGAGCTCGAGAGCGGCTGCGCGACCTTGCAGTTGTCGCGGTAGATCGCGATCGCCTTCACGCCGAGCTGCCACGCGTCGACGTAGAGGCTCATCACGTCCTCGATCGTCGACTCCTCGGGCATGTTCACCGTCTTCGAGATCGCACCGGAGATGAACGGCTGGACGGCGCCCATCATCTTCACGTGCCCGAGGTAGTGGATCGCCCGGTCGCCGACCGCGCAGTCGAACACGGGGTAGTGCTCCGTCTTCACGTACGGGGCGCCGACGACGCTGTTCCGCTCGTCGACGAACGCGACGGTCTCCTCGACCTCTCGCGGCGCGTAGCCGAGCCGCTCGAGTGCCATCGGCACCGTCTTGTTGACGATCGTGATCTCGCCGCCGCCGACGAGCTTCTTCGACTTGACGAGCGAGAAGTCGGGCTCCACGCCGGTCGTGTCGCAGTCCATCATGAAGCTGATCGTCCCGGTCGGAGCGAGCACCGTCGCCTGCGCGTTGCGGTAGCCGTGCACCTCGCCCAGGTTCAGCGCGTCGTCCCACGCCTTGCGGCAGGAGCCCAGCAGGTCGGTCGGCACGGAGTCGGCATGCTCGATGTTGCCGACGGCCGCGCGATGCTTCGCGATCACGCCGACGAACGGCGCGCGGTTCACCTGATAGCCGTCGAACGGCCCCATCCGCGCAGCGATCTCCGCCGACTTGCGGTAGGCGCAGCCCGTCATCAGCCCCGTGATCGCCGCCGCGTAGGCGCGCCCTTCGTCGGAGTCGTACGGAAGGCCGCGCGCCATCAGCAGCGCGCCGAGGTTCGCGTAGCCGAGGCCGAGCTGGCGGAAGCGCTTCGCGTTCCTGCCGATCTCGGGCGTCGGATACGACGAGTAGCCGATGAGGATCTCCTGCGCGAGGAAGACGACGTCGACGGCGTGCTCGAACGCGTCGACGTCGAGCTCGCCGTCCTCGCGGCGGAACTTCATCAGGTTGAGCGAGGCGAGGTTGCAGGCCGAGTCGTCGATCGACATGTACTCCGAGCAGGGGTTCGACGCGTTGATCCGCCCCGTGTTCGGGAGCGTGTGCCACGAGTTGATCGTCGTGTCGTACTGGACGCCCGGGTCGGCGCACTCCCACGCGGCCGCCGCGATCTGGCGCAGCAGGTCGCGCGCGTCGACCGTGGCGAGGACGGTGCCGTCGGTGCGGGCGGTGAGGTTGAACTCCTCGCCCTTCGTCGCCGCCTCCATGAACGCGTCGCTGACGCGGACGGAGTTGTTGGCGTTCTGGTACTGGATCGACGCCCAGTCCGGCGAGTCGAGGGACATGTCGTAGCCCGCCTGCTCGAGGACGCGCGCCTTGCGCTCCTCCTTCGCCTTGCACCAGACGAACTCCTCGACGTCGGGGTGGTCGACGTCGAGGACGACCATCTTGGCCGCACGCCGCGTCTTGCCGCCCGACTTGATCGTGCCGGCGGACGCGTCGGCGCCGCGCATGAACGAGACGGGGCCGGAGGCGTAGCCGCCCTTCGAGAGTTGCTCCTTCGACGAGCGCAGCCTCGACAGGTTGACGCCGGACCCGGAGCCGCCGCGGAAGATGACGCCCTCACGGCGGATCCAGTCGAGGATCGCCTCCATCGAGTCGTCGATCGAGAGGATGAAGCACGCCGAGCACTGCGGGGCCTCCTCGAAGCCGACGTTGAACCAGACCGGCGAGTTGAAGGAGGCGTACTGGTTGACGAGGATCGCCTTCAGCTCCGCCGCGAACGTCTCGGCCTCGTCCTCGTCGGCGAAGTAGCCGCCGGCCTTGCCCCAGGTGACGACGGTGTCGACGACGCGGCCAACCATCTGGCGCACGCTCGACTCGCGCTCGGGCGAGCTCAGCCGGCCGCGGAAGTACTTCTGCGCGACGATGTTCGTCGCCGTCTGCGACCAGAACTTCGGAAACTCGACGGAGCGCTGCTCGAACGCGGGACCGTTCTTCCCGGGGATGACGGCGTCGCGCGTCTCCCATTCGATCTCGTCGAACGGGTCGCGCCCGGGAATCGTGAAGAAGCGCTTGACGCCGAGCCGCGCCCCCTCCTCCACGACCCGGTTGACGACCTCCTCGGCCGTCGTTTCGCTGCTCTGAACCTGCTCGACGCTCGCCATCTTCCCCTCCCGAACTGTAGCCTTCGGCCGCCTCTGAACCATCTCCGCCGGGCGCGCGATCCGTCCAGCGGGGGACCGGAGGCTAGATCCTGGGCCGGACGGAGCTAGCCGAGGATGAGGACGAGCTGCGCGCGGGCCGAGGCGGCCGGCAGGCGCCCGTCGAGCGGTGCGACGACGAGCACGCCGGCATCGTGCGCGAGCCGACGCGCCTCGACCCGCCAGCCCGGACGGTAGAGCACCATCGAGGCCGCGTAGTCGTGGTTGGGGGCGTTCGTCGCGGTCGCCGAGCGGTAGCCGCGGGCGAGCAGCCGCGTCGCCGCGTCGCCCGCCGCGTGCGCCACTCCGTTCCCGTTGAGGACGAGCACCGACACGTGCGAGCGCGGGCGCAGAGCCCGTCCCGCCGCCACGCGACCGGTAGCAGCTTCAGGAGGGGTCCGAACGTGCCGTGCCGCGACCGTCGGCGTGACCGCCGTGCCGCGGGCGTGGAGGAGCCGGCCGCCTTCGAGCGCGACGAGAGCGGCGAGCTCGACGACGGTGACGGCGAGCGCGGCGAGCGCGGCTGCGCGCCAGGGGAACGGGCGGACGAGTTGCTGTACGTGCTCCACGGCCGTTCCCGGTTCGCCGGACGGCGTGCGGCTCCTTCCCTATGGTTAGGTGCCGTGTTCGTCACCTTCGAGGGAGCCGACGGCTCGGGGAAGTCGACGCAGGCGGAGCTGCTGCGCGACGCGCTCGCAGCCGGGGGGCGCGACGTGGTCCTGACGCGCGAGCCCGGCGGCACCGAGCTGGGCGAGCGCGTTCGCGAGCTGCTCCTCGACGGCCCGGAGATGGGTGCCTGGGCGGAGGCCGCGCTCTTCGCGGCCGCCCGTGCGCAGCATGTCGAGCAGGTCATCCGTCCGGCGCTCGCGCGCGGAGCCGACGTCGTCTGCGACCGCTACGTCGACTCGTCGCTCGCGTACCAGGGCCTCGCCCGCGGCCTCGGCCTCGACGAGGTGCTCGAGCTCAACCTCCGCGTCACCGGCGGGCTGCTGCCGGACTTGACGTTCCTGCTCCTGCTCGATCCCGAGGTGGCGGCGGCGCGCTGGACGGAGGCCGACCGCCTGGAGCGGGAGGGCGGTACGCTCCAGGCAAGGGTCGATGCCGCCTACCGGTCGCTGGCCGGGCGCTTCCCGGACCGGATCGTCGCCGTCGACGCCGACCGTCCGCCCGAGGCGATCCGAGACGAGATCCATGAGCGGCTTCGAGACCGTTCCTGAGCAGCACGAGGCGAAGCGGCTGCTCGCGGCCGCGCTGCGGGAAGGCCCCGCACACGCCTACCTCTTCCACGGGCCCGGCGGCGTCGGCAAGCGCGAGCTGGCGCGCCGCTTTGCTGCGGAGCTGCTCGGCGACCACCTGCGCGTCGAGCGCGGCAGCCACCCCGACCTGTACCTGCTCGAGCCGCTCGGCGAGCAGATCCGCATCGACGACATCCGCGAGCTGCGCCGCGACCTCCACATGCGGCCCTTCGAGGCCGACCGGCGCATCTACCTCGTCTTCGGCGCCGACTCGCTGAACGAGGACGCCGCCGACGCGCTGCTCAAGGACCTCGAGGAGCCGCCGTCCTACGCGGTGGTCGTCCTCGTCGCGGAGGAGCTCGGGCCGCTGCCGGAGACGATTCGATCGCGCTGCCAGCTCGTCCCGTTTCGCCGCCTCTCGGAGAAGGCGGTGCGCGAGGCGATCCGCGAACGCGCCCCGGAGCTCCCCGACGAGGAGCTCACGACGCTCGCGCGGGTGGCGGGGGGCCGGCTCGACCGCGCCCGGCGCCTGCTCGATCCGGCCGCGGCGCGCAGGCGCGAGGAGCTGATCCGCGTCGCGCGCGCGGTCTACGCAGAGCCCTCCTTCGATCCGGCCGAGGGCGCAGAGGCGCTCCTCGCGGGAATCGCAGAGCGGGGAGCCGAGGCGAAGGGTGCGGCCGAGGGTCGGGTGGAGACGCTCGAGCTGAGCGGGCGCGAGGCGGAGCAGCGGGTGCGGCGCGCGCAGCGGGGCGCCGAGCGGGAGGAGCTGCTCGCGCTGCTCGAGGAGCTCGAAGCGTGGTACCGCGACCTCGTCGTCGTCGCAGCGGGCGCGGAGGCCGTCGCCGTCCACTCGGACCGCCTGGCCGAGCTGAGGGAGGACGCGACGCTCGAGCGGATGCAGGCGGCGGAACGAGCGTGCGAGCTCGCTCGGGCGGCCTGGCGGCAGGCGGAGGAGCTTCAGGTCTCGACACCGCTCGCGCTCGAGGCGCTCCTGATCCGTCTGCGCAGCGAGCTCGCGGGCACCGCCGCGATCGCCTGATCGGCCGGCCTCTCGCGCAAGAGACGGAGGGCCGGGATCCGGCCCGGCCCTCCGCTCGCGCTCTTTCGTGTCGCCGCGCTACGCGGCGAAGACGAGCTCGTCGCCCAGGGCAAGCTGCAGCCGCGCCAGGGCGTCGCTCTCGAGCTGCCTCACGCGCTCGCGCGTCAGGCCGAGCTCCTTGCCGATGGTCTCGAGCGACGCAGGCTCGGAGTCGAAGCCGAAGCGGAGCTCGATGATCCGCCGCTGCCGCTCGGGCAGCTCCGACACCGCGCGCTGGACACGCTGGCGCCGCACCGACTCGACCGCCTCCTCGGCGGGATCGACCGTGGACTCGTCCGCGAACAGGTCGCCGAGCTCCGAATCGCCCTCCGAGCCGAGGCCCTGGTTCAGCGAGACCGAGTCGACCGCGTCGAGCGCCTCCTCGACGTGCTCGAGCTTCAGCCGCGTCGCCTGCGCCAGCTCCTCGGGCGTCGCCTCGCGGCCCAGCTTGGCCTGCAGCTCCGCCGAGGCGCGGTTCAGCTTGATGCGGCGCTCCTGGACGTGCACCGGGATCCGGATCGTCTTGGACTGGTTCGCGACCGCGCGCTGGCAGGCCTGGCGGATCCACCACGTCGCGTAGGTCGAGAACTTGTAGCCCTTGCGCCAGTCGAACTTCTCGGCGGCGCGGTTGAGGCCGATCACGCCCTCCTGGATCAGGTCGAGGAGCGGCACGTCGTGGCCCTGGTAGCGCTTCGCGATCGAGACGACGAGGCGGAGGTTGGAGTTGATCATCCGCTCCTTCGCCGCTGCGTCGCCGCGCTCGATGCGCTTCGCGAGGGCGACCTCGTCGGCCGCCGTCAGCAGCTTGTGCCGGCCCGCCGCGTCCATGAACAGCTGTAGTGGGTCGAGCGTGCCCGTAGCAGGCGCCGCCACCGGGGCGCGCGTCTCCTCCGGAGCCTCGTCGCGCACGACGACGTCGCGCTCCTCGAGCGCGCCGCGCAGGCCGGCGAGGTCATCCTCGGTCAGCTCGTGCTCGTCGGCGAACGCCTGGAGATCCTTCTCCTCGACGAAGCCGCGCTCGGCCCCTTCCTCGAGCAGGCGCTCGGCGGGCGAGAGGTCGTGCAGGTGAATCGTTTCGCTCAGTTGAAGTCCCTTTCGCTCGTGGGAGGCCGCCGGGTCGGGCGGCCAACGGGCAGCGGTTGCGCGGGAGTCCCGCGAGGGTGCCGCGACCGTTCGAGTTATAGAACGGCGTTGCACCGGAGTCCATTCCCAAACCCAGCTATTTTTCTATTTCCGAACAAACTCTCATTCCCTGCTTACGCAGCGAAAGATCGAGAGCCTCTCAGCGCTCGACGGCGCGGCCGGAAACGTGCTCGAGCCGGATGCGGAGGACCACGACGCCAGGCCCCGGCGAGCGCCGCTCCGCCTCGCGGCCCGAGGCGCGGGCGAAGCGCTCGCGCAGCAGGGCGAGCGCGGCCTCGACGGCCTCTCCGGACAGCTCCTCGTACGCCCCCTGCGCGATCACGCTGCGCCAGCTGCCGCGACGGTCGCGGTCGTACTCGTCGACCTCGACGCAGACGCGCGGGTTCGCGCGCAGCATGTCGACCTTCCGGCCCTCGGTCGTCACCGCGACCACGGCCTCCCCGTCGTAGGCGTAGATCAGCGGAACGACGTATGTCTCGCCGCCGCCGTGGCAGCCGAGCCGGGCGATCCGCTGCGCGTGCAGGAACTCGTCGATCTCCTCGAGCGAGAGCTCGCGCGGGATCGGCCGTCCGCTGGGATCGCTCATGTGCCGCTGAGCGTAGGCAATACTGATCCGGTCGTGATGCGCGCCTGGCTCGTGACAGTGCTCCTCGCCGCGCTCGTCGCCGTCGGACTGGGCGGCGCTGCGCTCCTCGCCTGGCCGAAAGGAAGCCTCGCGGCGTCCTCGAGCGGCCTCGCGCAGCTGTCGCTCCCGCGCTTCGCCGGCCGCCTCGAGAGCCTCCATGTCTCCGAATCCGGCGGGAAGGCGGTGCCGGTCGCGCTCCGCGGCGGCCAGGTCTGGCCGCTCGCCGCGCTTCCGCAGGGGCTGCGGCTGCGGCTGAGCGTCGCCGTCCGCAGGCCCGGGTGGATCGGCTGGCTCGTCGGGCGGCGGGTCGTCCGCACGCTGTCGCTCGTGACCCCGGAGGCGCAGCCGTCGGCGCGGCTCCTCTCGCCGAGATCCGGCGCGCCCGTGACGGTCGGCTTCGGCACACCCGTCGCGCGGGTGCGCGTGAACGACGGCCGCGCGCGGATCCTTCCTTCGCCCAGCCGCATCGTCCCGCTCGGGCCGCGAGCCGCCGGCGCGACGAGCACGGGCACGACGCTCGTCGCCGCGGCACCGCGCTCGTGGGAGCTCCTCGGTGCCCCTGTGCGCGTCTCCTGGTTCGTCCGCGGGACGAAGCCGCTGTCGCAGCTCGTCGCCGCCCCCGTGCCCGGTGTCGAGCTGAGGCCGACGGCGCAGCTCACGCTCACGTTCTCGCGGCCGGTAGCGGACGTGCTCGGCCCGCGCCTGCCGCGGCTCGCCCCCGCGACGCCGGGGCGCTGGACGCAGGCGGACGCGCACACGCTGGTCTTCCGCCCGGCCGCGCTCGGCTTTCCGCTGGGCGCGACGCTCCAGGTCTCCCTGCCGCGGCCCGCACTCCTCGGGGACCACACCCGCCGCGTGCTGACCTGGGGCGTGCGTGCGGGGTCGCAGCTCCGCCTGCAGCAGCTGCTCGCGAGCCTCGGCTACCTGCCGCTGCGCTGGCACGCGGCGGATCCGGTCGCCCCGTCGCCGGCGAGCGAGCTCGCCGCCGCCGTCTCTCCGCCCGCCGGCAGCTTCGCGTGGCGCTATCCCGACGTTCCCGATTCGCTGCGCGCGCTGTGGCAGCCGGGGCGGGCGAACGAGATCACGCGCGGCGCCGTGATGACGTTCGAGGACGAGCACGGGCTGGCCGCCGACGGCGTCGCCGGTCCGCAGGTCTGGCGCGCGCTCCTGCGCGACGAGCTCGCAGGCCGCCGTCACACCGCGGGCTACAACTACGTCTTCGTCCACGAGAGCCTTCCCGAGTCCCTCAACCTGTGGCACGAGGGCCGCGTGATCCTCACGTCGCCGGGCAACACGGGAATCCCGCAGGCGCCGACGGCGCCAGGCACGTGGCCGGTCTTCGAGCACATCCCGGTCGGCACGATGAGCGGGACGAATCCGGACGGATCGCACTACAACGATCCAGGCATCCAGTGGATCAGCTACTTCCACGGCGGAGACGCGATCCACGCCTTCACGCGTGGCTCCTACGGGACGCCGCAGAGCCTCGGCTGCGTCGAGTTGCCTCTCGCTGCCGCGGCGCAGGTGTGGCCCTACACGCCGATCGGGACCCTCGTGACCGTCGAGCCGTGAGCCAGGGCCGCCGGTAGAATCCGCCCTCCCGCCGACGTAGCTCAGCTGGTAGAGCACATCACTCGTAATGATGGGGTCCGGGGTTCGAGTCCCCGCGTCGGCT
>JAVKST010000089.1:0-11422 GCA_039583515.1 Gaiellaceae bacterium
TGTGCACTTCCGCTTCGACCTCCTCGGCTGGCGGGAGCTCGGCTCCCGCGCTGCGGGAGTCAACCTCAGCGACCTCGCCGCCTCCGGCGCCGAACCGCTCGCGCTGATCGTCTCGCTCGCCGTCCCGCCGGCGACCCGTCTGGCGGACGTCGTGGAGCTCTACGACGGGCTGAACGAACGGGCGGTGCCGGTGCGCGGCGGCGACACGACCCGCTCGGCGGCGGTCGTCCTCTCCGTGACGGCGGTCGGGCGAGCCGAGCGCGTCCCCGGACGCGCGGGCGCCGGGCCGGGCGACGTCGTCGTCGTGACCGGCCCGCTCGGGGCTGCGGGCGCGGCCTTCCGCGAGGGCCGACTGCCGCCCGTGCCGGACCGGGTGGCCGAGGGCAGGCGGCTGGCGCAGGTAGCCACGGCGATGCTCGACATCTCAGACGGGCTCGCGCGGGACGCCGGCCACCTCGCCGCCCGCTCGGGCGTCCGGCTCGCGATCGAGCTCGAGCGCGTGCCACTCGCCCCGGGCGCGGCGCTCGACGACGTCGGCTTCGGCGAGGACTACGAGTTGCTCGCGACGACGCGGGACCCGCTCGGCTTTCCCGTGATCGGCAGGGTCGAGGAAGGCGAGGGCGCAGGCGCCACGCTCAACGGCGAGCCGTACGCGCTGTCCGGCTGGGACGCGTTCAGCTGAGCCAGGCGCCGAACGCGCGCTCGAACTGCTCCCGCGGACGCGCGCCGACGACCGACGCCTGCGGCTCGCCGCCTTCGAACAGGATCACCGTCGGGATCGAGAGCACCTCGTAGCGCGCGGCGATCTCGGGGTGCCGGTCGATGTCGAGTGCGGCGAAGGCGACCCGCGTGCCGGCTTCTTCCTCGAGCGCCTCCAGCACCGGCCGGACCGCCTTGCACGGCCGGCACCACGGCGCCCAGAAGTCGACGACGACGGGGCTCTCCGAGCGGACGACCACGTCGTCGAAATCGCCGGCGGTCACCTCGTGCACGGCGGCCAATCTACAAGCGGCCGAGCAGGGCCCGGAGCCGCAACCGCGGCACCTTCCAGATCGCCTCGAGGACGACCGCGCGGCTCATCTTCGACTGGCCCACCGTCCTGTCCGCGAAGCGAATCGGCACCTCGACGATCCGGAAGCCCTTGCGGATCGCGCGGTAGGTCGTCTCGATCTGGAAGACGTACCCGGCGGCGTCGATGCGGTCGAGCTCGATCGACTCGAGCACCTCGCGCCGGAAGCACTTGAAGCCGCCGGTCGAGTCCCGGACCGGCATCAGCAGGACGCGCGTGTAGATCGAGGCGCCGCGCGAGAGCAGCCGGCGGAGGCGCCCCCAGTTCGCGGTGCCGCCGCCGGCGACGTAGCGCGAGCCGAGCGCGACGTCCGCGCCCCCGTCGCACGCTTCGATCAGGCGCGGCACGTCCTTCGGGTCGTGCGAGAAGTCGCAATCCATCTCGAGCACGTACTCGGCGTCGTCGCGCAGGACCTCACGGAAGCCGGCGACATACGCAGGCCCCAGCCCCTCCTTCCGAGGTCGGTGCAGAACCGAGACCCACTCCCGCTCGGCCGCGAGAGCGTCGGCGAGCTGGCCGGTCCCGTCCGGCGAGTTGTCGTCGATCACGAGCACGCGCACGCCGAGCGGCTCGAGCGCGTCGAGCATCGGCGCGAGGTTCTCGCGCTCGTTGTAGGTCGGGAGGCAGACGACTGCGCGGCGCATGCGCCTGCCTATGATCGCCAAGTGAGGGTGCTGCCGCGGAATCCCGACGTCGCGGAGCAGTTCGACCTGCTCGCCGACCTCCTGGAGCTCGAGGGCGCGGAGTCGTTTCGGATCATCGCCTACCGCCGCGCCGCGACGCGAATGCGCGAGACCTCGGCGTCGGTCGCGCAGCTCGCGCTGGACGGCAAGGCGAAGGAGCTGCAGGGGATCGGCAAGACGATCGAGGAGAAGATCGTCCAGATCGTCGAGCACGGGGAGATCGAGGCACTCGCGAAGAAGCGCGCGAACGTGCCGCCGGAGGTCGTCCTCTTCATGCGCCTGCCGGGCCTGGGGCCGAAGACGGCGGCGCGGATCTGGCGCGAGCTGGGCGTCGAGACGCTCGACGAGCTCAAGGCGGCCGCCGGGGCCCAGCGGCTGCGGGCGCTGACCGGGCTCGGCCCGAAGAGCGAGGAGAAGATCCTCGCCGCGCTCGCGTTCCAGGCGCAAAACGTGGAGGCCGGCGATCGCCGGCTGCTCGGCGAGGGGCTGCCGGCGGTGCGGGCCGTCGTGGGGACGCTGCGCGAGCATCCGTCCGCCGTGGAGGTCTCGGAGGCGGGATCCGTGCGGCGGCGGAAGGAAACCTTCCGCGACCTCGACCTGATCGCGACCGCGACCGATCCGGCGGAGCTCACGGACTACTTCACGCGGCTTCGCTGGGTCGTCGACGTCGCGGCGCACGGCGCCACGAAGGCGATCGTCGTCTCCAGCGACGGGCTGCGCTTCGACCTCCGCGTCGTCCCGCCCGAGTCGTTCGGCAACCTCCTCCAGCACTTCACCGGGTCGAAGGAGCACAACGTCGCGATCCGCGAGGAAGCGGTGCGGCGCGGCCTCTCGATCTCCGAGTACGGGATCACGAACGCCGAGACCGCCGAGGTGTTTCGCAGCGGGGACGAGGACGCGGTGTACGAGTTCCTCGGCTACCAGCCGATCCCGCCGGAGCTGCGGGAGAACGCCGGCGAGCTCGCGGCGGCGCGGCGGGGCGAGCTGCCCCGGCTCGTCGACGTCGGCGACGTGCGCGGCGACCTCCACACGCACTCGCATTGGTCGGCGGACGGCAGGAGCACGCTCGCGGAGATGGTGGAGGCGGCCGCGGAGCGCGGCTACGAGTACTACGCCGTCACCGACCACTCGCACTACCTGCGCGAGGGGCGCCTCGCCGCGCAGCTGGAGGAGATCCAGGGGCTGCGGGAGCGGTTCCCGAAGCTCCGGATCCTCGCCGGCGTCGAGGCGAACATCCGCGCGAGCGGCGAGGTCGACGTCGCCGAGGAGGATCTCGCGGGGCTCGACTGGGTGGTCGCCTCCGTCCACCAGGCGCCCGACTCGCGGCCGACCGAGCGCGTGCTCGAGGCGATGCAGAGCCCGCACGTCGACTGCATCGGGCACCTGACCGGCCGGCGGATCGGCAAGCGGCCGCCGCGCGATGTCGCCGTCGAGCGGGTGATCGAGGCGGCGCTCGAGACCGGGACCTTCCTCGAGATCAACGGCCAGCCCGACCGGCTCGACCTGCGCGACGTGCACGCGCGCGCGGCGAAGGAGGCCGGGCTGAAGCTCGTCCTGTCCTCCGACGCGCACGAGGTGCGCTCGCAGCGCTACGTCGAGCTCGCGGTCGCCCAGGCGCGGCGCGGCTGGCTGACGAGGGACGACGTCGTCAACGCGCGCACGTGGAAGCAGGTCGAGAAGCTGCGCAAGAAGCGGTGAGCGGCCTCGACTTTCGCGAGGACGGCGCGGCGGCGCTCGAGTGGGCAGCCCGCTATCTCGAGCGGGTGGACGAGCTGCCGGTGCTTGCGCAGGTCGCGCCGGGAGAGCTCTCGGCGAGGCTGCCGGAGGCGGCGCCGGAGCAGCCCGAGCCGTTCTCCGACGTCCTGCGCGACCTCGACGACCTGATCGTCCCCGCGTTGACGAACTGGCAGCATCGGCGCTTCTTCGCGTACTTCGCGGTCACCGCCTCGGAGCCCGGGATCCTCGCGGAGCTGCTGGCCGCGACGCTGAACCAGGTCGCGATCCTCTGGCGCGCGTCGCCCGCGTCGACCGAGCTCGAGCTGCGCGTCGTCGACTGGGTGCGGCAGCTGCTGGCGCTCCCCGACGGCTGGCACGGCCACATCGAGGACACGGCGTCGACGTCGACGCTCGCCGCGCTGGTCGCGGCGCGGCAGGTGACGGGGCGCAACGTCGTCGTCTGCTCGGAGCATGCGCACTCCTCCGTGGAGAAGGACGCGCGGATGCTCGGGATGGAGCTGCGCAAGATCCCGGCCGACGAGGAGCTGCGAATGCGCGTCCCCGACGATCTCTCGGACGCGGCGGCTGTCGTCGCCACGGTCGGCACCACGTCCTTCGCCTCGGTCGACCCGGTGCGCGAGCTGGCGGAGGCCGCGCACGCGGCGGGCGCGTGGCTCCACGTCGACGCCGCCTACGCCGGGCCGTCCTGGATCTGCGAGGAGGAGCGCTGGTCGCAGGAGGGCGTCGAGCTCGCGGACAGCCTCGTCGTCAACCCGCACAAGTGGCTGCTCGTGCCGATGGACTGCTCGCTGCTCTGGACGGCGCGGCCCGACGAGTTCCGGGAGGCCTTCTCGCTCACGCCCGAGTACCTCCGCACCGCCGACGACGCGTTCGCGCTCGCGGACTACGGGCCCGCGCTCGGCCGCCGCTTCCGCTCGCTCAAGCTCTGGGCCGTCCTCCGCTGCTACGGCGCCGAAGGGTTGCGCGCGATCCTGCGCGAGCACGTCCGGCTCGCCGAGCTCTTCGCGTCGTGGGTCGAGGAGAGCCCCGACTGGGAGCTCGTCGCGCCGCAGCGCTTCTCGCTCGTCGCCTTCCGGCGCAACGGCTCCGACGAGGAGAACGAGCGCCTCCTCGAGCGCGCGAACGCCTCGGGTGAGATCTTCATCTCACACACGAAGCTGGCAGCGCCGCCGGCGGAGCCGTCGGCGCCCAGCGAAGAACCCGGCGGCGCGCCTTCGGCGGCCGCCGGTGGGCTCGACGGCCGCTACGTCCTGCGCCTCGCGATCGGCAATGCGCGCACGACCGAGGCGGACGTGCGTCGGGCATGGGAGGTGCTCAACCGATGATCGTCACGACGATGAACGTCGACAGCCGTCGCGACGTGATGCAGCGGATGGTCGAGGAGGCCGAGGCGAAGGGCGCCAACGCGATCGTCGCGATGCGTTTCGACACCTCGGAGATGGGCCCGAACTGGACGGAGATCTGCGCGTACGGCACCGCGGTGCGTGCTCACAAGGCGTGACGACGCGCGCCGTCGTCTTCGACCTGTTCGAGACACTCGTCGACTACGACGACACTCGGTCACGCGAGTTCAGCGCCCAGGTAGCCGGACTTTGTGGACGCGAGCCGGCGGAGTTCCACGAGGTGTGGCAGGAAGGGCGTCCGCTCCGCGAAACGGGACCGATGGGGCCGTACCTCGCCTCGCTCGGCATCGAAGAGGAAGCGATGCGCGACTTTCTCGAGCAGCGGCGCGCGTTCACGCGCGACGTGCTCAGTCGACCGCGTGAGGGTGTCACCGAAACGGTGCGCGACTTGCGCTCTCGCGGCGTCCGCACCGGGCTTGTCACCGTCTGCAGCGAGGACACGGTCGAAGTCTGGCGCGAGACGCCGTTCGCTCGCCTCTTCGACGCCGAGGTCTTCTCGTGCTCCTGCGGCCTGCGGAAGCCCGGACCCGCGGATCTACCGCATCGCGCTCGAGCAACTCCGCGTAGACCCCGCGGAAGCGGTGTTCGTCGGTGACGGTGCGAATGACGAGCTCGCCGGCGCCGAGCGAGTCGGCATGCGGGCCGTCCAGATCGGCTCGTTCCAGCCGTGGGAGGGCGAGCGGATCGCCACAATCCCCGAGGTGCTCGACCTGCTTTAGAGCCGTCGCAACAGCGCGAGGAACTCGTCCGTCGAGCCGACGACGGCGTCCGCCGACTCGACGAGCACGCGCGGCGACTCGTCGGAGGCGACGGCGACCCGAACCGCGACCTCGAGCCCGTCGAGCGCGGCGAAGGAGTCGATGTCGGTCGTGTCGTCTCCCGCCGCGAGCGCGCGCCGCAGCCCCCGCTCCTCGAGCAGCCGGCGCACCGCCGTGCCCTTGTTCGAGCCGAGCGGCGGCAGAACCTCGAGCACCTTGCGCCCATACCGCGCGACCAGGCCCTCCTCGCGCGCCGTGTCCGCGATCGCGTCGAGCTCCCTAACCGCCCCGCGCTCGTCCGGGCGATCGCGGTAGTGGAAGCCGATGGCGAGCGCCTTCAGCTCGACGTCGCGCTGCGGCCACGGCGCGTCGGCCGCGAACGCCGCGAGCCGGCGGCGCCACCGGTCCGCCTGGGGGTCGTGCTCGAGCCCGTGCGAGCCGACGTAGACGATCCCGTCCACGCCGACCCGCGCCGCGACGTCGGCGCCGGCGCGTCCGCTCACCACCGCGACGAGCGCGTATCGTCCCGCGAGGCGCACGAGCTCGTCGCGCGTCGCCGCCGGAGGCGCCGCATCCTGCGGCCGCTCGACGATAGGCGCGAGGACGCCGTCGAAGTCGAGGAACAGCGCGGCGCGATGCGGCTCGGCTGCGAGCCGCTCCAGCAGCGCATCCGCGGTTGCGGCCACCGCGGAAGCATACGAGCACCGCAGAACCGCAATAATCCGGGACGTGCCGGACCTCGACGAGCTGTGGATTCCCCTGGTCGACGAGCCGATCGGCTCGATCGTCGACCGGATCGTGCGCGACGATCCCGCGCTCGCCGCGCGCATCGAGACTCCGCACCGCATCCTCGCGTTCCGCACCTTCGCCTACATCCGCACCGGGATCCTGCTCGGCCAGCTGCTCTTCGACCACGACATCCCCGACTGGGACGGGTCGGAGAGCTGGATCGAGGCGCTGCTCCGCGATCCGCGGCACAAGGCGGCCATCGAGCGCGAAGTGCGGGCGGTCGCCGACGAGATCGCCGCCGACCCGCGCTACGGCGACGAGGAGCCGCTGACCCCGGGCGACGAGGTGCGAGAGCGCTTCCGCGCCTTCGCGCAGGAGCACCTCAGCCCGCGCGCGTAGCGCGGGCGCCTACTCGTTGCCCGTGCCGCTGCCGTTCGACTGGTAGTCGAAGCCGCTGCCGCCGCCGAGCAGCCTGTCTCCGAGCAGCCGCCGCGCTGCAGGGCCGGTCACGGGGTTGAACAGGACGCCGAGCGCGGCGCCGATCAGGAGCAGCAGGAAGTTCCGCCCCCCGTGGCTCGGCTCCGGCTTCCGCCGCTTCCCGCCCTGCACGCGCTCTGCGGCCTCGCGCAGCTCCTCGATCGCCTTCCGCAGCTCGTTCTGGATCTTCTGGTCGGTGGCGAGCCGCGTCGCCGCGCTCGAGACGCTGCGCCGCTTGGAGAGCTGCTCGTAGATGGTCCGCCCGGACGCATACGCCTTCCGGACGTGCGCGCGCAGCTCGTCGTCGTTGAGCGCGCGATCGACGTACGGCCTGACGTTGTCGGCCGCGCCTGCGACCTTCTCCTTCGCGTTCGTCATCTCCGCCGATTCCTTTCGTCGTGGGCTCGAGGCTCGTACCCCGGCCCGGTGGATGGAAACGACCGCGGGCTCATTCTCTCGCCTTCGCGGCCCGCGTGCGGGTGCCGTTGACGCGGCTGCCGTTTCCGTCGAACGCGGCGCCGAGCACCTCGTCGATCGAGTCGACGAGGACGAAGCAGAGGGCTGCGCGCGTCTCCGGCGGCAGCTCGTCGAGATCGTGCTCGTTCTCCCGGGGCAGGATCACCCTGCCGAGCCCGGCCCGCTGCGCCGCGAGCACCTTCTCCCGCACGCCCCCGATCGGCAGCACCTGCCCTGTCAACGTGATCTCGCCGGTCATGGCGACGTCGTCGGCGACGGGCGTGCCGCGGACGAGCGACGCGATCGCCGTCGCCATCGTGATTCCCGCCGACGGGCCGTCCTTCGGCACCGCGCCGGCCGGCACGTGGAGATGGACGTCGTGTTCCGCGAACCAGCGCTCGTCGAGCCCGAGCGCGTCGGTGTGCGAGCGCACCCAGGAGAGCGCCGCCTGCGCCGACTCCTGCATCACCTCGCCAAGCTGCCCCGTCACCGTCAGCCGCCCGCGGCCGGGATACGCCTGCGCCTCGATGAAGAGGACGTCGCCGCCGACCGGCGTGTACGCGAGCCCGGTTGCCACTCCGGCGTCCGCCGTCCGGCGCCGCGCCTCGGTGCTGAAGCGCCTCGGACCGAGCCACTCCCGCACGAGCCGATGCGTCACGTTGATCGGCTCGGCGCGGCCGCGTGCCACCTGCACCGCCGCCTTGCGGCAGAGGTCGCCGACCCGGCGCTCGAGGGCACGCACTCCCGCCTCGCGCGTGTACTCACGGATCAGCAGGCGCAGCACGCGCTCGCCGATCTTCAACTTGGCCGGCCGCAGCCCGTGCGCCGAGATCTGCCGCGGCACGAGGTATCGCTTCGCGATCCCGCACTTCTCGTCCTCGGTGTAGCCGGAGAGCGCGATCACGTCCATCCGGTCGAGCAGCGCCGGCGGGATGGTGTCCGTCGTATTCGCCGTGCAGATGAAGAGCGTCCGCGAGAGATCGAACGGCAGGTCGAGGTAGTGGTCGCGGAAGGTCGAGTTCTGGGCCGCGTCGAGCACCTCGAGCATCGCGCTCGCCGGGTCGCCCCGCACGTCCGCGCCCATCTTGTCGATCTCGTCGATCAGCAGGACCGGGTTGACCGACTCGGCGTCGCGGAAGGCGCGGATGATCGAGCCCGGCATGGCTCCGATGTACGTGCGCCGGTGTCCGCGGACCTCGGCCTCGTCGCGGACGCCGCCGACCGAGAGGCGCGCGAACTTCCGTCCCAGCGTGCGCGCGACCGAATGGCCGAGCGACGTCTTCCCCACGCCGGGCGGCCCGACGAAGCAGAGAATCTGCCCGCTCGGATCCTGCTTCAGCTTCGAGACGGCCAGGTGCTCGACGATCCGCTCCTTCACCTTCTCGAGGTCGTAGTGGTCCTCGTCGAGGATCGCCCGCGCCCGGTCGAGGTCGAGGTCGTCGGGCGTCGTGACTCCCCACGGCAGCGTCGCGATCCAGTCGAGGTAGGTGCGGATGACCCCGTACTCGGCTGCCGCCGGCGGCAGCCGCTCGAGGCGCGCGAGCTCGCGGTCGGCAGCTTTTCGCGCCTCCGCGGGCAGGTCGAGCCCGGCGAGCCGCTCGCGCAGCTCGTTCGTCTCCGCCTGCTCCGGGTCGCCCTCGCCGAGCTCTTCCTGGATCGCCTTCAGTTGCTGTCGGAGGAAGAACTCCCGCTGCCCCTTCTCGAGCTCCTCCTGGACCTGCGACTGGATCTTCGTGCCGAGCTCGAACACCTCGAGCTCGCGGTTGAGGATCTTCGTGACCTCGCGCAGCCGCGCGTCCACGTCCGCCAGCTCGAGGATGTGCTGCTTCTCCTCGGTCTTCAGCCGCAGCGTCGACGCGACGAGGTTGCAGAGGGCGCCGGGGTCGTCGACGTTGGCGGCCGCGATCTGCAGCTCCTCGGGCAGGTAGGGGACGAGCCCGATGATGCGCCCGAACACGGTCTGGGCCGTCCGCGTCAGCGCCTCGAGCTCCCGGCTCTCCTCGACCTCGTCCGGCGCCTGCGCGAAGCGGGCGACGAGGTACGGGTCGTCGAGCACGCGCTCCTCGAGCCGGATCCGCCGGACGCCCTGGACGAGGATGCGGAGCGTCCCGTCGGGGACGCGGATCATCTTGTGGACGACCGCCGCGGTCCCCACCTCGTGCAGGTCGTCCCAGCCGGGGACCTCGACCTCCGCGTCGCGCACGGTGAGGAGCGCGAGCAGACGGTCGCCGCCGACGGCATCGTCGACCAGTCGGATCGATCGCTCCTGGCCGATGGCAAGCGGCGTCACCGAGTCGGGGAAGACGACCGTCTCCTTCAGCGGCAGCACCGGCAGCTGGTCCGGCAGCTCGTCGCTCGTCGCCACGTACTCGACGCTCCGCTCGAAGTCGCGTTCGCTCACCTGCGCGCCACCTCGATCGCGACACGTTCGGGAGGCTTGCGGCGCCGTGCCGCCAGCGGCAGCTCGATCCGCAGCATCCCCGCCTCGTACGTCGCGGTCGCGCCGTCGGTGTCGACGTCCTCGGCCAGGTCGATCCGCCGCTGGAAGGGCCCGTAGTCGATCTCCACCTGGTGGTACCGGGCGCCTGCCGGCTGGGGCCGCTCGCGGGTACCGCTGACGACGAGCGAGCGGTCGTCTGCGACGATCTGCACGGACGCGGGGTCGACTCCGGCCAGCTCGACGACGAGGTGCAGCGTCGGCGGATTCTCCGTGCGGTAGCAGTCGCACTGCGGGCGGAAGCCGGCGTGGAGCCCGGAGAAGCGCGGTACCTGCCACAGCTCCGCGAACAGCTCCTGGATCTCGCCTTGCAGGTCGCCCACGTGGCGCCGGCGCCCGGTCATCGCGCCAGAAGTACCCTTCCCGGAGCCGTGGCAAGCATCACGCGGATCCTCCGGCTCGCATTCGCAGCGCTGGCTGCGCTGCTCCACGTCTGGTATCGCGCGGTTCTCGCCGCGCCGACGGTGAAGCGCCAGAAGGCACTCCGCCGGATGCGCAGGTAGCAGACCCCTACCCGGCGGCGCGCCCAGCCCTCCTCAGCAGCGCCTCGGCGAGCCGGCGCGACGCCGCGTCGACGAGCTCGCCCTCGAAGCGCGCGGCGCCTTCGGCGGAGGCGAGGATCCGCTCCGCCCGCTCGATCTCCACGGCCGACGGCGTGAAGACGAGCTCGACGGGCGCGATCTGGGAGGGGTGGATCACCCACTTGCCGTCGTAGCCGTGCGCGACCGCGCGCCGCGCGGAGGCGACCAGGCCGAGGTCGTCGGCGAGCCGCGCGTGCGGCCCGTCGACCGCCTGCAGGCCGAACGCGCGAGCCGCGGCGACGACTCGCGCGAGGGCGTAGTCGGTGGTGCCGGCGCCGATGCTCAGCACCGGGACGCCGAGCGAGGCTGCGAGATCGGCCGGTCCGAGGACGAGCGCCTCGAGCCCGTGGCCCGCGGCCGCGATCCTGTCGGCCTCCAAGAGCCCGCGCGCCGTCTCGATCTGCGCCTCGAACGCGATCCCCGGCGGGAGCAACTCGGCCGCTGCGGCCACGTCCTCCGCGGACTCGACCTTGGGGAGTACCACGACGTCCGGCCGCGCTTCGGCCGCCGCGCGCACGTCGTCCTCCCACCACGGCGTGCCCCTGGCGTTGACGCGGAGCGCGGTCGTCGCCGCGAGCGGCCCGGCGCGCAGCGCCTCGACGGCCAGCGCCCGCGCCGCCTCCTTGGCCGCGGCGGCGACGCCGTCCTCGAGGTCGAGTATCGCCTCGTCGGGAGCGAGCGTCCGCGTCTTCGCGAGCATCCGCTCGCTGGCGGCGGGGACGGTGAGGCACGTGCGGCGGGCGCGGACGGCCACGCGGGAACGCTAACGGTGCCGCACGAAGAAGACGCACCGGCGGCCCTCGAAGGCCGTCTCTCCCTGCCGCGCGAACCCCAGCTTCTTCAGGACGTGCAGCGCCGCCGCGTCGTCCAGCCGCTCCGTCTCGATCGGCAGCTCGATCCTCTTCCTCACGGCTTCTCCCAGACCGAGACGTGCTTCGTGCTCTCGGCGGTGAAGGGCGAGCGGTCCCAGTCGCCCCAGCGCTCGCGCAGCCGTAGCCCTGCTATCCGCGCCATCAGGTCCAGCTCGCCCGG
>JAVKST010000090.1:0-11188 GCA_039583515.1 Gaiellaceae bacterium
TCGCGTACGTGCAGGCGGCGGCAGCGCCGGTAGGGCCGCCGGTGGCGCAGGCGCGACTGCCGCTGAAGGTCGTCGCGGCCGCAAGCGGGGCGGCGATCTGCTCGGTCCGGCCTCGCGGCGTGCCCGTCGCCGTCGCGCTCGCGCCCGACGTCCTCGCCGTGCTGACACGGAACGGCAAGAGCGACCTCGTCTCCTGGTACGACGCCGCGCGCGGAAGGCAGCTCGGGAGCGTGCAGGTGGCGCCCACGGCCGCGCCCGAGCTCGCGGCGAACGATCGGCTCGTCGTCTACCGCGTCGGCCGCACCCTGCGCGGCCTCTCGCTCCCCAGCGGGCGCCCGCGCACACTCGTGCGGGCGGCAGCGACGCCGCTCGACCTCTCGCTCAGCGGCTCGCGGCTCGCCTGGGCCGAGAACGGCAACGGCACCAGCCGGGTCCGTGCGCTGACGGTCGGCTAGGCCTCGACCGGCTCGAGCTCGGCGATCTCCACGCCCGCCGCGAGGCGCGCGGCATCGCGCGGGTCGAAGCGGCCGGCGCCGAGCTCCGTCACCGACGCCGCCGCGCACCCCACGGCCGCGCGGAGCGCCTCGTCGAGGGAGCGACCGTTGAACCGTTCCGACAGGAAGCCGCCGAGCAGCACGTCGCCGGCGCCGACGTGGGCGACCGGCTCCACCCGCTCGATCGACGCACGGAAACGCCGCACCTGCCGCTCCTCGCGGAACAGCGCGAAGCACGACGTCTCCTGCGTGATCAGGACGTTGCGCGCGCCGAGGTCGGCGATGGCGTCGAGCGCCATCACGAAGTCCTCCTCGTCCATGAACTCCTGCCCCACGAGGCTCTCCGCCTCCTGCTGGTTCGGCGAGACGAGGAACGGCTCCGCCTCGACGCCGAGCCGCAGCGGCTCGCCCTCGGCGTCGAGCACCGTCCGGACGCCGCGCCGGTTGAGGTCGCGGATGGCGTTGGCGTAGAAGGCGTTCTCGACGTCGCGCGGCAGCGACCCGGAGAAGACGACGTAGCTCGCCACGCGCGCGAGGTAGTGGAGCTTGTCGGTCAGCATCTGCAGCTCCTCGGGCCGTACCGCGGGGCCCCATTCGTAGATCGCGGTCAGCGACCCCGCGGTGGGGTCGACGACGGCGAAGGACGTGCGCGACTCGTCGGAGATGCGGACGAGGTCGCTGAGGATCCCCTCGAGCGCGAGCTCCTCGACGATGCGTTCGCCGGTGCGGCCTCCTGCGAGGCCGGTGGCCAGCACGGGCGCCTCGAGCCGCTTGAGCGCCCGCGCGACGTTGATGCCCTTGCCGCCGGCGCTCGTGAGGCTGTGGCTCGCCCGGTGCCGGTGGCCGAACTGGAAGTTCGGCACCGTCAGCGTGCGGTCGACGGCGGCGTTGAGGGTGACGGTGACGATCACGGTCGGTGCACCACTGCCGCCGCGGAGGTTACTTGACGCGGATCTTCTGGCCGACGTGCAGCGCGTTCGGGTCGACACCCGGGTTCAGCCGCTCGAGCCTGGTGACCGTCGTCCCGAGCCTTGCCGCGATCGACCCGAAGGTCTCCCCCTGCCGGACGCGGTGGTAGCGGGCGCGGGGCGCCTTCTTCGCGCGCTTGTGCGCCGTCTGCGTCAGGCTCGTCGTCGTGGGGCTCTTCGCGGGTGAGCCCTGCTGCAGCCCGGCGCGGACGAGGAGCGCGGCGATCGTGATCGCGGCGAGGAAGGCGACCGGCGCCGCGTAGCGTGCCGCCCGCTGCCTCCTCATGGCACCGGCTCGGCGGTCTTCGCGACCGCGTCGCGGAGCTGCTCCGCCGCTTCGGCCGCCGCCTCACGCCAGCGTCGCCCCGCGTCCGCGTAGAGCACCGAGCGCGAAGCGGAGACGAGCGCGCTCCCGGGACCGGGGCCGAACGCTGCGCTGAGCTCCTCCGGCCGTCCTCCCTGCGCGCCGACGCCCGGCAGCAGCAGCGGGGCGCGTGGCATGAGCTTGCGAGCCTCCGCCACCTCCTGAGGGAACGTCGCGCCGAGGACGGCGCCGACCGACGTGAGGCCGGAGTCGCCGACGAGATCCCGGCCCCACTCGTCGACGAGCTGAGCGATCCGCTGCCACAGCGGACGGCCGTCGGCCAGCGTCACGTCCTGGACGTCGACGCTGCCAGGGTTGGAGGTCTTGACGACGCAGAAGACGCCGAGCCCGTCCTGCTCGAGGAACGGTTCGAGCGAGTCGCGGCCGAGGTACGGGTTGACGGTGACGGCGTCCGCGACCGGCGCGAACGCGCTGGCGTAGGCGCGCGCGGTCGAGGGGACGTCGCCGCGTTTCGCGTCGGCGATCACGAGCAGGCCGGCCTCGCGCGCGTAGCCGCAAACGCGCAGGAAGGCGTCCCAGCCCTGGGCGCCCAGCGCCTCGAAGAACGCGAGCTGGGGCTTGACGGCGACGGCGACCTCCGCGACCGCGTCGACGATCCCGGAGCAGAACTCGACGATCCCAATCCCTTCCGGCATCAGTGCCGGGTCGGGGTCGAGCCCGACGCAGAGCTGCGATCGCTTCCGCTCGACTGCCTCGGCCAGCCGGTCGGCGAAGTGCATCTCGCCGCTCATGCCACTGAGGATAGGTAAAGGCGCGGAACACGAAGAGGCCGCCCGAAGGCGGCCTCTCTCGATCCTCGGAGGAGATGCTGCCGCGCAGCTACTGCTGCTTGACGGCCGACTTCAGGCCGCTGCCGGCCGAGAACTTCGGGACGCGCGCGGCCGGGATGTGAACCTTCTCGCTCGGGTTGCGCGGATTGACGCCCGTGCGCGCAGCGCGGTTGGCGGTCGAGAACTTCCCGAACCCTGTGAACGTCACCTCGCCGCCGCCCTTGAGCGTGTCTACCACGGCCTCGAGAAACGCGTCGACGGCCTTGCCCGCGTCGCGGGACGACAGCTGCGCCCGGCGGGCCACCTCCGAGACGAACTCCTGCTTCGTCACTGCTCTCCTCCATTCGTTGGTCGCTTGCAGGGCCGCAACGACCCTACCAGGGTCTTGTTTGCCGCTCAACCATGCGGTTTTGCGGGGGTTTTCTGGCCTTCGAGCAACTCTCCTGCCCGGAAAAGCGGCCGCAGGCGGACGGCGTGGCGCGCGAGCGCGTCCATGCCGCCCTCGTCGCGGTCGACGACGCAGATCGCCGTTCGGACCGCCAGGCCCGCCTCGCGCAGCGCCTCGACGGCGGAAAGGAGGGCGCCGCCGGAGGTCACGATGTCCTCCACGAGGCATACGCGATCCCCCGCGGCGTGGACGCCTTCGATCCGGTTCGCCGTCCCGTATTCCTTCGCGGCGTCGCGGATCATGAGGAACGGGAGCCCCGAGACGAGCGAGGCCGACGCGGCCAGGACGACGCCGCCCAGCACGGGTGCCGCGAGCCGCACCGCCTCGGGCTCGTGCTCGCGCACGGCCGCCGCGATCCGCTCGCCGAGCGGGGCGAGCAGGTCGGGCCGCGTCTCGAAGCGGTACTTGTCGAGGTAGTAGCGCGACCGCTTTCCCGACCGGAGCACGAAGTCGCCCTCGAGGTACGCGGCCGCGACGAGCGCCTCCTGCAGCTCCGCGTCCGTCACGAGCGATCGACTGCGGCGAGGATGTCGCGGGCGAAAGGCAGCAGCCGCTGCGCCTCGGCGGAGCGGGGACCGAACGAGACGAGCGAGCCGTCGTCGAAGTGGACGTCGACGACCGCGTGGCCCCCGGAGCGGCGGCGGAAGGCGAGGGCGCCGGCGAAGGCTCCGCCGCCGAGGACGATCAGCGCGAGGAGCCTACGCAGCACTCCCGGTGTCCTCCTTCGCCGCACGCCGGCCGCGCGGGGTCGCTCTCTCCTCGGCGACCGCCGCGAGCGTGCGCTTCAGGTCGAAGAAGACGAGGCCTGGTGTGGCGCCTCCCGCCGCGACGGCGACCGCCGCCCGCTCGCCCTCCGGCTGTTGGACGACGAACACGCTCCTGCCGGATAGCGCAGCGCGCACCTGCGCGACGCGGCTGCCGTCGCTGCGCAGCTTCCCGGCCGAGTCGAGGAGCCGGACCGCGTCGTCGACGAGCCGTCGGGCGGCTTCGTCGCCGACACCGGCGGCGCCGAGGATCTCTTCACCGCGGAAGACGGCCGCCGCCTCGATCTGCGGTGAGAGCTCGAGGAGGTCGGCCAGTGGCTTGGCGGCATCCATCGCGGGCGAGGCTACCAACGGGGGATCAAGGAGGATTGGCGTATGCGCGTCCGCCGCCGCCAGCTTGTGCGGAAGTTCTTCGCCGACCGCGGCACGCACCTCGCCGCGATGGTCGCGTACTTCGCGCTGCTCTCGTTCGTCCCGCTCGTCTTCCTCGCGCTCTCGCTGTTCGGGCTCGCGCATCGCGCCGACGCGGGCGACTTCTTCGTCCGCGAGCTGAAGCGCGCGTTTCCGGGCACCTCCCTCGACAGCATCATCAAGCTCGTCCACCGCGTGCAGGAAAACGCCGCGACGCTGGGGATAATCGGCGGGATCGGGCTGCTCTGGTCGTCGATGTCGCTGTTCAGCGCGCTGGAGTCGGCGCTCAACATCGTCTACGGGCTGCCGAACCGCCGCTTCCTGCAGGGCAAGGGGATCGCCGCCGGGATGATGGCAGGCTCGCTCGCGACGCTGTTCGCCAGCCTCGTCGTCGGCTCGCTCGGCGTGGAGTTCCTCAAGCACAGCGTGCCCTTCGCGAAGAGCACGGCGCTCGCCTACGCGGTCTCCGTCGGCGTGTCGCTCGCCGGCGTCTTCCTCTTCCTGCTCGCGGTCTATCTCTGGCTGCCGAACACCGACGTCGGCGTGCGGGACGCGCTCCCGGGTGCGGTCGGCGCGGCAGTCATGCTCGAGGGATCGTTTCAGGGGCTGCCGCTGTTCGTCCGCTACGCCGGGCTCAACGTGACGCTGACGACGCTCGGCGGCCCCGCGATCCTCCTGCTCTGGTTGTACGTGATGGCCAACGTGATCGTCTTCGGCGGCGAGCTGAACTGGTGGTGGCGCGAGCGGCGGCGGGCGAGCTGAGCGGGACGGGGTTCGGCGCGGTCGTCGTAGGAGGAGCGTGCGCGTCAGAACCGCGGCAGTGCTCGTTCTCACCGCCCTGCTCGCCGCCGGCTGCGGCGGCGCGGCGCGCCCGCATTTCGAGGCGGCCGGCGGCTGGCACGTTCTCACCGAGCCCGGGCAGATCGTCTCAGCGGCCACCGTTCCCTTTGCCGCGGCCGACCGATTGCAAGCGGGCAGCGCGCGGTGGGACGTCGGGGTCTGGGTTTTCTTCGGAACTGCGCATCCGTCGAGATCCACCGTCGCAGCGGCGAACGCCGAGCTGGCGCGGCTCAGGTTCTGAGCGCCCCGAGCAGCGCCCGCGCCGCGCGGGCGCGGTGCGAGCTCCGGGACTTCCACTCGTCGCCGAGCTCCGCGATCGTCCGCGCCTCGCCGTCGGGGACGAAGACCGGGTCGTAGCCGAAGCCCTCGCTGCCGCGCGGCTCGCGCGCGATGCGGCCGTCCAGCACGCCCGTGCCGCGCTGCTCGCGGCCGTCCGGGGCGAGGAGGACGAGCTCCGAGACGTACCGCGCCCGGCGATCCGCCGCCTCCCCGAGCTCGCCGAGGAGCTTCGCGATCGCCGGTGCGCCCTCCGGCGCGTAGCGCGCCGAGCGGACGCCGGGCCGGCCGCCGAGCGCGGCAACCTCGATGCCCGAGTCCTCGGCCAGGATCCAGCCGTCCGCGTGCTCGCGCCCGAAGCGCGCCTTGACCAGAGCGTTCTCGTAGTACGTGTCGCCGGTCTCGGGCGGATAGTCGTCCCGGTCGAGCGGCTCGATCGCCCAGCCGGGCAGGAGCCGCTCGAGCTCCCGCGCCTTGTGCCGGTTCCGCGAGCAGAGCAGAACCGTCAGTCCGTCCACTGCACCTCGAGCACGCCGTCGATCTCCGCAACGCCCGCGACGATCGCTACGGGCGCCGTCCCCGGGCGGAGCTCGACGTCGAGCGAGACGGAGCGGCGGTCGCCTTCCTGCGCGACGTCGAGGGTGACGACACGCCCGCCGCGGCGCTCGACCGCGTCGATGATCGGCGCCGGGCTGCCGCCGGCCGGGATCTCCACGAGCAAGTGGTCGTGCGCGGGCCGCCAGCGGCTGAGGATGCGGAACGCGATCGTGCGCAACGGGCCGAGCGTGAGCAGCGCACCGAGCGTGGCGATCAGCGCTCCCTCCCAGTAGCCCGCGCCCGCCGCCATCCCGATCGCCGCGACGAGCCAGAGGGACGCGGCCGTGGTGAGCCCACGTACGGAGAGCCCCTGGCGGATGATCGCTCCCGCGCCGAGGAAGCCGATCCCGCTGACGATCTGGGCGGCGATCCGCGTCGGGTCGACCCTGCTGCCGAAGTCGGCGAACCCGTACGCGGAGACGAGCGTGAAGAGCGCGGCACCGACGGAGACCACGAGATGCGTCCGCAGGCCCGCCTGTCGCTCGCGCAGCTCCCGCTCCAGCCCGATCGCGCCGCCGAGCGCCGCGGCGACGAACAGGCGGAGGGCCACCTCCGGCCAGCCGATCGTGTGCGCGAGGACGAGCGCGCTAGGGAAGCTCACGCGCGACCGCCTCCGCCTGGAGCCGGGCGATCTCGCCGATTCCGGCCGCCGCGAGCCCGAGCAGCTCGTCGAGCGTCTCGCGCGCGAACGGGTCGCGCTCCGCCGTCGCCTGCACCTCGACGAGGCGGCCGTCGCCGGTCATGACGACGTTCATGTCGGTGTCCGCGCTCGAGTCCTCGCCGTAGTCGAGGTCGAGCATCGGGACGCCGCCGACGACGCCGACGGAGACGGCGGCGACGGAGTCTCGGAAGGTGCGGGAGAGGCCGAAGCGCTCCAGCGCGCGCATGCCGGCGACGTAGGCACCGCAGATCGCCGCGCAGCGCGTGCCGCCGTCCGCCTGGAGGACGTCGCAGTCGAGCCACAGCGTCCGCTCGCCGAGGGCGGAGAAATCCGCCACCGCGCGTACCGCCCGTCCGATCAGGCGCTGGATCTCGACCGTCCGCCCCTGCTGCTTGCCGCGCGCGGCCTCGCGCTCGACGCGGTCCCCCGTCGAGGCCGGAAGGAGCGAATACTCGGCGGTGATCCAGCCGCGCCCCTGGTTGCGCAGCCAACGCGGCACCTCCTCCTGGATCATCGCCGTGCAGAGCACCTTCGTTCGCCCCTGCGTGACGACCGCCGATCCGTGCGGGTTCTCGAGGAAGTCCGGCTCGAACGAGGTCGCGCGGAGCTGGTCCGGCTTCCGCCCTCCCTCCCGGCTCACGCAGCCTCTTCCAACGTCGCCACGGTCACGTGCTCGACGTCGCGGATCGGCAGCTGGAGAAAGCGGCGCCCCATCTCGCGGAACGCGTCGGGGTCGCCGGTCGTGAGGAAGCGGTAGCGGCCCTCGCGCGCCCGATCGTTCTCCGCCCCCTTGCGCGCGAGCGTCTCCGCCACCTCGCGCGCCGTCTCCTCGGCGGAGAAGACGAGGGTCACGTCGCGGCCGAAGACGCGCTCGAAGAGGTGGCGGATCAACGGGTAGTGCGTGCAGCCGAGGATGACGGTGTCGACCCCCGTCTCCTTCAGCGGCGTCGCGTATTCGCGCACCGCGTCCTCCGTCGCCTCGCCGTACGGGTCGCCGCCCTCGATCAGCGGGACGAGCCGCGGGCAGGCGACGGCGTGGAAGGAGACGCCGGCGTCGAGCGCGTGCACGAGCTCGCCGTAGCGGCTCGACTCGACCGTGCCCTCGGTGGCGAGCAGCCCGATGCGGCGGTTGCGCGTCGCCTGCACCGCCGCGTGCGCCTCGGGCGTGAGGACGCCGACGACCGGCACCGTCAGCTCCTCCTGCAGCCGCGGCAGCGCCGCCGAGGTCGCCGTGTTGCACGCGACGACGATCAGCTTCACGTCCTGCCGCTCGAGGAAGGCGCCGATCTCGTGCGCGAAACGCCGCACCTCGTCGAGCGGCCGCGGGCCGTACGGCAGCCGGGCGTGGTCGCCGAGGTAGACGAAGTCCTCGTGCGGCAGCGTGACGAGACACTCGTGGAGGACGGTCAGCCCGCCGACACCCGAGTCGAACACCCCGACGGGACGCGCGTCCATGGCGGGCATCGTAGATGGGCGCTAGGTTGGGCCCCGTGGGTCGCACCCGCGCCGTCCTCGCCGCGGTCGCCGCGGTAGCCGTCGCGCTCGCGCTCGCCCTCGCCTACGCCGGCGGCGTGCTCGGCGCCGGCTCTCCCGCTCCCGGCTCGACGGCGCAGCTGACGCTGCCGATGTCCGACGGAGTCTCCCTGGCCTGCTCGGTCACGTATCCGCAGGACGTCCCGGGCGGGGCGCTCCCGGCCGGCGGGCACGCGGGCGTGATCCTCTTCCCCGGCCTCGGTCAGACGCACGACGACATGCTGGCGACGGCGCAGTTCTTCTCCGGCGACGGCTACGAGGCAATCGCCTGCGACACGCGCGGGACGGGCGCCTCCGGCGGCGCGTTCGGCCTGGCAGGGCCGCGCGACGTGCAGGACGCGCGGGAGCTCGTGACGTGGCTGTCGGACCGGCTCGGGAACGCCGACATCGGCGCCTTCGGCCTCTCGCTCGGCGGCGGCGAGGTCTGGAACGCCGCGGCGGCCGGCGTGCCGTTCAAGGCGATCGTGCCCGGGACCGCCTGGACGAGCCTTGCGTCGGCGCTGGCGCCGGGCGGGGTCGTGGACGACGCGCTCGCCAACCAGCTCGCACAGGCGGCACCGGCTGCGCGTTGGGATGCCTCGCTCGCGTCCGTGCGGGCCGACCTGCTCGCCGGCTCCGACACGGCCGCCGTCGCCTCCCTCGAGACGAGCCGCTCGTCCCGGCCGAAGCTCCACGCGCTGGCGCTGCCGACGCTGATGCTGCAGGGACGGCATGACTTCTCGTTCGACCTCGACCAGGCGCTCGCGGCCTACCGGCGGCTGAAGGGGCCGCACCTGCTCTACCTCGGCGACCTCGGAGCGGCGCCGGCCGCGAACGCGGCCGCCGAGCAGGCGGTCGACCTGAAGCTCGCGTCCGTGTTCTTCGACAAGTACCTGAAGGGGATGCAGGGCGTCGATCCGGGCGCCGACGGCTCTTCCGAGCTCGCCCACGATCCCTGGGACGGGCTCGTCAGCGTGTTCCGCGGCCTCCCGCCGACGCGCGGTGCGAGCGTGACGCTGCCCGGGACGGCGAAGCTCGCGCGCGGGCAGCTCGTCAGCCGCACGGCGCGGCTTCCCGGAGGGCCGCTCGAGACGTTCGGCGACGGCTCGGTCGTCGTCCGCTATTCCGGCGCCTCGAGATGGACGCATCTCGTGGCGACCGTTTCCGTCCAGGGGCGGTCGACGCCGGTGACGGTCGGAGCGGCGCCGGTGAACGGTGCGGCCGGGCTGTTGCGGATCCCGCTGCTGGACGAGGCGATGCTCCTGCCGCGTGGGAAGCGACTCGTCGTTACGGTCGGCGGCACGTCGCCCCGCGGGGTGTTCGCCGAGGACGTGCCCGCGGCCGCGACCATCTCGATCGGCCGCGTGACCTTGAACCTCTCGCTGCTGCGTCTCGCCGTCTCGCGGTAGTGGCGGCGACCGTCCGGATCGGGACGTGCTCGTGGGCGGACGAGGCGCTCTCGAAGTGGTTCTACCCGCCGAAGCTGCCCGCGAAGGAACGGCTGGGCTGGTACGCGCAGCACTTCGACACGGTCGAGGTCGACTCGACCTTCTACCGCCTTCCCGGCGAGTCCGCCGTCTCCGGCTGGGCCGAGCGGACGCCGCCGCGGTTCACGATGCACGTGAAGGCTTTCGGCCTGATGACGCGGCATCCGGTGAGGGCCGAGGCGGTCCCGCGCGACCTGCGTGACGCGATGCCGCTCGACGACCGCGGCCGCGTCGACCGGCCGCCGCGCGAGCTGCGCGGCGAGGTGTTCCGGCGCTTCCTCGCTGCACTCGAGCCGCTCCGCGCCGCGGGCAAGCTCGGCGGCATCCTCTTCCAGCTGCCGCCCTACGTCGTCTTCAAGACGAGCTCGCTCGATTACCTGGAGTGGGCGCGCGAGCAGCTCGGCGGAGACGAGATGCTCGTCGAGTTCCGCCACCGCTCGTGGCTCGACGACGAGCACCAGGCCGAGAGCCTCGCCTTCCTCGAGCGCATCGGCGCCGGCTACGTGACGGTCGATGCGCCGCGCTCGGAGACGGCGCGGAACCTCGTACCCACCGTCGTCGCGACCACCTCGCCGCTCGCGTACGTGCGCTTTCACGGCCGCAACCTCGGCACGTGGAACAAGCGCGGCGGGTCGGCCGCCGAGCGCTTCGACTACCTGTACTCCGACGAGGAGCTCGCCGAATGGGTCGAGCCGCTGCGCGAGCTCGCCGCACAGGCGGAGCAGGCCTTCGCGTTCTTCAACAACAACGCGTCGTCTCCGGATCCGGAAAACCCTCTCGGCCGCGTCCCGCAGGCGGCCACGAACGCGCGTCAGCTCCGGGGACTGCTCGACGTCAACGGGATCAAGGCGAGCGGCGGGGCGTGAACGTCCTCTCCGTCGTGCACGGCGACGACGCGCGCACGGAGCTGTTCGCGCCCGTGATCGCCGAGGCGGGCCACCGCCTCGTGGAGTGGAGCTTCGCGGCGAGCGGCGCGCCGCCGCTCGAGCCGTACGATGCCGTCCTCGTCTTCGGCGGCGCGATGCACGTCGACCAGCGCGACCGGCACCCGTGGCTGGCCGGAGAGACGGAGTGGCTGCGCGGGCTCGTCGCGCAACGTGTGCCGACGCTCGGCGTCTGCCTCGGATCGCAGCTGCTCGCGCTCGCGAGCGGAGCGCGGGTGGGTCCGCTCGCGGAGCCGGAGATCGGCTGGCACGAGGTCGAGCTGACGGACGAGGGGACCGCCGACCCGGTGCTGTCGGCGCTGCCGCAGCGGTTCGAGGCGTTCCAGTGGCACCACTACGCGCACGAGCTACCGGAGGAGGCGATCGCGCTCGCCCGCAACGACGCGTGCCTGCAGGCGTTCCGGCTCGGCGAGACGTGCTGGGGCATCCAGTTCCACCCGGAGGTGACGGAGCCGCAGCTCGCCGACTGGATCGCGGACGAATCGGACCGGCCGCCGGACCCCGATGGGCTCCGTGCGGAGACGCGCGCGAAGATCGGCGAGTGGAACGAGCTCGGCCGCCGTCTCTGCCGCTCGTTCCTGGCCGAGGCCCTCACATCTCGATCGGCCTGAGCTCCAGGAGCCCCCAGGCC
>JAVKST010000091.1:0-8527 GCA_039583515.1 Gaiellaceae bacterium
CCGTCGCGCCCGCGTACGGCCCGCGCGACCTCGCGCGCCGCCCCCACGTCGTCGCCGGCGAGGTCGACGTTGAAGGCGATCAGCGGCGGCCGCGCGCCGACGATGACGCCGCCCGCGCGCTCGTCGAGCCGCGGCGGGCCGAAGTCCGGTACGAGCTCGCCGGCGTCGATGCGCCGCTGCAGCTCCTCCGGGCCGCCGCGCCGGAAGAAGGCGGGCCCGCGGGCGGGCGCGAGGTCGGCGTAGAGGAAGACGGGAAGCTCGAGCTCCTCCCCCACCCGCCGCGCGAGCTCGAGCGCCGCGGCGCGCGCCCGCTCCGCGTCCGCCGGCCGGATCGGCACGACGGGAACCACGTCGGCAGCGCCGATGCGCGGATGCGCGCCCGCGTGGCGGCGCAGGTCGATCCGTTCGCGCGCGGTCCCGATGCCGGCGAGGAGGGCCGCCACGACCTCCTCCTCGCTGCCGACGAGCGTGAAGACGGAGCGGTTGTGGTCCGGGTCGGAGTGGACGTCGAGCAGCCGCGCGTGCGCAGAGAGCGCGCCGGCGAGCGCATCGATCGTGGCGCGGTCGCGGCCCTCGGAGAAGTTCGGGACGGCCTCGAGCGGCAACATCGTCCCCGACCATACGCTCCGGCTCGGTGACGGTCCGCAAGTCCTCGTACCGCTCGCTCGCGTCGCTCGCGCGCGACCTCTCCCGCTGCCGGGCATGCGCCGAGGCGGGTTATCCGCTCGAGTCGCTGCCCGTGTGGGCGCCGGCCGCGCGGCAGCGGGCGTACCTGTTCGGCCAGGCGCCCGGCGTCGTCGAAGGCGAAGAGCGGCGGCCGTGGCGCGGCCGGGCGGGCCGGGCGCTCCGCCGCTGGCTCGAGCTCGAGGAGGACGAGTTCTACGCACGCTTCTACTGCGCCTCCGTCACCCGCTGCTATCCCGGGCGTGCGCCGTCGGGTCGCGGGGACCGCACGCCCACGCCGCGCGAGCAGGAGCTCTGCTCCTTCTGGCGCAACTGGGAGCTCGAGCTGCTCCGCCCGCAGCTGATCGTCACGGTCGGCGGGCTCGCGCTGCGGCGGATGCTCGGCCTGCCGCAGCTCACGCCGTGCATCGGCGAGCGCTACCGGCGCGGCGGAGCCGTCGTCGTCCCGCTCCCCCACCCGTCCGGCGCGAGCGGCTGGCTCAACGACCCGGCGAACCGCGAGCGGCTCGCGGTCGCCGCGCGGCTCGTTCGCGAGTCGTTGTCGAGCATCTACCCTCAGGAGCGGTGAGTGTCGTTCCGTACCGCCGCACGTTCGCTCGCCTGCTCGGGTTCCTGCGGCCGTACCGCAAGGGCGTCGCGGCCTCGATCGTGCTCGCGGTGGGCTCGCAGGCGGCGCAGGTGGCGCTGATCTGGGTGACCGGCCGAGACGTGATCGACCGGGCGCTCGTCCACCACGACACGCGTCTGCTCTGGACGTACGTCGCCGTGATCGCCGGTCTCGGCGTCGTGTCCGCCGCGCTCACGCTCGGCCGCCGCCTGCTCTCCGGGAAGCAGGCGCTCGACGTCGAGATGGACATGCGGCAGGGCCTCTACTCGCACCTCGTGCGGATGTCGTTCGGCTTCTACGACCGGCACCAGACGGGCCAGCTGATGTCGCGCGCGACCGTCGACCTGCAGGGCGTCCGCTTCTTCCTGGGCTACGGCCTCATCTTCTTCTTCCAGAACGCGCTGACGGTCGCCTCGGTCAGCGTCGTCCTCTTCTTCTTCGAGTGGAAGCTCGCCTTCGTCGTGCTCGCCGTGACGCCGTTCCTCGTCGCGCTGGCCTATCGCTACAGCCACGTGGCGCACCCGACGCTCCGCGACGTGCAGCAGAAGCTCGCCGACGTCGCGACCGTCGCCGAGGAGAACATCGTCGGCGTCCACGTCGTCAAGGCGTTCGCGCAGGAGCCGGCGGAGGAGGCGAAGTTCGCAGTCCGCAACGATGCCCTGTTCGGGGAGACCATCCGGGCGAACCGACAGCGCGCGACGTACGTGCCGCTGCTCTCCTTCCTGCCGTTGGTCGCGCAGGCGGCGGTGCTGCTGCTGGGGGCGCGGATGGTCGCGCACCACACGCTCTCCGTGGGCGGCTTCGTCGCGTTCAACCTCTACCTCGCGATGCTCGTGACGCCGGTCCGCTCGCTCGGCATGTGGGTCGGGCAGGCCCAGCGAGCGACCGCCTCGGGCGAGCGGATCTTCCAGGTGCTCGACGAGCCGGAGGAGGTCGCCGACCGGCCGGCCGCCGTCGACCTGCCGCCGGGCGGCGGCGAGATCCGCTTCGAGCACGTCTCCTTCGAGTACCAGGCCGGGCGGCGGGTGCTCGAGCACGTCGACCTCACGCTCGAAGCCGGTACGACCGTCGCGCTGATCGGCCATACGGGCGCCGGCAAGACGACGCTGGCGTCGCTCGTGCCGCGCTTCTACGACGCGACATCGGGCCGCGTCCTCGTCGACGGCGTCGACGTCCGCGACGTCAGGCTCGCCTCGCTGCGGCGCATGATCGGCGTCATCTCGCAGGACCCGTTCCTCTTCTCGACGGCGGTGCGCGACAACATCGCCTTCGGCCGCGAGGACCTGTCGGACGAGGAGGTCGAAGGCGCGGCACGGCTCGCGCAGGCGCACGAGTTCGTCGAGCGGCTGCCGCAGGGCTACGACACCGTGATCGGCGAGCGCGGCATCACCCTCTCGGGCGGCCAGCGGCAGCGGATCGCGATTGCCCGCGCGATCGCGATCGACCCGCGGATCCTCATCCTCGACGACGCGACGGCGTCGGTCGACGCGACGACGGAGGCCGCGATCCGCTCGGGGCTGCGCGAGGTGATGGAGGGCCGGACGACGCTGATCATCGCCCACCGGCTGTCGACGATCGCGCTCGCGGACGAGGTCGTCGTGCTCGACAGCGGCCGGATCGCCGCGCGCGGCACGCAGGAGGAGCTCCTGGGCACCAGCCCCGTCTACCGCGAGATCCACGAGCACGGCCTGCTCGAGGTCGCCTGATGCGCGTACACCAGCCGGGGGGCCACTTGATGCGCCAGCGCGAGGCGGAGGTCGAGGACTGGTCGTGGAGCACGACGCGCCGGCGGCTCGGCGTCCTCTGGAGGCTGACGCTTCCGTACCGCGGCCGGACCCTGCTCTCGACCCTGTCGCTGCTCGCGGCGACGGCCACCGCCCTCGCGCCGCCCTTCCTCGCGAAGTACGCTCTCGACGACGCGCGGAACCACACGACCGGCGGCCGCCTCGTCCTCATCGTCTCGATCTTCGTCGCCGCCGGCCTCGCGAACTGGGGGATGACGTACGTCGAGACGTACATGACCGGCTGGGTCGGCGAGCGGATCCTCGCCGACCTCCGCACGGAGCTCTTCGGGCATCTGCAGCGGCTGTCGCTCGGCTTCTACGAGCGCAACCGCGCAGGCGTCCTGATCAGCCGGATGACGAACGACGTCGAGGCCATCGACCAGCTCGTCACGGACGGCGTGACGACGCTCGCGCAGAGCACGCTCACGCTCGGCGGCACGGCCGTGCTCCTGCTCGTGCTCGACTGGCGCCTCGCGCTCGCGACGCTGGCCGTGATCCCGTTCATGAGCCTCGCGACCGCGCTCTTCCGCTCTCGGTCCACGCGGGCGTATTCGCAGGTGCGCGAGCGGCTCGGCCTCGTGACGGCGACGCTCGCGGAGGACATCGCGGGCATGCGCATGGTGCAGGCGTTCACGCGCGAGCGGCGGGCGACGGAGAGCTTCCGGACGGTGGCACGCCGCTACCGCGACGCGAACATGGAGACGGTCGTCCTCAACGGCGTCTACTTCCCGTTCGTCAGCCTGCTCTCGACGCTGGCGCTCGCGGTCGTCCTCGGCTACGGCGGCCAGCTCTACTTCCGCCACAGCATCTCGCTCGGGACGCTGTTCGCCTTCATGCTCTACGTCAACAACTTCTTCGACCCGGTCCAGCAGCTGTCGCAGCTCTACAACACGTTCCTCTCCGCGACGGCCGCGCTCGACAAGATCGTCGGCGTCCTCGACGAGCGGCCGGAGGTCGTCGACCGGCCCGGCGCGAAGCCGCTCCCGCACATCGAGGGACACGTGCGGTTCGAGGACGTCCACTTCGCCTACGGCCTCCGCGGCCCAGCGGCACCGAAGGCGCCGCGGTCTTCCGGCCGGGCATCGGCGGGTTCGCCGCCGATGCTTCCAGCCATCGAGAAGGGCGAGGAGGTCCTGCACGGGATCGATCTCGACGCGCCGGCCGGGACGACCGTCGCGCTCGTCGGGCACACCGGCGCCGGCAAGTCGACGATCGCGAAGCTGCTCGCCCGCTTCTACGAGCCGACGAGCGGGCGAATCACCGTCGACGGCGTCGACCTGAACGACGTCACGCAGGAGTCGCTGCGGCGCCAGCTGGGGATCGTCCCCCAGGAGGGCTTCCTCTTCGCCGGCACGGTCGCCGAGAACATCGCCTTCGGCCGGCCCGACGCGACGCAGGCGGAGATCGTCCGGGCCGCCCAGACCGTCGACGCGCACGACTTCGTCCTGCGGCTGGAGCACGGCTACGAGACGCAGCTCGGCGAGCGCGGCTCGCGGCTCTCGCTCGGCCAGCGCCAGCTCGTCGCGTTCGCGCGGGCGCTGCTCGCGAACCCGCGGATCCTGATCCTCGACGAGGCGACCTCCTCGGTGGACATCGGCACCGAGCGGACGATCGAGCGCGCGCTCCGCACGCTGCTCGCCGACCGGACGGCGTTCGTGATCGCGCACCGGCTCTCGACGATCCGCGCCGCCGACTTCATCGTCGTCCTGGAGCACGGGCGGGTGATCGAGCAGGGCTCCCACGACGAGCTGCTCGCCAGGCGGGGGCTCTATACGAGCCTCTACGGCGACTGGGCGGCTGCGTAGCTCGCCCAGTAGCGCGTCATCTCGATCCGCTGCAGCAGCGTCGGGTGGTTCTCGAGGAAGACGTAGTCCCACCAGGGCGGGTCCGGGTCCTCCTTCGTCTCCGAGGCGAGCAGGCGAAAGAGCTGTCGCCCCGCCGCCGGATCGCGCGTCGCCCGGAGCGCCGACCAGTCCGCCTCCGCTTCCAGGTGGCGTGAGACGACGTTCTGCAACGGGAGCGCGACGAGCTGAAGGACGACGTAGGCGAAGACGGCGAGCGGGATCGCCGCCGGCACGGCCATCCCTCCCCGTCGCCGCGCCGCATACGCGAGCAGCGCCGCGAGCGGCACCGCGAAGAGCGCGTACCAGCCGATCGACTTCCAGATGTGGTCGTGCGCGAGATGGCCGAGCTCGTGGGCGAGGACGAACCGGTCCAGGCGCTGGGTGAACGGCGGCTCGACGATCGGCTTCCAGAGGAAGACACGCCGGCTCACACCGAGCCCCGTCGCGAAGGCGTTCGGCTCGCCATATCCGCTGATCACCCGCACGGGGACGTTCACGTGCTCGATCCGCTCGAGCTCCGCGACGTACGGCGCGTGCAAGGCACGGCCGCCGAGCAGCCACGGCGTGACGAACGCGAGGAACGCCCTCAGCCCGACGAACACGGGCGCGGCGGGCAGCCACCAGCGGTCGCCGATCCAGGGCACCCGTGCGAAGCCCATCACGATCGCGAGGGCGACGCAGAGGACCACGAACTCGGAGCCGAGCGCGAACCAGTTCCCGACCGTCTCCTGGAGGTAGCTGCCGTCGAGCCCGTAGCGGTGGCGCCACCAGACGCTCAGCACCGCGAACGGGAGCTGCGCCGCCCACACGAGCGCGAAGCCGATCATCCCGAGCAGCATCCCCGTGCCGATCGGCCCCGCCGCCGACTCCCGCGTCCAGCGCAGGCCGTAGCGGGCGAAGAGCGCGAGGACGACGAGCTGCGCGACCGTCGTCCCCACCCAGAAGAGGCGCGCGCCGGCGCTGTAGTGCTGCGCCTGCCCGAGCGCCTCCGGCCGGAAGAGCGCGCGCTCGTCGAGGTGCGGCAGCCGGTACGCGGGAAGCGACGACCGCCAGAGCAGCCACGCGGCTACCGCCCATACGGCGCCGAGTACGAGAAGGAGCGCCGAGCGGCGGAGGATCACTCCGCGGGCGTGTCCTCGCCCTCGAGCGGGCTCGCGTGCGGGTAGGCCTCGGTGAGGAGCAGCGCGTACGCCTGCGTTTGCGCGTCGTAGCGGAGCGCGTAGGCGGCGAGGTTCCGCAGGCCCCACGGCGCCGAGCCCTTGGCCAGCGCGTAGAACCACGTCAGGAACGCGGAGGCGTAGAGAGCGGTGCCGAGCGCCGCGTCGACGAGGACCGCCGGGATCACGACCACGATCCGGAAGCCGGTCTTCCAGCGGCTCTGGCGCCGCGGCGCGCCGACCTCGAGGTCGAGCGGGTACGTGCCCGCCGCGCCGGTGAAGCCCGGAAACGGGTTCCCGACGAGGTTGAGGAACGCGAACACGTGGAGCCGGTAGCGGACGAAGCGCGCGAGGAAGCGGTGCAGCCCGGCGGCCGGCGTCCCCCTGAACAGCGTCACGAACCACTGGGCGATCGACGCGAAGAGGACGGCGATCGTCCAGAGGGCGAGCCAGACGAGGTGCGGGATCACGAGCGGGAGGCGGAAGAAGACCGTCAGGCGCGAGCGGCGCAGGTCATACGGGTCGCCGACGACGCGAACCGGGTGGCGCTGCGGCCGCTCGACGCCGGCGAGCATCTGGGTCGGGTCGGCGTTCGGGTAGCGGTCGGTGACCAGCAGGAGGTACGCGGTGGCCTGGGCCGTGTAGCCGATCGCGTAGACGGCGGCGTCGCGCAGGCCCTTCGGCATCCGCCCGCGCGCGAGGCAGGCGAACCAGCCGAGGAACCCGCACACGAACAGCAGCGCGCCGCCGCCGTTGACGGTCGTCGAGCCGCGCCGCCTGCCGCGCGCCGCGACGTTGAGCCCACCCGATCCGGCCAGGGCGCCCGAGACGAGCAGCGCCGGAAGCGCCAGCACGATGCGGATCAAGATCGTCCAGCGCGGCTGCGCCGGCGGCTCCTCGGGAAGCGCGACGTCGATCGGGTACTCACCCTCCTCCCCCGCGAAACCCGGATACGGATTTCCGGCGAGCGAGAGGTACGCGGTCAGGTGGGCCTGGTAGCGGACGTAGCTGCACGTCAAGCGGTGCAGGCCCCGAGGCGGGCGACCGGTGAAGAGCGAGATCACCCAGTTCGCGATCGCCGTGAAGAAGACGAGGATCGTCCAGAGGAAGAACCAGACGTAGTGCGGGATCGCCAGCAGGAGGCGGAAGAAGACGGTCAGGCGGTTGCGGCGGTAATCGTCCTCGACGACCAGACGGACGGGATGCTCGTGCATTCCGCCTGTATACGGCATCCGTCAGACTGCGCCAGATGGACGAGGCCCACCTCGACGAGGAGACCGCCGAGCGGATAGAGCAGCCGGTCGACGCCGAGGCCGAGCGCGAGACGCGCCTCAGTCCCACCGAGGCCGTCGCCCGCATGCGGATCAACGTCCCCGTCCGCGGCAATCGCACGCTGCGCACCCTGATCGAGCGAGTCAACCAGGACGACCAGCTCAAGGGCTGGTGGCACGTCTCCAACGTGAACGCGGTGGCGCGGATCGAGATCAACGACCACTCCTGGGTTCACATCCAGATCGTCACGAACATCGCGCTCAAGCTCCTGCGCCAGCTGACGAAGCACGGCGTCGAGCCCGGGCTCGTCCGCGACTTCGGGCTGACGCCGGACGACGCCGAGGTCGTCGTCGTCCTCTCGGCGCTCATGCACTGCGTCGGCATGTCGATCCACCGGCACGGCCACGAGGACTTCTCGCTCTTCCTCTCCGAGCCGAAGCTGCGCGAGCTGCTCGATGGCGTCTACGACGAGCCCGACCTGACGGTGATCGTGTCGGAGGTCCTGCAGGCCATCATCAGCCACCGCGCCGACGGGCAGCCGCTCACGACCGAGGCCGGGATCCTGCGGGTGGCGGACGCGCTCGACATGGCGAAGGGCCGGTCGCGGATCCCGTTCGAGCGCGGCAGCGTCTCGATGCACTCGCTTTCCGCGGCCGCGATCGAGGACGTGACGATCACCGACGGCGAAGACCGGCCGATCAAGATCGAGATCCGGATGAACAACAGCTCCGGGATCTTCCAGGTCGACGGGCTGCTGAAGGCGAAGCTCCGCGGCAGCGGCCTCGAGCCGTACGTCGAGGTCGTCGCGCACATCGACACCGAGACCGAGCAGCGCCTCGTGCCGATGTACCACCTCGAGATCTAGCCGCCGCCTCAGCCGACGTGGGCCGGCGCTGCTCCTCGGCCCCACGGTAGCGCCCGCGGCGCAGGGGAGCCGCGGCTTCCGACCCGGCTACACTGGGCGCCGACCTTTGCGGGGTCGTCTAATGGTAGGACGCCTGACTCTGGATCAGGAAGTTGGGGTTCGAATCCCTGCCCCGCAGCTAGGCGAGCTCGCGGAGCGCGACGCGCGTGCCGTGCTTGGCGGCGGCGACCTCTGGCTGCGCGTGGTGGAGCTGCGCCAGACTCTGACGGCCGAAGGTGACGCCAATGCCAGCCGCGGTCTTCGTCGGGATCTTC
>JAVKST010000091.1:8627-11156 GCA_039583515.1 Gaiellaceae bacterium
TCGGACGGCCTGTGCAGCCGCAGTATGGGCCGTCCGAGCATTTACTCTCGGTCAGCGCCACCCCGACGGCCAGGCCCCGCCGTGGACGCGCTCGAAGATGAGGTCGCGGCGGGCCCTGGCGACGACTCCGGCCGGTGACTTCGCAAACCTTTTACCGAGCGTGACCGATCCGTCCCACACACTCCGGAAGATCCTCGGCACACTACGCCCCGTGCGGAGCGGGGCCTGTCTCGTCCTCGTCGTGCTGACGGCGGCAATCGCCGCAGCGTCGGCGCGCGCCGACGGGACGCCGACCGACTCCACGACGACCACCACCGCCACGACGCCGCCGACGGGCACTACCGTGACCACGGCGCCGCCGGCCACCACCGCCTCGACGACGCCGTCGTACGCGCCCCTCGCTCCCGTCGCGCTTGCTTCGCGCTGTCTCGGCGCCGGCGGCGTGCTGGTCGAGGCGCCGGGCGACGGCCCGCTCGCCTTCGATGCTCCGGCTGCGGCTCTCGGCGCCTCCGGCTACCCGTCGGATGCGTCCGTCGTCTCGTTCTCCGGTGCGAGCGGCAGCGGCTCGGCGTGTGCCAGCGGGAACGTCTCGCTGCAGAACCTCTCCCTGTTCGGCGGCACTGTCACGGCGGCCTCGGTCGAGGCGACCGCCGGACGCGGAAGCGCGTCCGGGCTCGAGCTGAACGGATCGCCGCTCTCGCTCGCCGCGGGTGAGACCGTGGCCGTCGGCGACTGGGCGCGCCTGACGCTCGACGGCAGGCTGGGACGGCTCTCCGCGCCGCTCGTGCTCCGGCTGGTCCGGTCGCACGGGCCGCTCTCCGCAGGAACCGTGCTCCTCGTCGCGTTCGCGGAGGAGGCGCCGCCGGCGGTCGCCGGCCACACCACGAAACCAAAGGCGGCGGCCCCGGGGAAGAACGGCACAACCTCCGCCCACGCTCACGCGGCGGTCGGGCACCACTCACGTCACAAGCACAAGGCGCGCGCGCCGCAGCCGCTCGAGGTCACGCCGCCCCTCGGCCGGGGAAGCTACGTCTTCCCCGTCGACGGCGGTGCGTCGTACGTGGACACCTACGGCGCGGGACGCAGCGACATCTACGACGGCTGGCACCACGGCGACGACCTCTTCGCGCCGCTCGGGACGCCGGTCGTCGCGGTGGCGAGGGGAACGCTGAGCCTCGTCGGGTGGAACGAGCTCGGCGGGTGGCGGCTCTGGCTCACCGACAAGGACGGCAACTCGTTCTATTACGCGCATCTGTCGGGCTACGCGCGCTGGATCCTCCATCATCGCCACGTCAAGGCCGGTCAGGTGGTCGGCTTCCTCGGCCGTACGGGGGATGCGTTCACGACCACGCCGCACCTGCATTTCGAGGTGCACCCGCACCAGCTGCTCCGGCTCGGCTACGACGGCGCGGTCGACCCGACCGGCTACCTCCACGGCTGGCAGGTCGTGCATGTGCCCCGGAAGGAGATGCCGCGGCCGGCGCGGCTCGTCGCGCCCGCGGGGGCGCCCGCGCAGGAGGCGGCCGTCGTCTGGCACGAGCTGCTCGTCGCCCGCCATCTGGCACGAAAAGCGGCTCCGGCTCCAGCTCCGCCGCCGCCGTTCGCCATCCTGCGCCCGTTCCCGGGAAATTCGCCCACGGCCGGGAGAGCGGCACCACTCCACCTGTCGGGCGCCGTGCGGGTCGCGGCGCGTCTCGCTGCCCCGCGCGATCCCGGACCGTGGCCGCCCGCGGTCGCGGCCGCCGTGCTCGCCGTCGGCGGCTTCGGCCTCTTCGCGGTCGGACGGCGGCGGCGCTGGATCCGCGGCTAGGCGCTCTCGGCGGGCCGGTCGCGCTCGCGCCGTTCGTCGGGCGAGAGCTCGTCGCGCGGCGCGCCGCCCGGGCCGCCCGTCGTCGTCTCGCCCTCCTCGACGAGATCCTCGGGCCGCGCCGTGCGGTATTCCTCGCTCTGGACGCCTCCACGCGGATCCTCCGGCCTGTCGAGGGCGTGGACGTCGCCCTGCTGGCGGGACGCGGTCCGCCGGTTGCCGATGAGGCGCTTCCACATGCGCGGCTTCTCTCCAGGGCGCCGCTAGACTAAGCGTCCGCCCGGCGCATTCGTCTAGTGGCCTAGGACACCGCCCTCTCACGGCGGCGGCACGGGTTCGAATCCCGTATGCGCCTTTCTACGTCACAAGATCACCCGCATTTGGCTCAACCAAGCGGGTCACTTGTGACAGCCGGGCCTCGAACGAGCGTCGCGTGCAGACCCGGGTGCAGACCTGGATCCAGCGCCTGGTAGGCGGCATAGAGCCTTGCCGTCATTCGAGGGCCGTGATCGGCTTGGTCTCGGCCCGCAAGGCGCGGTGCGGTGGCTGTCTTAGCGGATGGCGGAACGAGAATTGAAAGTCGCAGCCAGAGAACGGCGCAGAAGTACTCCTCGTGATCCGCCGCGGCGCGCTCGGCCGCCTATCTCTCAACGGTCTGTCGAGCCGCCGCCTCGGCAGCACAGCATCTCCCCCGGAAGCGACCATCTGTCGTCGGCGATCTC
>JAVKST010000092.1:0-11118 GCA_039583515.1 Gaiellaceae bacterium
AGCGAGCGTCCCCGCGCGCGGTAGAACGCGACGTCCTCCAGGAGCAGCAGCGGCGAGACGGCCACGATCTCGTCCGCCGCGACCCCGGCCGCCGCGAACGCGAGAAAGCGCTCCGCCTCGTCGCCGCAGAGCACGACGACGCCGAGCACGCGCCTGGCGGCGTGGTCGAGCACGAGGTCGACCGGCTGCCCGAGCCGGATCCCGTGCAGCCGGACCGGCAGCTGTAGCAGTTCCGTAGCGGAACGCGACCCCATCCGTCAATCCTTCCTGACCATCCGGATACCGCGGAAACCCCGCGACCGGTGCTACTCCGCCACCAGCGGGACGAAACGGCAGGGGACGCTTCGCAGGGTCGCAGGCCCTTCGGGCGTGCGCACGACGACCTCGAGCCACTGGCCCTCGCCGCCGCCGAGCGGCAGGACGAGACGCCCGCGCGGCTCGAGCTGCTCGTACAGCGCCTGCGGCAGCTCGCGGGTCGCGGCGGCGACCGCGATCGCCGCGTACGGCGCATGCTCCGCGACGCCGCGGGTCCCGTCCCCGACGTGGAAACGGATCCTCCCCCCGTAGCCGGCGGCGGCGAGGTTGGCGCGAGCGACCTGCGCGAGGGAGGGCAAACGCTCGATCGTGTGGACCTCCGCAGCGAGCTCGGCGAGCACCGCCGCCTGGTACCCGGAGCCGGTGCCCACGTCGAGCACCCGTTCGTGGCCGCGCAGCGCGAGCTGCTCGCAGATGAGCGCGACCATGTACGGCTGCGAGATCGTCTGGCCGCGGCCGATCGGCAGAGCCGCGTCCGCGTACGCCTCCGGGCGCAGCTCGTCGGGGACGAACAGCTCGCGCGGCACGACGGCCATCGCCGCGAGAACCCGCTCGTCCTCGATCGCCCGCCGGCGCAGCTGGCGCTCGACCATCCGCGCCCGGCCGTCCTCAGCCGACATGCACCGGCTCCCGCATCGCCGCCGGAACCTCGACGCCGAGATGCTCGAGCACCGCCGGCGCGACCTCCGTGATCCGCTGCGGCGCCGCGTCGATGCCGACGGTGAGGAGCGGGACGAGCGAGTCGCCCGCAGAGAGCGAGCCGTGGCTGCCGCCGCCGGCGTGGTGTGCGCCGCCCAGGTCGGCGAGCTCCCAGCCCGCCGCAGCGGAGACGAGGAGCTCGCCGCCGTTCGGGTTCGCGAGGGCCGACCACGCGCGGCGGAGCGCGTCCGGATGGTCGAGCAGCGCGGCGTCGCCGCTCGTCTGCCAGCCGGCTCCCGCCGGCCGGAAGCGGAGCTCTTCGCCCGCGCGTCGCGCGACCGCGTCGTCGTCCTCCCGGCGTAGCGTCGTCTCGACCGCAGGCTCGGCATCGAGCCGCCGCGCGAGCTCGGCCGCGTCGGCGCGTGCGCCGGGGAGGAGATAGACCTGCCCCGCGCGGTTCGAGGCGGCCACGACCACCTCACCTTCGAGGTCGCGGAAGCGGCGGTCGAGCCGTGCCGCACGCTCGACGCCGGTCTGCCCGTGGTCGGAGTGGACGATCACCGCGTAGCGCTCGAGGAACTCGTCCGGCCCGCCCGCGGCCTCGAGGAGCGCGCCGATGGCGGCGTCCGTCTGCGCGAGCGAAACCTCCGCCGCCCGCTCCGGCCCATGGGCATGGGAGGCGTAGTCGTAGCCGGAGAGGTAGTAGGCCAGGACGTCGAAGCCGTCGCGCGTGACCAGCCAGCGTCCGACGGCGGCGGCGTACGCGTCGACCGAGCCGCCGCTGCGGTTGCGGACGGCGAGCGGCGCGCCCGTCCGGTCGGATTCGAACAGGCTGTAGTAGAAGAAGCGCTGCGGGCCGAACGCGGCGCGGTTGACGCCCGGCAGGGTCGCGAGGTGGCGCTGCCGGCCGCGGTAGCACGTGATGTTGACGGCCGCGGCGACGAGCCCGGCGTCCTCGACGGCCTCGTAGACGGTGACGGCGTCGCGCGAGAGGTGCTGCGCGTTCATGTTGAAGATCGTGTCGACCACCGCCTGCGAGAAGCCGGCGGCTCGGAGGGCGGCGAACGACGAGCCGTACTCGACGATCCTCTGCTCCCCGCGATGCCACCAGACGAGCGACGGGATTCCGTGCACGCCGGGGCCGGACCCCGTCGCGATCGAGGAGAGGCAGACGGGAGTGAGCGACGGGAAGACGGAGATCGCCTGCCGGTACTCGCCGTGCTTCGCGAGGAACGAGAGCGCCGGCGCGCGCCCGTCCTCCACGGACCTCTCGAAGGCCGCCGGCGTCATCCCGTCCACCACGATCAGGACGACCTTCTTCGCCACGGGCGCCTAGTCGCGCGCGAGCGTGCGCAGGCCCGCGTAGCGCTCGGGCCTCGTCCGGCGCAGCCGCAGCGCGGCGGCCGGCAGCGCCAGCGCCTCGAGGTAGCCGGCGACGGGAATGAAGGCGATCCCGGCCGCGACGAGCGCGGCGCCGGCGACGAGCGTGGCCGTCCCGCCCCGCGTCCCGCCGCGCCGGAGCGCGCCGGTGACGACCTGTACCGCGCCGAGCAGGCCGAGCAGCCCGCCCGCGGCTCCGCCGGCGACGTCCCCCCAGCCGCCGGCCCGCCATTCGTGGATTCCGAAGCCGAGCCCGGCGCCGGCCAGCAGGGCCGCGGTCGCCGAGGCGACGAGGACGGCGCGCACGACGCCGACGGCGCCTGCGATCAGGACCCCGAGCGCGGCTCCGAGGCCTGCGCTCACGCCGATCCAGTACCACCAGCCCACGCTCCGAGTGTAGTGCCGTACCCCGACCCTCCGGCCGTACCCACGAGCGGCCTTCGCACGTTCTTCCAGCGCACCGGTGCATCCCTCGCGACCCCGGAGGTTCGGCGTTGGCATCCGACGACCGCCTGCTGCTCGTCTTCTTCACTTCCCGCCGCTCCGGCCCCGCTCGGCGGATGGAGAGCCTGCTGGCCCACATCGCGCGCAAGGAACGGGCACGGCTCCGCGTGAGCAGGGTCGACGTGGACGAGCGCCCGGAGCTCGCCAGCCGCTTCCGGGTCGAGCAGGTGCCGTCGCTCGCGCTCGTCGTCGGGAAGCGCGTCGTCTCCCGCGTCGAAGGCCGCGCGACGGCGCCCCGGATCGAGTCGATGCTCGCCCCGTACCTCGAGAGCGAGCAGGCGGGAGCGCCGGCCTAGAGGGACTGCTTCTCGAGCCGCGCGATCACTGCGAGACCGAAGTCGGCGGCGCGCTTGCCGTCGACGACGCGGTGGTCGAACGTGACCGAGATGTTGCCGAGGGGGCGAATCGCGATCTCGCCGTCGCGCACGACCGGACGCTCGGCGACCCTGTGGACGCCGAGGATCGCGACCTCCGGGTGATTGACGAGCGGCGTCACGAGGAGACCGGCGGCGCGGCCGGCGCTCGTGACGGTGAAGGTGCCGCCGCGCAGCTCCTCCGGTTTCAGCTCCCCCGCGTGCGCCGCTTCGACGAGGCGCCGCACCTCGGCGTCGAGCTCGTCGAGTGCAAGCCGGTCGACCCCGCGCGCGACGGGCACGACGAGGCCCTGCTCGGTCTGGACGGCGATGCCGATGTCGTAGCGGTCGAGCAGGACGAGCTCCCCGTCCTCGACGCGAGCGTTGAGCTCCGGGTACTCCTGCAGCGCCGCAGCGACGGCCTCGAGAACGAGCGGGACGAGCCGCCTCAGCTCGACGTTCGAGAAGTCGCACTCCTCGACCCAGGTGACCGCGGGGATCTCGCGGTGCGCGCGCGTCAGGTGCGCGAACATCTGCCGCCGCACGCCGCGGAGCGGGACGCGCTGCCCCTCCGTCGCCGGCGCGGCGACGCCTCCGCCGGCGGCCGCGCGGACGTCCTCCTCCGTGATGCGGCCCTGCGGCCCACTGCCGGCCACGGACGGGAGGTCGACCCCGAGCTCCTGGGCGACCCTGCGGACGAGGGGCGTCGCGCGAACCTTCGCGTCGGCTGCCCTCTGCTGCGGCGCCGGTTCGGCGCGCGGCTGCTCCGCCTGCTCCGGCTCCGGCTCGGATGCGGCGCCGTCCCCGCCGATCACCACGAGCACCGTGCCGACGGGGACGACCTCGCCCTCCGGGACGAGGATCCGCGAGACGATGCCGCCTGCGGGCGAGGGGATCTCGACGGTCGCCTTGTCCGTGGCGATCTCGACCAGGGGGTCGTCCTCCGCCACCTCCTGCCCCTCGGCGACGAGCCAGCGCGCGATCTCGCCCTCCGTCAGCCCCTCGCCCAGGTCGGGGAGCTTGAACTCGTACGCCACGCCTAGAACTCCAGCAGCCGGCGCGCGGCCGCCGCGATGCGTTCGGCCGACGGCATGTAGCGATCCTCGATCTTCCAGTACGGGTAGGGGACGTCAAAGCCCGTCACGCGGAGGACGGGCCCGCGCAGGTCGAGGATCGCCTTCTCGGCCAGGATCGCCGCGAGCTCTCCGGCGAACCCGTTCGTTCGCGGCGCCTCCTGCACGAGCACCACGCGTCCGGTCTTCGCCGCAGAGGCGAGCAGCGCCTCCTCGTCGAGCGGCTTCAGCGACCGGATGTCGAGCACCTCCGCGGACGCCTCCCCCTCGAGCAGCTCCGCCGCCCGCTCGCACGCCGGCACCATCGCGCCGTAGGCGACCAGCGTCACGTCTTCGCCTTCGCGCGCCAGCCGCGCCTTGCCGAGCGGCACGACGTGCTCGCCCTCGGGCACCTCCTGCCGCTCCGTGCGGTAGATGAGCTTGGGCTCGAGCACGACCACGGGGTCGGGGTCGCGAATCGCGGCGGCGAGCAGCCCCTTCGCGTCGGCGGCCGTGGACGGGATGGCGACCTTCACGCCCGGCGTGTGGACGTAGTAGGTCTCGGGCGAGTCGTCGTGGAGCTCGGGCGCGCGCACGCCGCCCCCGTACGGCATCCGCACGACGAGCGGGAACTGCATCCTCCCGCCGCTGCGCCAGTGGTAGCGGCCGACGTGCGTGATCAGCTGGTCGAGACAGGGGTACGAGAACGCGTCGTACTGCATCTCGCACACCGGCCGCCAGCCGGCCATGCAGAGCCCGACCGCGCCGCCGAGGATCCCGGCCTCGGCGAGCGGCGTGTCGACGCAGCGGTTCTCGCCGAAGCGCTCGCGCAGCCCGGCCGTGGCGCGGAAGACGCCGCCGGCGCGGCCGACGTCCTCGCCCAGCACCATGACCGTGTCGTCGCGTGCGAGCTCGACGTGGAGCGCGTCGTTCACGGCTTCGACGAGGAACAGCTCGGGCATCAGCCGTCCCAGCCCTCGCGGAGGTTCGGCGGCGGGTCGACGTATGCGTGCGTGAACAGCAGCTCGGGATCCGGATCCGGCTCCGCCTCCGCCTCCGCGATTCCCCGCCGCATCACCTCGAGCGCCCCGCCCTTGATCTCCTCGGCGAGCGCGTCGTCGAGCACGCCGAGCCGGCGGAGGTAGCGCTCGTAGCGCCCGACGCACTCGTTCTGCTTCTCCTCCTCGACCCGCTGGTGGTCGATGTATGCGCGCGGGTCGTCGGCGGTCGCGTGCGGCGCGGCCCGGTACGTGAGCGCCTCGATGAACGTGGGGCCGCCTCCGCCGCGTGCCCGCTCGACCGCCTCGCGCGTCGCCTCGTACACGGCGAGCACGTCTCCGCCGTCGACGCGCACGCCGGGCATCCCGTAGCCGACCGCCTTGTCGACGAGCGCCTCCGCGTGCGTCTGCGCCTCGAGCGGCGTTGAGATCGCCCATCGGTTGTTGTTGCAGAAGAGGATCAGGGGGGCCTGCATGACGGCGGCGAGGTTCGCGCCCTCGTGGAACGCGCCCTCGCTCGTCGCGCCGTCGCCGAAGTAGGCGATCGCGAGGGTCGACGTGCCCTTCAGCTTCTCGCCCCAGGCGAGGCCCGCCGCGTGCGGGACGTGCGTGCCGATCGGCACGGAGATCGACGCCACGCGGTAGTCGGCGGGATTCCACCAGCCTGCAGGATGGCCGCGCCACCAGTGGAGGATCGTGCTGGCCGGCAGCCCGCGCAGGAGCCCGATCGCGGACTCGCGGTAGCTCGGGAAGATCCAGTCCTCCCCGGCGAGCGCGTGCACCGATCCGGCCTGCATCGCCTCGTGGTTCCAGAAGATCGCGTAGGTGCCGATCCGGCCCTGGCGGTGGTAGACGAGAGAGCGCTCGTCGTAGGTGCGCAGGAGCACCAGCGAGCGGTAGAGCGCGAGGAGGCCGTCGGCGCCGAGGCCCTCGACCTCGCGCTCCTCGTCGATCACACGCCGGAGCTCGTGCTCGTCCCGCGCCAGCTGCGCCACGGCGGAGAGCCTACCGGCGGCCCGCGGGCTGGAAGACGGTCGCATGCCGTCGTACGCTCCAGGGATGCCCTTCTGCACCGAGTGCGGGAGCGAGAACCCGCAGCAGGCGAATTTCTGCTTCTCGTGCGGCACCGCGATCGCCCAGGCGCCTCCGCCGCCGGCGGCGCCCAGCGAGGAGCGCAAGGTGATCACCGCGATCTTCGTCGACCTCGTCGGCTCGACCGCACGCTCCGAGAGCCTCGACCCGGAGGACGTGAAGGCGCTCGTGGCGCCCTACCACGCGCGGGTGCGCGGCGAGCTCGAGCGCCACGGCGGCACCTTCGAGAAGTTCAGCGGCGACGCGATCCTCACGCTGTTCGGCACGCCGAAGGCGCATGAGGACGACCCGGAGCGCGCCCTCCGGGCCGGGCTCGCCGTCCGCGAGGCGATTCGCGGGCTGAACGCCGAGGACGAGTGGCTGGACCTCCACATCCGGATCGGGATCCACACCGGCGAGGCGCTCGTGATGCTCGGCGCGAGGCCGAGCGAGGGCGAGTGGTCGGCTGCCGGCGACGTCCTGAACACAGCGGCGCGGATCCAGTCCGCCGCGCCCACCGACGGCATCCTCGTCAGCCGGACGGCCCCGGCGCGAGCCTACGCCAAAGATCCCGCCATTTCTAGAGACCCGGGTCTTGCCATGGGGAGCGGTCAGACGAGCACCGACACGGCCCCGCGCTCGGCCTCGAAGAGCGCGTGCTCGACGTCGCCGAGATCCTCCCCGTCCGCGTGGAGGGGCATCGGCCGGTCGCAGGCGATCTCGACGCGGTCGAGGTCGTGGCCGTAGAGGTACGGGCCTTGGCGGACGCGGCCGGTGAGCACGCGGAGCACCGTCCCGAGCAGCGTGCGCCGCCGGAGTCGGATCGGCGCCACGAGGTCGAGCCCGAGCTCGAATCGCGCCTCCCTCGCGATCGGGAGCGGCACGCCCTTGGCGTACGTGTACGGGCTCCCGTTCGCGACGAAGGCGAGCGCGGCGCGGCCGTAGCCGGAGATCTCGAGCTGCGGCTCGAGATGGCCGCGGCGGGCGACGATGGCGCGGACGACGGCGAGCGCGAAGGCAAGGTCGCCAGGACGCTTGCCTTCCGCGCTGCGCCCGAGCGCATCGACTCGGCGAACGGCTTCGGCGTCGAGACCGAGGCCTGCGCCGAACGCGAAGCGCCGGCCGTTGACGCGGCCGACCGTGATGCGGCGCGTCCGTCCCTCCTCGAGCGCCTCGGCGACGACCCGCGCCGCCTCGACGGCGTCGGCGGGGAGCCCGAGCGCGCGGGAGAGCACGCTCGTCCCGCCGCCGGGCAGAAAGCCGACCGGCACGTCGCCTTCGAGGCCGTTCAGCGCCTCGTTGAAGCCGCCGTCGCCGGAGAAGACGACGATTGCGTCGACCGGTCGGCCGCACGCCTCCATCACGAGCTCGGTCGCATGGCGCGGGCGCTCGGTGAGGACGACGTCGAGGTCGGCCGAGCGCTCGAGCTCCGCCCGCACCGCCGCGAGCTGCTCCTCCGTCACGCGCGTGGCGAACGGGTTGACGACGAGCGCAGCTCTCACCGCGAGGCATAGCCGCGCATCCCGTCGAGCAGGAGCGCGGTGAAGCGGTCGGCGAGCCCGTCGGTGTCGCTGCCGGGCCGCAGCCAGGTGTAGGCCCAGTTGGCCGCCGAGAGCGCGAGGAGCGCCGCGCTGGCGTCGTCGAGGTCCGTCCGGAGCTCGCCGAGCTCGCGACTCTCGCGGAAGAGCGCCCGGAACCGCTCCTCGTAGCGGCGGCGCTCGGCGACGAACTCCTCGCGCCGCTCGCCCTCGAGATAGCGCCATTCGCGCACGAACACGGTCGCGACGTCGAGCTGCTCCGCGACGACGCGCAGGTGCGCACGCAGCGCCGCGCGGATCCGCTCGACGAGCGGGCCCTCCTCCGGCACGGAGTCGAGCCCCGCGTGGAAGGCGGCGGCGCCCTCGCGCGCGACCTCCCACAGCAGGTCGGCCTTCGACGCGATGTGTGCGTAGAGCGACCCCTTCTGCACTCCCATCGCCTCGGCGAGGTCGCCGATCGACGTGCCGTGGTAGCCCTTCTCGGCGAAGAGGCGCGCAGCGGCGCGCGTTAGCTCGGTGCGGCGGGCGGACATCTAGACTGCACAACCTAACGATCGTTCGGAAGGCGGTGCAGGATGTCGGCGATGGAGATTCCGCGCGACGAGCAGGCATTTCTCGAGTACGTCCAGTCCGGCGGCCAGGTCGAGACGACCGACTGGATGCCGGACGGCTACCGGGCGAAGCTGATCAAGTTCATCGAGATGCACGGCAACTCCGAGCTGATGGGCGTCCTGCCCGAGCGCGAGTGGATCCTCCGCGCCCCGACGCTCCAGCGCAAGCTCGCGCTCACGGCGAAGGTGCAGGACGAGGTCGGCCACTCCCAGCTGATCTACCGCGTCGTCGAGGATCTCGGCAAGACGCGCGAGCAGTGCCTCGCCGACCTGGTCTCCGGCAAGTCGAAGTTCCACAACGTCTTCCACTACCCGACGAAGACCTGGGGCGACGTGGGCGTGATCGCCTGGCTCGTCGACGCGGCCGCGATCATCAGCCAGAAGGCGCTGCTCAAGTGCTCGTACGCGCCGTACGCGCGGATCATGAAGAAGATCTGCTGGGAGGAGTCGTTCCACATCCTCCACGGCCGCGACGTCATCCTCGCGATGGTCACCGGCACACTTGAGCAGTTCGAGCTCGTGCAGGAGGCACTCGATCGCTGGTGGGGGCCGCTGATGCAGTTCCACGGCAATCCGATCCCGCGCGAGGAGGATCCGATGTTCGTCTGGCGGATCAAGTCGCAGGGGAACGAGGAGGCGCGCCAGCAGTTCCTCGACGGCTACGTGCCGCAGATCCGCGAGCTCGGCCTCGAGGTCCCCGACCCGAAGCTCCGCAAGCGCGACGACGGCGTCTGGGAGTACACCGAGCCCGACTGGGACGAGCTGCGCCACGTCGTCACCGGCCACGGGCCGAAAACCGAGGAGCGCCTCGCCTTCCGCCGGCGCTTCCTCGAGCAGGAGCAGTGGGTGCGCGACACCGTGCTGGCGGCGTGAGCGACGTCTTCGAGGTGTTCAGGCAGGAGCGGCGCGGGCAGCCGTTCGAGCACGCGGGCTCGGTCGTCGCGCCGGACGCCGACTTCGCGGAAGTGTGGGCCCGCGAGCAGTACGGCCGCCGCGGCGAGTCGGTCGCGCTCTGGCTCGTCCCGCGCGGCGCGATCCGCGACGTCGAGGAGTGGGCGGACGAGTTCGACCTCAAGTACCGCCGCGTCGACGGCTACTCGATCAAGGCACGGCTGAAGGAGGCTCGTGAGCGAGCAGGAACTGCTTAGCCTCGCCGACGACGAGCTCGTGCTGGGCTGGCGCGAGTCCGAGTGGACGGGGATCGCGCCGGTGCTCGAGGAGGACGTCGCCTTCTCCTCGATCGCGCAGAACGAGATCGGGCACGCGCGCGCCGTCTACCAGCTCCTCGTCGGTGCGGACGGCGACGCCGACGCGCTCGCGTTCGACCGCCGGCTCGCCGAGTACCGCTGCGCGCCGCTCGTCGAGCTCCACCTGCTCGACTGGGCGCACACGATCGCGCGCCGCTGGCTCTACGAGACGGCGGACGAGATCCGGCTCGCGGCGCTGAAGGACGACGCCGATCCCGCCGTCGCGGGGCTCGCGGCGAAGATCGACCGCGAGGAGGCGTACCACCGCATGCACGCCGAGATGTGGCACGAGCGGCTGCGCGACGAGCAGCGCTTCCGCGAGGCGGTCGCGGAGCTCTGGCCGTACGCGCTCGGGATGCTTCCCGAGGAGCTGCGCGGCGAGCTCGTCGAACGCGTCGGGCTCGCGGCGGTCGAGCCGGTCGCGCGCGGTACGCACACGGACGAGCTCGCGCCACTGTGGGACGAGATGACGATGGTGCGCCGCTCGGCGCCCGCCGGCGCGCAGTGGTAGCCCCTGCGGAGCAGGAGGTCTGGGAGACGCTCGAGCAGATCCCGGATCCCGAGATCCCGGTGATCTCGCTGGTAGACCTCGGGGTCATCCGCTCGGTCGACGTGCGCGACGGGCACGTCCGGATCGAGTTCACGCCCACCTTCCTCGGCTGTCCGGCGCTCGAGTTCATGAAGCGCGCGATCGAGGAGAAGGTTCCGGGGGCGGAGGTGGAGGTCGTGCAGGACGACTCGTGGTCGACCGACAAGATCACGCCTGCCGGCCGCGAGAAGCTCCGCGCCGCCGGGCTCGCTCCGCCCGCTCCGCGCCTGGTGCAACTCCAGAGCGCGGTGCACAGGTGCCCGTATTGCGGCTCGACCGAGACACGACTGGAGAACATCTTCGGCCCCACGCCGTGCCGCTCCCTCCGCTACTGCGAGGGCTGCCGCCAGCCGTTCGAGCAGTTCAAGACGATCTGAAGCGGCGGAGGTGCGGGAGCGAGTTCCGGCGCCTCGAGCGGGAGTTTCCGGAGCTCGCGGCGCGCATCGAGGCGGGCGTGCGCGAGCGGACGCAGCAGCAGGCGTAGCCGCAGCTCCGAGCCGTCGGGACGCGGCGCTACGCTCTGGACGTGGCCGTCGAGATCTTCTACTGCCCCACCTGAAGCGGTTACGAGCCGCGGGCCGCGAGTATCGTGGCCGTGTTGAGAGAGCGTGGGGTCGAGGCGCAGGCGACGCCCGGCGGCACCGGCCAGTTCGACATCCTCCGCGACGGCGAGCTCGTCTTCTCCAAGCACTCCGAGGGCCGCTTCCCGGGTGAGGGCGAGGTCGAGCGGCTCGTCGGCGCGAGGAGCTAGTGCACTGTCTCAAGAACAGCTTTACAGCGGCTGACCTTGGCGAGGATCGCGTCGGCTGAGGCTGTCCAGA
>JAVKST010000093.1:0-10916 GCA_039583515.1 Gaiellaceae bacterium
CTAGATCGTCAGCACGATCTTGCCGAGCTGCTCGCCGGCCTCGAGGCGCTCGTGCGCGGCGCGGATCTCCTCCAGCGGCAGCACCTTGTCGATCACCGGACGGACACGTCCGCTCGCGACGAGCTCGTAGGCGCCGGCGAAGTCGTCGGCCGTTCCCATCATCGAGCCCAGGATCGTCAGCTGCTTCCACCAGACGCGGTGCAACGCCGCGGGCGGGTTGGGGCCGGTGGTCGCGCCGCAGACGGCGATGCGGCCCCCGGGAGCGGCGACGTCGAGCGACGTGCGCCAGGTCGCCTCGCCGACGTGCTCGACGACGACGTCGATCCCGCGGCCGTCCGTTGCCTCACGCACAGCCTCCTTCACGTCGCCGCTCGCGTGGTTCACCGTCGCGTCGGCCCCGAGCTCGCGCGCGCGCTCGAGCTTCGCGTCGCTCGAGGAGGTCGCCAGCACGCGCGCGCCGAGCGCCTTCGCGATCCCGAGCGCAGCGGTCGAGACGCCGCCGCCGATCCCCCAGGCGAGCACCCACTCGCCCGCGCGAAGGCCGGCGCGCGTCACGAGCATCCGGTACGCGGTCTCGAAGACGAGCGGGAAGGCGGCCGCCTCTTCGAAGGCGAGCCCGTCGGGGATGGGACGGACGTTCGTGGCGGGCACCGCGATCAGCTCGGCGTTCGTCCCGTCACCGTGCTCGCCGAGCACGTCGATCCGCCCGCCGCCGACCTCGACGCCGGGGTTGAGGACGACCGCGTCGCCGACCGCGAAGCCCTCCGTGCCTTCGCCCAGCGCCTCCACGAGGCCCGCGCCGTCGGCGCCGAGGATACGCGGCTTGGGCACCGAAGGCAGGCCCTTGCGGATCCAGATGTCCAGATGGTTCAGCGCGGAGGCGCGTAGGCGGACGAGCACCTGGCCCGGGCCGGGCTCGGGGTCGGGCGCCTCCTCGAGCGTGAGCACCTCCGGGCCGCCGTCCTCGTGGATCCGAACCGCGCGCACCCGCGGCAGACTATCCGCGTGACGCAGGCGGAGCTGCAAGCGCTCGCCGAGGAGCTCGGCCTCGACAGACTCGGAGCGGCTCCGGCCGAGCCGTACGTCGAGACGGAGCGCCACATCCGCGAGCGCGGCGCGCGCGGGCTGTTCGCGGACATGCGCTTCACGATGGCGCGGCCTGAGGAGTCGTGCCACCCGGAGACGCTGCTGCCCGGCGCGCGCACGGTCCTCTCCGCCGCTCTCTGCTACTGGCTTCCCGAGCCCGAGCGCCCCGAGGGCCACGGGCGCCTCCCGCGCTACACGTGGTTCGACGCGTACGCCCTTCTCCGCGAGAGGCTCGACGAGCTCGGGCGCCGCCTCGGCGGGAGCTACCGCGTGCTGGTCGACGCGAACCAGCACGTCGACCGGGAGGCGGCGGCGCGCAGCGGCGTCGGCTTCTACGGCAAGAACACGCTCCTGATCACCCGCCGCCACGGCTCCTGGGTCGTTCTCGGGACGCTAGTGACGGACGTCGAGCTCGAGCCGACGCCGCCGCTGGGCCTCGACTGCGGCGAGTGCCGTCTCTGCATCGATGCTTGCCCGACCGGCGCGCTCGACGAGCCGGGGACGCTCGACGCGACGCGTTGCCTCTCCTACTGGACGCAGGCGCCCGAGTCGCCGCCGGCCGCCTATCGCGAGCGCCTGGGCGCCCAGGTGTACGGCTGCGACATCTGCCAGGACGTCTGCCCGTGGAACCGCGGCGTCGAGAAGCGGCGGGCCGGGGAGCCTCTGCCGGTGGATGCGACGCCGCACGTCTCGCTCCTCGACTGGCTCCGCGCCGACCCGGCGGAGCTCCGCAAGCGCTACGCGCGGCTCTACGTCCCATGCAACGACGGCCGCCGTCTGCAGCTCAACGCCCTGCTGGCGGCGGAGAACGTCGGGGGCGGCCCCGAGCTGCGTGAGGCGGTGGCCGATCATCCCGCGTGGGCGCTCGACAGCGTGGAGAGGCATGCCCCGGCGTAGCGGTCACTGGCTCCTCCTGCTGCGGGCAGTGCTCGTGGTCGTCGGCTTCGCCAGCGTCGCGGCGACGAAGGAGCCCGGCGCCTACCGGCCGTGGGGATGGGGCGTCAGTGCGCTCTTCGCGGCCCTCACCGCGCTCGATGCCCTCTTCACGTTCGTTCCCCTGGGGCCTGTGGCGCGCGCCCGGGCGAGGGCGCTCGCGATAGCCGGCGACGCGATCGTCGCGCTCGGCTACGTCGCAGTATTCTCCTACGAGCCCGGCCAGCCGTACCGGACGCTGTACCTGATCCCGATCGCCGAGGCCGCTCTCCGCTTCGGCCTCGTCGGCGGCGTCCTCACGGCGGTCGCGATGGTCGGCGGCACGATCGCGATCGACGCCGCGCAAGGCACCGGCGTGGGACACGTGACCGCCGTGCGCGTGCTCGTGGGCGGGTTGACCGGGGTGATAGTGGGCCGGCTCCGCGACAGCCTCGCAGTCGAGCGGCGGGTCGTGGAGGAGCGTGCACGGGAGGCGGAGGCGCTACGCGACGCGCTGGGCCACCGCGTGGACGTGCTCGAGGCGGCCAACCGGTGCGCCCGCGCGCTCGCGTCCTCGCTCGAGCTCGAGGAGGCGTTCGGCGCGTTCATCCGCGAACTGAGCGGCGTCGTCCCCTTCGAGCGGACAGCGATCGTCCTCGTGGAGGACGGCGCCGCCACCACGATGGCCACCGCCGGCCGCGGTGCGGACGAGCTCTTCCCGCCGGGCAACGTGGGGCCGTTGCAGGGGTCGGTGCTCGAGCGGGTCCTCGAAGGGCGGATGATCGTCCGCCGCGACCTCGCGGCGCGCGAGTTTCCCGAGGACGAAGGGCTCGCCGCCCTCGGCCTGCGCAGCGAGCTCGTCGCGCCGCTCATGCTCGCGGCGAGACCGATCGGAATGCTCTCGCTCTCGCGCACGCGGCCGGACGCGTTCAGCGCGGACGAGGGCGAGCTGGTCTCGCTCCTGGGCCGCCTGGTCGCCACCGCGGTCCAGAACATCCGCGCATACGAGGCGGAGCGGAGCCGGGTGGAGGAGCTGCGCCGGCTCTCGCAGCTTCGCGCCGACTTCGTCTCACTCGTCTCTCACGAGCTGCGGAGCCCGATGGCGGCCGTGATCGGAGCCGCCCGGACGCTGCAGGACCGCTGGCGGCTGCTGTCCGCGGAGCAGCGGGAGTCGTTCCTCGCGCTGATCGGGGACGAGACGTCGCGACTCGCGTCCCTCGTCGGCGACGTCCTCGACACCTCACGGATCGAGGCGGGAACGTTCAGCTACCGCTTCGAGGAGGTCGACATCGCGCGCCTCGTCGAGGATGCGGTCGAGACGGCGTCGGTCGCGCAGGAGGACGTGCGCGTGGTCGCCGCGTTCCAGGGGGCGCTGCCGGCGGTACGGGGCGACCGCGCACGGCTGCGCCAGGTGCTCGGGAACCTGATCGACAACGCGGTGAAGTACTCGCCGGACGGGGGTGAGGTGCGCGTGACGGCGGCGGCATCGAACGGCGCCGTGCGGATCTCGGTGCGCGACGACGGCCCCGGGATCCCGCGCGACCAGCAGGCGCGGATCTTCGAGAAGTTCGGTCGCGTCGACGTCCCGGGCGCGTCGAAGCCCGGCACCGGCCTCGGCCTCTTCATCGCGCGCTCGATCGCCGAGGCGCACGGCGGCGCACTCGACGTCCGCTCGACGCAACCCGGAACGACCTTCACGCTCACGCTGCCCGCCGAGCGCTAGCCGCGCTCGCTCGGAGGGCGGGCATCGGGTCACCAGAGATCGCCGCCGGTGAGGACGTAGACGAACGGCACGATCGGCACGATCAGGAAGACGCCCCAGACGATCTTCTGGCCGCCGCTGAGGTCGCTGCGGCCGGCGAGGTCGATCCAGGCGAGCACGACGGCGAGCGGGTGTACGAAGCAGACGAGGATTTCGAGAAGCTTCTTCATGCCTGCGGTTCCCCCGCTTCGGGCGGCGGTAATCCGCCTCGCTTCCTGCGTGCTCAGCCGCCGCCTGCGGCTGGCTCGACGCGGCGGGAGCGGCGGCCCTTCACATCTCCGGGGGCAGCATGCTCCGCGCGTCCTCGAGGTCGCTGTCGGCGACGAGCACCTCGGTCGGCCCGGCATTTGCGAAGCCGCCGCCGTAGGTGCCGGCCGCCGCGGCCATGTCGCTGCGGCGGAACCAGCACGGGATGCCGTTCGTGCGCAGCATCCCGCAGAGCGTCTCCGCCTCGAGCTCGTTGCCGACGAGCGTGAGCCGGACGGACGCCACGGCTACGCGCGCACGCGGACACGCTCGACGCCGAGCTCCTTGGCGAGCTCCTTCGCACGCGCCGCAATCCGCGCACGCTGCTGTGCGGGCTCGAGCAGGAGGGCGTCGCCGCGCCCTGCCAGGATCTCGCTCTCGAGCCACTCGTCGTCGCCGTACGGCCGCTCGGCGAGCGCCGTCCCGTCGGTCAGCCGCCGCGCGCCGCGCTCGGTGGCGAAACGCGCCACGTCCTCGGCGTACAGGATCCGGGCCGTCCGGGCGTTCCGCAGCTTGGTGGGCGCGAAGCCCGGCCGCGGCTCGAAGCGCTCCTTCGTCAGCGTCGCGCTCCGCATCCGGTCGAGGCGGAACGACCGCTCGCCGCCGCTCGTCCGGTCCCAGCTGTGGACGTACCAGTTGGGCAGCTCGCGCCCGAACGAGTACGGCTCGACGAGCCGCGTCGACGGCGCCGCGTCCGCCTCCTTCTGGTACTCGATCTCGACCAGCCGCTGCTCGCGCATCCCGCGCGCGAGGGTGGAGACCAGATCGACCTCCTCCGTCTCGACGTGCGGCTCCGGCGTGCGCGCGAGCTCGAACTGCCCGAACGTGTCCTCGAGCTTCCGCCGGACGCGGGCGAGCGGCGTGTGCGCGTCGGCCGCGATCATCGGTCCCACGTACTCGAGCGCGAGCCGGATCGCGCGCGCCTCGAGCGGGGTCAGGCGCGGCGCGAGCCGGAACGTGTCGCCCCAGAGCTCCTTGTCGACGTGGACGATCTCTCCGCGGGGCTCGGCGTAGATCGTGTAACAGCCTCCGCCGAAGTTGACGAGGTTGAGGAGCGACAGGTGCTCCTCGAGCTCGCCGGCGGGGATCGACGGGAAGCGATCGAGCAGCTCGCCCGCCGGGATGTCCGCGTCGGGGGACTCGCCGCAGGCGGCGAGCAGGTAGGCGAGGAGCGCCTGCAGGACGGCGAAGCGTTCGGGGGCGACCGGCCCTGCGGGCCGCTCGGCGGCGCCGTCGTCGTCGCGGACGGCCTTCTCGCGGGCGGGCTGCGGCGGCTCGCCCTCGTGCGCGTCGCGCACACGCCGCAGCGCAGCCGCCACCTCGCGCTTCAGCTCCGGCGGGTCGAGCGGGACGGCACGGCCGTTCTGGCGCAGCACCCAGGAGGTCAGCTGGGGGAGCGAGGAGTAGTCCGTGACGAAGACGTCGTCCTCGAGCGTCCCGGTCGAGCCGTACGCGCGCCGCACCCACCAGGCGGTGTCGCCGCGTACCTCGATCCGCGCGGTGCCGACGCTGTCGCCGATCTGCCACGGCGGCCGGCCGCGGTACTGCTCGATGTCGAAGTCGGCCGGCGCGCGGAAGTCGCGCTCCCGCCGCGTCGCGAACTTGATCTCGCCCCGGATGCGCGAGACGCGGAAGGTGCGGATGTCGTCGCGGTCGAGGTCGTGCCCCACCACGTACCACGCCGCGTTGTCCTGCAGGAGCGCGTACGGGTTGAGCGTGCGCTCGCTCACCTGGTCGCGGGAGATCGACCAGTACTCGAACTTGACCGTCCGCTGCTTCGAGATCGCATTCTCCAGCTTCGCCAGGCGGCCGGGCATCTCGGGCGAGTAGTCCGGGTCGAGCACCTCGACGCGCCCCGCCGTCTCGGTCGGCGCCTCCACGAAGCCGGGCCGCCCGAGCGCGAGGTTCTGGAGCGCGAGCCGCAGCGGCTCGGCGTACGCGAACTTCCCCTCCAGCAGGTAGAACGCGGTCTGGAGCGCCGCCAGCTCCTCGTCCTCGAGCTCGAGCTTGGGCAGGAAGTACTGCTCCGAGCGCAGCGTGTACAGCTCCTCGCCCGTGAACTCGTCGCGCTGCGACTGGAGCGGGACGCCGAGCGAGAGCAGCTCGGCGCGGTCGGAGTAGAAGCGCCGCGCGAACGCCTCGTCGGACATCTCCGAGTATCCCTCCACGTTCGACTTCACGTCGCGCGCGGTGATCGCGCGCCGCTCGGCCATGAGGAAGGCCACCAGCGAGAGCTGGCGGATCAGCTTGTCCGTGTCGTGCGACACCCTCGCCGCACCCTATCGCGGGCGCCCTGTGGATCGCACGGTGGAAAGCCTGTGGAGAGAGACGCCGCTAGGCCGCTGCTCGCGCCTCGAGGTGCTGGTGCGACGGGCAGTAGTCGCGGTCGGGGAGCGGCGTGCGCTGGCATGGCTTGCCCTTGCGAGTCGTCGCCCGGCAGCGGGCCACACCGCCGTCGAGCAGCCCCGACTCGATCTGCTCCTCGATGAACTGCACGGCCGCGGTGACACCCTGCTGCACCGCCCAGGCCACCTGCGCCTGCGCCGTGATCGGGAAGTAGCGCCGGATGTCCTGGAACAGGGCGCGATCGGGCTTGGCGAAGTAGAGCGGATCGCTCGCCAGTCGCTCCATGGTCTGCTCGCAGGCGACGAGCACGGCGCGGCGAGATTCGAGCTGGGTCTGGCGGTCTGCGTACGGCTCGACCATGTCCTTCACGGATTTGTAGATCGCCCGTGAGTACTGATACATGCACTGCTGCAACTGGGCGGTTCTCTCTTCGATCACCTTGCTTGCATCTCCTCGTAAGCGACCCCGCGAGGCCGTTGCCGAAGCGGGACTACGCCCGGGTCGGCCCGTATCGGGGACTCGATCCTACATCGTACCGCGTGCTGTCACAAAGTCGCCAAGATCGTTGTCCCCGGAGACAACGACGGCTGTGGTTGGCTCCGGCACCGCTCCTACCTGCCCGACGGCAGCCGCGTTTACACCTCTTGCGCGCGTCGAGCCGTGGCGGGTCGCCGCTCAGACGCGACGCTCGCGCCGGTCGTCGCCGGCCGCGCGCCGGCCGAAGCCGGCCACCCAGAGGACGGCCAGGACGATCCCGACGATCCCGACGGGGATCCCGACCCACGGGATGATGAACAGGAAGATCAGCCCGACGACGATGAGCGCGATCCCGATCCCGATCATGGGGTGGTCGTCCCCGCCGCCGACGGAAGGGAAACGTCAGCGCTGCAGAACCACGAGCCGCTCCTCGGTCATCTCGCGGATCGTGTAGGCGGGCCCCTCCTTGGTGTTGCCCGAGCCCTTGACGCCGCCGTACGGCATCTGGTCGGCGCGGTAGGTCGGAGCCTCGTTGACGGTGACGCCGCCGAACTCGAGCGCCTCGGCGGCGGCCAGCGCCGTCGAGATCGAGGCCGTGAAGATGCCGGCCTGCAGCCCGAACGCGGTGCCGTTCGCGCGCGTGTACGCCTCGTCGAGCGAGTCGACCGCGTTCACGACGCAGACAGGGCCGAAGACCTCCTCGCAGACGACCTTCGCGTCGTCGGGAGCGTCCGCGAGCACCGTCGGGCGCAGCGGGTCGCCGTCGGCGCCGCCCGTGAGGAGCCGCGCGCCCGCCGCCTGCGCCTCCTCGATCCACTCCGCGATCCGGTTGCGGTTGTCGTGGTCGATCACGGGTCCCACGTCTGTGTCGTCGTCGGACGGGTCGCCGACGACGAGCGCCTCGACCTTCGGCACGAACCGCGCCAGGAAGCCGTCGAGCACGGGCCGCTCGACGTAGATCCGCTGGACCGAGATGCAGCTCTGGCCGGCGAACGAGAACGCGTTCGCGGCGAGCTTCGAGGCCGCCGTGTCGAGGTCGCCGTCGGCGGCGACGATCACGGGCGTCGAGTTGCCGAGCTCGAGGCGGACGCGCTTGCGTGGCGCCCGCTCCCGCAGGCCCCAGCCGACGCCGCTCGAGCCGGTGAAGGTGATCAGCCGCACCCGCTCGTCCTCGACGAGGACGTCGCCGATCTCGGATGCCGATCCGACCAGGACGTTGAGCCAGCCGGCGGGGAGGCCGGCATCCTGCTCGAGCTGCGCGAGGAGCAGCGCCGACATCGGCGTCTGGCCCGCCGGCTTCAGGACGACGGGACAGCCCGCGGCGAGGGCGGGCGCGAGCTTGTGCGCGACGAGGTTGCACGGGAAGTTGAACGGCGAGATCGCGCCGACGACGCCGACCGGCCGCCGCAGCGTGAACGCGAGCTTGCCCTCGCCGGCCTCGGAGGCGTCCATCGGCACCACGTCTCCCGCCAGCTTCCGCGCCTCGACCGCGGCGAACGTGTACGTCGAGATCGCGCGCGAGGCCTCGACCCGCGCCGTCTTGATCGGCTTGCCGGCCTCGGCGCAGATCGTCTGCGCCATCTCCTCGTGCCGCTCGCGCAGCAGCGCCGAGACGCCGTCGAGGATCGCGGCGCGCTCGTGTGCGGGCAGCGGCGACTCGAGCGCGCGCGCGGCGGCGTCGACCGCTCTCCGCGCCTCCTCGGCACCCGCGCGCGCGACGCGGCCGACGACCTCGCCGGAGTAGGGCGAGTGCACCTCGACCCAGTCGCCCGTCTCGATCCACTCCCCCTCGAGGAGCAGCTTGTGCGTGTCGGTCGTCGTCGCCATATGCTCGGTCCGTGCTCGCACGTGACGATATCGGGACGCACGTCGCCGCGGACGTGCTGGTGGGCGGCGAGCGCTGGCCGGTCTTCGTCCACACGCTCGACCACGCGGACGGGCTCGTGCTGGTCGACACCGGCATGATCGACTCGACGCCCGAGCTCGACGAGGAGTGGGGGCCGACGCCGCATCCGCTCCCCGACGAGCTCGTCGCGCGGGTCGCCGTCGTCGTCAACACGCACCTCCACTTCGACCACTGCGGCGGCAACCGGCGCTTTCCGGGCGTCCCGATCCATGTCCAGCGGCGCGAGCTCGCCGACGCCAGGACGGAGGAGGACTACACGATCCGCGAGTGGGTGGACTTTCCGGATGCGACCTATGTGGAGCACGAGGGGGAGGCGGAGATCCTGCCCGGCGTGCGTCTGCTCCCCGCGCCGGGACACACGGAAGGGCATCAGGTCGTGCTCGTCGAGACGGAGGAAGGGCCGGTCGTGCTCGGCGGCGACGTCGGCTACTCGTTTCGCGAGCTCGGGCGCGGCGACACGCCGGGCCGCCGCCTGGTGCTCGACCTGGCGGCGCCGACGTATCTCGCGCACGTCGAGCGGCCGCGTATCCCGCTCCTGCGCGCGGAGTAGCTACTGGAACTCGGGCGGCACCCGAGCCGCGAGCGCCGCCAGGACCTTGGTCTGCAGCGAAGGCGACTCGCGCAGGAGGCTCCGGAAGGCGCGGTCGGTGAGGAGCAGGATCCGCGACGGCCACGTGGTCGTCACGGTCGCCGTGCGCGGCACGTCGGCGACCAGCGCGATCTCGCCGAGGAAGTCGCCGTCGCCGAGCTGGTTGATCACCTTCCCCTTGCGCCGCACCTCGGCGCTGCCTTCGACGAGGACGACGAACTCTCGTCCCGGCGCGCCCTCCCGCGTCAGCTCACGGCCGGCGGGAAGGCTCACCTCGTCCGCGAGCGCGGCGATCCGCGCCAGCTCGGCCTTGGAGCAGCTCGCGAACAGCGGCACCTGCTTCAGCAGCTCGATCTTCGCGTTCTTCCGCAGCATCGGCCGGGATACAGTAGATCCGTGGGCGTCGGAAATACAGGCGCGCTGATCCTGGACGCCGTACGCAGCCCGATCGGCAAGCGAGGCGGCACGCTCTCGCACATTCGCGGCGACGAGCTGTCGGCGCAGGTGCTGAACGGGATGCTCGAGCGGCTCGGCATCGATCCGGCAGAGATCGAGGACGTGCAGTGGGGCTGCGCCACGCAGGTCGACGAGCAGGCGTGGAACGTCGCGCGGAACGTCGCGCTCACGGCCGGCTGGCCCGTCTCCGTCTGCGGCACGAGCGTCGACCGGCAGTGCGGGTCGTCGCTGCAGACGAGCTTCAACGCCGCGGCGGCCGTCTGGTCGGGCCAGCTCGACCTCGTCGCCTCCGGCGGCGTCGAGATGATGTCGCGCGTCCCGATGGGATCGAACGGCGGCTCGTTCTCGCCGCTCGTCCACGACCGCTACGACATCGTGATGCAGGGCATCTCCGCCGAGGAGATCGCGCGTCGCTGGAACCTCCCCCGCGAGCGGCTCGACCGGATCGGCTGGGAGTCGCACATGCGCGCGGCGCGCGCGATCGACGAGGGCCGCTTCGAGCGTGAGATCGTCCCGGTCGAGCTCGACGTGCCGGAGGAGAGCGGCGATGCTTCGACGCTCACGCCCGTCCGGTTCGCGGTCGACGAGGCGGTGCGGCGCGAGACGACGCCGGAGCAGATGGCGTCGCTCCCGCCGGCGTTCCTGGCGGACGGCGTGGTGACGGCCGGCAACTCGTCGGCGATCGTCGACGGCGCCGCGGGCCTGCTCGTCGCGTCGGAGAGGAAGGCTGCCGAGCTCGGCCTCGAGCCGCGGGCGCGCTTCGTCTCCTTCGGCCTCGCCGGCGTCGACCCGTACCTGATGCTGCACGGCAACCCGCAGGCGGCGGCGAAGGCACTCGCGAGGGCCCGGCTGACGTGGGACGACGTCGACGTGATCGAGGTGAACGAGGCGTTCGCCTCCGTCGTGGCGCAGTTCCTCGACGACACCGGCCTCCGGGGACGCTACGAGGCGGGCGACGTGAACCCGAACGGCGGCGGCATCTCGCTCGGCCATCCGCTCGGCGCCAGCGGCGCGCGCATCCTCGCCACGCTCGTCTCCGAGCTCGAGCGGCGGAACGCGCGCTACGGCCTCGCCACCATGTGCATCGGCTTCGGCCAGGCGGTCGCGGCCGTCGTCGAGCGCCTGTAGCTGTCTCG
>JAVKST010000094.1:0-10718 GCA_039583515.1 Gaiellaceae bacterium
CCGCGTGGGGTGCAAATACTCGATCTGGTGAGGACGCGAGTCTGCTGAGGCGCCGCTCGCGTCGGCGATCCCGTCTGTTGGAGGTCGCCCTTGATTGTGCCCGCCGTCTACCTCGTCTTCTGCCGCTTGCTCGAGTTCGTCGTGCTTCTTGACCGGCGTGAGCGGTCGAAGGAGCTGGAGATCCTCGTGCTCCGGCACGAACTGTCGGTGCTTCGTCGACACGTCCGCCAGCCGCGCTTCGAGCCACCTGACCGGCTACTCCTTTCGGCGTTGAGCCGAGTGCTGCCTCGGCGCGCGTGGGACGCTTTCATGGTGCGACCGGAGACGCTGCTCCACTGGCATCGCCGTCTTGTCGCTCGCCGCTGGACCTATCCCCACCGCAAGCCAGGCCGGCCAGCGATTGCCTCTGAGGTGAGAGAGCTGATCGTGCGTCTGGCTCGCGAGAACCCAAGCTGGGGCTATCCGAGGATCGTCGGCGAACTGCGCAAGCTCGGCATCACCGTCTCGGCGACCTCCGTCCGCAACATCCTCAACAAGGCCGGCCTGCCGCCTGCGCCGCAACGCGATCACCAATCCTGGCGCAGATTCCTGCAGACACACGCCGAGTCGATCCTCGCCTGCGACTTCTTCACCGTCGACACGATCCGGCTGCGCCGCATCTACGTTCTTGCTTCCTCTCGATCGGCAGCCGCCGAATCGAATACGTCGCCTACACGAGCAAGCCGAACACCGCCTGGATGCTGCAGCAGGCGCAACCTGCTCATGGAGCTCGACGACCGCCAGCGACCGATGCGGTTCCTGATCCATGACCGCGACGCCAAGTTCCCGCGCGCCTTCGACGCTCTCCTCGAAGGTGAGAACATCAAGGTGATCCGAACTCCCGTCCAGGCACCCAACGCCAACGCATACATGGAGCGCTGGGTCGGAACCGTTCATCGCGAGTGTCTCGACCGGATGCTGATCGTCGGCCGGCGCCAGCTCGCGCACGTCCTCCGCGTCTACATCCGCCACTACAACCGCACGAGACCGCATCGAGCGCTCGACCTGCGCCCGCCCGAGCCGAGCGCCGCCCCGCTCCTCCGATCGGCTACGACTCTGCATCCTCATCAGGTCAAGCGGCACGACCTGCTCGGCGGCCTGATCCACGAATACGAACTCGCCGCCGCATGACGATCGGGTTTCTGCACCCCACGGGGTGCCGAAAACTCAGATTCGAGCGGAAACTTGGTTTCAAGCGGACATTCTCAGGCGCTCACGCCCGGAGACGAGATCGCAAGGCCGTGTGCGAGGGCTGCATCGAGGAGGTGTCGGTCGTAGGCCACGAACTCGTCCGGGCCGACGCGCAGAGCACTTGCGAGGTGGATCGCATCCAACGTCCGCACTGTCGCGCTGGCGAGCAGGGCCGCGCCGCGGAGGAGATCGTCGCTCAGGTCAACAAGCATGCACGAAGCCAGAAGGCGTTCAGCGGCGACGCGGACCTCTTGCGCGGGATTGGCCAGTGAGGTCGCGCGCAGCACCTCGATCAACGCAACGCGACTTGTCGCCAGCAGCGGCTCGTCTTCGAGATGACGTTCTAGCGACGAACTCTCGGTCTCCTCGACAACAAGCTTCACCAAAGCAGAGGAGTCGACGTAGAAAAGACGACGCTCAGCGCTCAGCGCGATCGTCCTCAAGCGCCTCGCTCGCGCTCTTCCCCCCCACCACGGGAAACCGCCGGGGCAGACGATCGAGTGGCGCGCCCGGCGTGACCTCGCCCGAGGCCACAAGCCGCTCGATTCGCCCCTCTGGAACCGGGGCAAGCAACGCCACCGGCGCACCATGGTGGGTGACCTCGATCGTCTCGCCCCCCTGAACGCGGCGAAGCGTCTGCGTCAGCGTGTCCCGCAACTCCCGAATTCCCATGCGTGTGGCCATAGTGGCCACACTCTACCAAAGTGCCTCACGCCGGACCACGTGGAGCATTTGTGGAGCAGAGCGGACGCAAACGATCGCAAATAGGCGCAAAGCCGACTCGGCCACACAGCGTCATTCTACTTGCTATCGTCTGCAATTGCCTGCATCCAGTTGCGGCGGATGCTGCATGGTAAGGAGTTCGAGTCCGTCAGGGGGCTTTCGAAGAAAGGCCGTTTCGAGGAGATCCGAAGAACCTCGCGTACCCGTTTGGTACCCGCCGAAGTGGAGGCGTTTGCTCCGGAGACGACGAACGCCCCGCATTAGCAGGACTTTCTGTTTTCGTCATACTCGGCGAGCATGACGACTCGCTGCAGGACCTGGACACGAAGAGATGGCTCTCCGCTCATGAGACGACCTGGGCACCAACTTCCGAGCCGACGCACACTCGTCTCGTCCGCCGTGCAGCAGGCATGAGCAGCTGGTGCCCGCACGATCTACAGTCGAGCTGATGCCCGAACCGATCGAGGAGGCACCCCTCCCCGACCTTCGCGAAGAGGCGCACCGCGTTCTACAGTCGGCGAATGAGGAGGGGCTCACGCTGCGCGCGATCGGCGGTCTCGCCGTCGCAATCCGCTGCCCGTCGGCCGCACACCCGCCGCTTGCACGCGAGTACAAGGACCTCGACGTCGTCGGGCTCTCGTCAGAGCGGAAGCAGATCGACTCTTTCCTGGCCAGGCTCGGATACACCCCTAACGAAGAGTTCAACCTCCTGCACGGCCACCAGCGGCTGCTCCACTACGACCGCTTCAACGGTCGCCAGCTCGACACGTTCCTCGACCACTTCCAGATGTGCCACACGCTAGAGCTGAAGGACCGGCTCGCCCTCGACGAGCTGACGCTAACGCCTGCCGACCTGCTGCTCTCGAAGCTCCAGGTGGTGGAGACAAACGAGCGCGACCTGAAGGACATGCTCGCGCTGCTCCTCGATGCCGAGATCGACGCTACCCGGATCGCACGCGTCTGTGCCGACGACTGGGGCTGGTGGCGAACGGCAACCGAGGTGCTGGACAAGGTGCGTGCGTACGCCGAGCACGAAGATGTCCAGCCCGATGCCGTGCGTACTCGGCTCGAGGAGTTGCGCGCCAGGCTCGATGAGGAGCCGAAAAGCCTCCGCTGGCGCGCGCGCGCGAAGGTCGGTGATCGCGTGCGCTGGTACGAACTGCCCGAGGAGAACGAGTAGCTGCTGCTCAGTCTGGCCAGGTGGAGCCGAGCACGGCCATCTCGGCGACGACGTCTGCGGTCGAAAGGACGCCGAGCGGCAGGCCGTTGGGCGCATCCGTGTCGACGACCAGCAGTCGGTGCACCTCGTGGGCGAGCAGATCCCCGTAGAGAGCGAGTAGGTCGTGTCCGGTGACGACGCCCAGCGGGAGGCCGTCAGGGCCGGCGACCACCAGCGAGCGTCCGTCGCTCGTGCATCGCCCGCGCCGCCTCGCTCGGCGTCGTCTCGGGGCGGCAGACGACGACGCCGCGCGACGTAGCGTCCCGTACGGTGCGGAGCCGCTCGGCCGCCTGGCCGCTCGCAGGCACGAGGTCGGAGACGGCGAGCACGCCGACTGCGGGGCCGGGTCGAGAACAAGGAGCCGGCCCAGATGACGCTCCTGCAGGAGTGCTGCCACTGCGGCTGCCTCGGCGTCCGCGTCGACCGTCTCCGGCGGCGCCGTCATGAGGTCGCGCGCGCCGAGGCCGCGCATGACGGCGCGGCTGTCCGCGTCGATCGCGAGCCAATCGCCGGAGAGGAGATCGGGCGTCGGAGACGACGCCGACAGGCCGGCCAGCCTCGAGCACGAGGAGGGGCGTGGACGCGATGTTCAACGAGGAGCGAGGCGATCTCACCCGGAGAAGCGGCGGCATCACAGGTCAGGATGCCCTCGCGCATGAGCTCGCGGAACGAGTCGCCATCTCGACGACAGAGCTGCTGGCGACCAAGACGGCGTTTAGCAACCCCCGTCACCTTGGCGACTCCGCTGCGCTTCCGCCTTCCAGCCTGTCGCTTGGTCGTCGGCTCCGCAGGGGCAAGCCTATTCCGGCCGCGGCAGGTCGAGCGTGCGCACGTCGTGCGGAGCGAGGACCCCCTCTGCGTGCGCTGCGACATCGCGCGCGGGGGCGACCCACACGTCGCCGTGCTCGCGGGTCCGGGCGAGGAACTCGGCGAGCATCTTCGCCCGCGACGGGCGACCGGAGAGGAACGGGTGCATCGTCGGGACCAGGAGGCAGCCCTCGTCGCGCATCGCGTCGAGCTCGGCCGTCCAGAGATCGAGCACCTTCGAGGGGAGCTCGATCTGGGAGCCGATGTCAGGCTCCGGCAGGAACCCGTACTGCTCCCAGTCGTCGAGCGACCAGTGCACCGGCAGCTCGATCAGTGTGCCGGCGTCCGTCTGCAGCCGGTACGGGACGTCGTCGTCCATCAGCGACGAGTCATACGCGAAGCCGGTCTGGACGAGCAGCTGCGGCGTTCGCTCGTTGAGCTCCCACCACGGCGCGCGAAAGCCGAGCGGCCGCTCGCCGGTCAACGGCTCGAGCACCTCCGCCCCGCGCTCGAGGATCGCCCGTTCCTCGGCCTCGTCGAGCGAGTACGGCGGCTCGTGCAGGTCGTTGTGCCAGCCGACCTCGTGGCCCGCGGCGACGATCCGGCGCACCGTGTCCGGGTAGCGGCGTGCCGTGAAGCCCGGGACGAAGAACGTCGCCTGCACACCGGTGCGTTCGAGGATACCGAGCAGGCGCGGGACGCCGACCTTGGGGCCGTACGCCTGGTGGCTCATCGTCGAAGCGCGCGCGGCGAAGCGACGGTCGACGGCGAGGATCGCCGACTCCGCGTCGACGTCGAACGTGACGGCGACGGCGGCGCGGGCGCCGTTCGGCCACTGGAACTTCATCCCTGGACAAACTGGTGGCGGATGACGCGGTCGCCGTTGAGCTCGACAAGCACGCCGTCGACGACGCCCTGCGAATAGGCGCTGCCGGGGTTGACGCAGAGCGTGCGGCCAATGGTCGCCGCGTGGCGCGACTCGTGGATGTGGCCGTGCAGCCCGAGCAGCGGCTGGTGCCGCTCGACCACGCGGCGCACCGCGGTCGACCCCGCCGGCACGAGCACCTGCTCGCCGCCCGTTGTCACCACGCGCAGATCCTCCGTCAGCTGCGGCGCCAGGTCGAGCCCCGAGTCGTACGGCGGGCAGTGGAGGTTGAAGATCGCTGGCATGTCCGGCTCGAGCGCCGTCGCGATTCCCTCCAGCTTAGCCTCGAGCTCGTCCTCGGGCAGCTCGCGCGGCGAGTCCCACGGTGTCGGGTTCGCCCAGGCAGACGAGAGGAACTGGTAGGGCCCGACGCGAACCACGCGCCCGTCGGGGTTCTCGAGCCGCTTGGCCGAGTCGAGGATCGAGTCGATGTCGAACTCGTCGTCGTTGCCGGGCATGACGAGGCAGCGGACGTCCGAGCCGGCGAGCTTCGCGTCCGCGATCTCGACCCAGCGCGCCAGCTCCTGTCGCATCACCTCGCGGATAATGGCCTCGCGGTGCCCAGGGTCGGCGGCGAGCCGCGCGTACTCCTCCTCGTCGCAGCGGTAGGGGTAGAAGCCGTTGAAGCGGACGCGCTTCTCGAGCTCGGCGAGCGCTTCCTCCTCTCGGACGACTTCGTCGCGCCCGAGCACGTGCGCCGCCCAGCTCCCGTCGCCGCGGCGGACGAACGGCACGAGCGCCTTGCCGGTCAGGTCGCCGCCGAGCACGAGCAGGTCGGCGTCGTAGAACTCGGCCGCGTTCAGGAACTTGCGCCAGCACTTCTCGCTGCCGTGGATGTCCCCGGCGTAGTAGATCCGCATCTACTCGACCGGGATCTCCTTGAAGCGCTGCGCGACGTCGACGCCGCGCATCCGCTGGATCGCCTTGGCGGCGAAGTAGATGACGAGCCCGCTGCCGAAGATCGCGAAGTTGAGGATCTTCGTCGAGAGCTTGCCCTCGATCCCGGCGCTCGGATCGGTCCAGAACGCCCACGCCATGAAGCCGAGCGCGACGAGGTTGACGGCGCCGAGGATCGACATCACCGGGATCCCGCCGAGGCGCCAGCGGACCGGCGAGGACTCGAAGACGTCCGGCAGCCGGTACGGGAACGCGATCGCCGCGACCGAGACAATCGCAAAGCCGAGGATGAAGCCGAAGATGCCGACGAGGGCGGCGAACGCGCTCCAGTGCGTGAACAGCCAGAGCGCCCCGACCGAGCCGGCGCCGACGAGCACGAGTGAGTAGATCGGCGTGTGGAAGCGCGGGTGCACCTCCGAGAGCTTCCGCGGCGCGAGCCCGTCGAGCGAGTAGGCGAGGAAGTTGCGGCTCGCGTTCAGGATCTGCCCCGGCAGCCACGTGTAGCTGAACGGGACGAACAGGATCAGGATGAACGCGGCAAGCACCGTGGACGACACGCCTTGGGCGGCAACCGCGGTGAAGGGGAGCCCGGTCGCAGCGGCGATCTTGCCGAACGTGTGCAGGCCGACGACCTTGTCGGCGAGCGCGAGCAGGATCAGCAGGATCGAGGTCGTCACGACCGCAGCCGCGGGCATCGACCAGAGCTGCAGCCGCGACGCGCGGCGCACCTCGCCGCCGATGTACGCCGACGACTGGTTGAAGACGAGGTTGATGTAGACCCACGTACCGGCGAGGAACGTCCACTTGAGCGAGAACGGCCCGCTCTCGCCGTAGCTAGCCTTGCTCGCCGCCTTGTCGAGCGCCGGCCCGAACGCCTGCCCGGTGTGTGCGGTGAAGTTGTGGGCGAACGAGCCGGAACCCTGCACGAGCCACGTGATCACGATCAGCGCCACGCTGATCATCCCGAGCACGAAGAGCAGGTTCTGGATGCGGAAGAAAAAGTGCAGACCGACGATGAACACGACAACGAGCACGACGATCAGGCTCGTCCCGACAACAAAGGCCCCGAGCGGCGTGTTGCACCAGTTCCCGAAGCGCACCATCCAGTGCGTCGACGTCCGCTCGCCGACCACGCTGAAGAACGGCGCCACCCCGTAGTAGGCAAAGAACGCGGAGGGGACGCCGCCGTACATGAACCACCACGCGGTGTTGTTCCAACTCGACATCATGCCGAGCGCCGGATGCAGCGTCCGTGAGACGTAGACGTAGTCGGCGCCCGACCGCGGCATCGCCGCCGCGAAGAATGCAAAGACGAGCGACGTCGGGACGACCGCTGCGAATGTCAGCAGCACCATCACGTAGAGGTTCGCGCCTGGATAGAAGGCGGTCGAGAACAAGAAGACGAGCACGGCCATGAGGCCGATCGAGACGAAGTTCATGTTGTAGACGAGGACGTCCCACGTCCCCGCCGAGCGGACAAGTCCGGTCGCCTTCCGCTCGAACGTCTGCACGCTTGGCTGGGACGCTACCTCGCCCATCGCTGCAATCCTCCTCGTCGCGGTAGCGCGAACCATGACACCTGCGTATCCTCCTTGTCAACGATGTTTCTTCGCGACGGCAGCTCGGTGCAGGCTTCCTCGCCCACGATGGGCGCGCGGCTGCGGTCGGCACGGCTGGCGCGGCGCTGGACGGTGACCGAGGTTGCCCAGGCGAGCGGCCTCACGAAGGGGTTCCTCTCGCGCGTCGAGCGCGACCGCACCAACCCGTCGGTGGCGTCGCTCATGCGACTGTGCGAGGTCCTCGGCGTCTCCGTCGCCTCGCTCCTGGAAGCGCAGGGCGGCGAGCTCGTGCGCAGCGGCGAATACCCGCGAATCAACTTCGGCGGCGAACAGCTGACCGAGTTCTTGCTGACACCGCGCGGAGAGCGGCGTATCCAGGCGATCCTCAGCGAACTCGAGCCAGGTGGCGGCAGCGGCAGCGAGCCGTACGCCCTACCTGCCGAGATCGAGTTCGCCTACGTCCTCGCGGGCCGGCTCGCCGTCCGCATCGAGGACGAGGAGCTGCTCCTCGGGGCCGGCGACGCCCTCACCTTCTCGGCGCAATCGCCGCACGCTTTCCACAACCCCGACCCGCAAGAGCGCGCCCGCGTCCTTTGGGTATTCGCGCCGGCCCTGCCGGACGAGTCCCCGCCACCAGATCTGAAGCGGCCCGGTTAGGATCGCCGCCGGTGCCGTATCGCCCCGCCGACTCTCTCGCCTCCCCACGCTTCGGCGGTCCCCGCACCTTCATGCGACTACCCCACCTCGAGACAACGGAGGACGTCGACGTCGCCGTCGCCGGCATCCCAACCGACGACGCCGTCTCGTTCCGCTCCGGTGCGCGCTTTGGCCCAGAGGCGATCCGGAGCGCGTCCGTGCTCCTCCGCCCCTTCAACCCGTACCTGCGAGTCGACATCTTCGACCACCTCTCGGTGGTCGACTACGGCGATGCTCCGACGGTGCCCGGCTACCACGAGGAGACGCTGCAGCGGATCCAGGAGTACCTCGAGCCGATCCACCGTGCCGGCGTCATCCCACTCTGCCTCGGGGGCGACCACTCGATCGTGCTCGCCGAGTTGCGCGCCGCCGCAGCCGTCCACGGACCGCTCGCGCTCGTCCACCTCGACGCCCACGCCGATGTCTGGGACAGCTACTACGGCGCGAAGTACTTTCACGGAACGGTATTCAGGCGGGCGCTCGAGGAGGGGCTCGTCGACCCCGCACGATCCGTGCAGGCCGGGATGCGCGGGACGCTCTACGGTGCCGGGGACGAAGAGGAGCCGCGGCATCTCGGCTTCCTCTCGCTTTCGTGGCCGGAGCTGAAGGAGCTGACGCCGGCCGCGTACGGCGAGCTCGTGCGCGAACGCGTCGGCGACAGCTTGGCGTTCCTCTCCTTCGATATCGACTTCGTCGACCCCGCCTTCGCGCCGGGCACCGGGACGCCCGAGGTCGGCGGGCCGAGCTCGGAGGTGGCCTTGGCGTACCTGCGCTCACTGCACGGCATCGACTTCCGCGGCCTCGACTGCGTCGAGGTGGCGCCATCGTACGACCCCGGCGGCATCACGGCCCTGCTCGCGGCGGCGGCATGCCACGAGATGCTCTCCCTGCTCGCGGTTCGGCGCCGATGACACACGAACACGGGAGCGGCGCGGCCGATCCGGAAATCGAGGTCGCCGCTGCGGCGGCAAAACTCGTCGCCGCGTTCGCCGCCCACGACCGGGACGCGTACTTTGAATGCTTCGCGCCCGACGCGACCTTCGTCTTCTACACGGCGCCGGTGTTGCTCGCCTCCCGAGACGCCTACCAGGAGCTCTGGGATCGCTGGGAACACGACCACGGCTTCCAGGTGCTCTCCTGCGAGTCCCGCGACCAGCACGTGACCGTGATGCAGAACGCCGCGATCTTCACGCACCGCGTCGCGACGACCGCACGCTTCGGCGGCACAACCGCCGAGACCGACGAGCGGGAAACGATCATCTTCGAACGCCGAGACGGCCGATGGCTAGCAGTGCACGAGCACCTCTCGCCAATGCCTGAAGACGAGCACCCCTAGGTTGACGGTTCAGGACCTGAAGGGCGCCAATATTGGTGTCGCAGCTCACGCGGCCGTTCGGTGGTACTCGTGGATGAGGCCGCCGAGGCGGTCACGACGGTGAATCGCGCCGCAGAGTGGCGGCTCGCCGGCGCTCGTTGATTGCGGCGGGCGCAAGTCGCGTGCCTGGTGCGGCCTCTGGCGGTTGTAGTGCTCGGTGTAGACGCGAAGGACGTGTTCGAGATGGCGGCGGTTCAGGATCAGCAGCCAGTCGAGGCACTCTGAGCGGACGGTGCGAACGAACCGCTCCGCGATCGCGTTCGCTTGGGCGCTCGAACTGGCGTCTTCACAATCCGAATTCCTTCACTACGGAACACCTCGTCGAATGGGCCGCTGTACTTGCTGTCGCGATCTCGGATGAGGAAGCGCTTCCCGCTCTCGCTGAAGTCGAGGCCGAGGTTGCGCGCCTGCTGAGTCACCCACTCACCTGTCGGATTCCGCGTGCAGCCCGCGAGCCAAACACGGCGAGTCGCGTACGCGATGAAGAAGAGCACGTAGAGGCGGCGCAGCAGGATCGTCTCGACGGTGAAGAAGTCGCAGGCGATGATGCTGTCCGCCTGCGACTTCAGGAACTGTCGCCAGCTTGGCCCGTCACGCCGCGGCGCCGGCTCGAGACCCGCACATGCGAGCAGCCGCCGAACGCTCGTCGCGGACACCACGAAGCCGAGCTTGCGCAACTCGCCGCAGATCCGGCGGTGTCCCCAGCGCGGGTTCTCACGCGCGAGCCGCCGCACCAACGCCCGGATCTCCGGCGACAGCGGCGGCCGGCCGACCCGACCGGGAGGTTGCCGCCACTTCCGCCGCACCAGCGTCCGGTGCCAGCGAAGCAGCGTCCGCGGAGTCACCAGCAGCACCGTCCGCTCTGGGCGAGGCAGATGCACGGCGGCGGCAGCAAGTAGCGCCCGGTCAACCATCCGGAGCTTCGGCCGCACGACCTGGCGGCGCAGGATCGCTAACTCGTGCCGCAGCACGAGCAGCTCGATGTCTTTCGCGTCGAGGCCGCGCCGGCTACGAACCAGCGCGCCCAGCACAGCCCGTACGGCGAGGTAGAGAAAGGAGAAGACCATGCCGCCGATCCTCCCAACCCACTCGCTCTCCGGAGGCGACGTCGATATTGGCGCCCTTCACCAGCTTGCGTAGCTCGCCGCAGATCCGACGATGCCCCCAGCGCGGGTTCTCGCGCGCTAGCCGCAGCACCAACTCCCGGATCTCCGGCGACAGCGGCGGCCGCCCGACCCTGCCCGATGGCTGCCGCCACTTCCGCTGCACCAACGCCCGATGCCAACG
>JAVKST010000095.1:0-10712 GCA_039583515.1 Gaiellaceae bacterium
GCCCGGCTGTGCGCGCGGCGCCGTCGCCGAGCCGCACGGCGGTCGCGATGAGCGGCGGCGTCGACAGCGGGGTCGCGCTCCTGCGCGCGCTGCCCGATGCCGTCGGGGTCACGTTGCGGCTCTGGCTCGATCCGGCCGGGCCGGACGCGGAGCGGGCGTGCTGCTCGCCCGAGAGCGTGATCGCGGCTCGCGAGTCGTGTCACCGGCTCGGCGTGCCGCACGTCACCCTCGACCTGCGCGAGAAGTTCCGCCACGCCGTCGTGGCCCCCTTCGTGCGCGGCTACGAGCGCGGGACGACGCCGAACCCGTGCATCCGCTGCAACGGGTCGTTCCGCTTCGCCGAGCTGCTCGCGTTCGCGCGGCGCGTCGGCGCCGGCCGCCTGGCAACGGGCCACTACGCCCGCATCGTCGAGCGCGACGGGCGGCTGCTGCTCGCGCGCGGCTCGGACCCCGCGAAGGATCAGAGCTACATGCTCGCGGCGCTCGACCCGCGCCTCCTGCCGCGGCTCTCGTTCCCGCTCGGCGAGCAGGACAAGGAGGCGACGCGCGCCGAGGCGGAGCGCGCCGGCCTCTCGGCGGCTCGGCGGCCGGAGAGCCAGGAGGCCTGCTTCCTCGCCGGCGACGACTATCGCGGCTTCCTCGCGCGCCGGGGTCTCGAGCCGCGCGCCGGGCCGATCGTCGACGAGGCCGGCGGCGAGCTGGGCCGGCACGACGGCTACTGGGGCTTCACGCCCGGCCAGCGGCGCGGTCTCGGCGTCGCCTCGCGCGAGCCGCTGTACGTGCTCGCGACGCGGCCCGCTGCCAACGCGGTCGTCGTCGGGCCGAGGGAGTCGCTCGCGCGGCGGCTGGTCGAGGCGCGCGGCCGCCTCCACGCCGACGTCGAGCGCGTCGAGGCGAAGCTGCGCTACCGCTCGCCGGCCGTGCGCGCGCTCGTCGAGCCGACGGCGCGCGGCTTCCGTCTCCACCTCGACGAGCCGGCGTACGGCGTCGCGCCGGGCCAGGCGGCGGTTCTGTACGACGGCGACGCGGTCGTTGGTTGGGGCGCGGTCACGTCGGCGGCCGCCGAGTAAGATCGCAACCGGATGCTCGTCGCCGCATTCACCTGGGGGGATCTCTGGCGACTCGCGCTCGCGGTGTTCCTCCTCGCAGTCGGCCTCGCCTTCGCGTACCTGCTCGTGCGCCTGGGCGGAACCGTCGGACGGCTCTCCGCGTTCATCAAGGGGACGGAGGACTCGCTCCTCCCGGTGATCACCAAGGTCGGAGGAAGCGTGGACCGCGTGAACGGGCAGCTGGACAAGGTGGACCGTCTGACGGACAGCGCCGTCGACGCTGCCGACAGCGTCGACACGGCCGTTCGCGCGGTGAGCATGGCCGTGACGCGTCCGGTCGAGAAGGTCTCCGGCTTCGCCGCAGGCGTCAGCTACGGCGCCGCGGACTTCAAGGTGCGCCGCGACTGGCGGCACGCCGTGCAGGCCGGGAAGGAGGCTGCGGCCCGCCGCGAGCGGGATCTCGCGGACGAGCTGCGGGAAGCGGGCGGCGAAGGCGCATGACGCAGGACGAGATCAGGCTCGTGATCCCGGCCGAGGAGGAGTTCCGTCCGATCGCGCACCTCGTCGCGGGCGGGCTCGCGCTCCGGCTCGACCTGACCTACGACGACCTCGAGGACCTGCAGGTCGGACTCGAGGCGCTGCTCGCGCTGCGCGACGACGAGCACGAGCTCGTGCTCGTCCTGTCGACCGCCGGCGACGACGTCCTGAGGGCCGAGCTGGGGCCGTTCGAGGCCGCCGCGCTCCAGCCCGAGGACGGCAGGCCGGCGGCGGAGCTGGACCTCAGCCGTGTCCTCGACACCGTCACGGACACGCACGAGGTCGACGTCCGAGACGAGGGCGCCTGGGTGCAGCTGACGAAGCGGATCACGGCACCTGCGGAGGCCGCCTGATGCCGCGGCTCGACGACAAGATCCTCCTCCGCCGCTACCACGAGCAGGGCGACCTGCAGGCGCGGGAGCAGCTGATCGAGCAGTACATGTCGCTCGTGCGCTCCCTCGCGCGCCGCTACTCCTACCGCGGCGAGCAGCTCGAGGATCTCGTCCAGATCGGCGCGATCGGGCTGATCAAGGCGATCGACCGCTTCGACCTCGAGCGCGGCGTCGAGCTGACGACGTACGCGACGCCGAACATCATCGGCGAGATCAAGCGCCACTTCCGCGACAAGGGCTGGTCGGTGCGCGTCCCGCGCGGCCTGCAGGAGCTGAACGTCCAGCTGTCCCGGCTCGTCGAGCAGCTGACGGTGCAGCTCGGCCGCTCGCCGACGATCCCCGAGCTCGCGAAGGCGGCCGGCGTGCAGGAGGAGGAGGTGCTCGAGGCGCTCGAGTCGGGCCGCGCGTACACGTCCCTCTCCCTGTCGGTGGGCGGCGGCGGCGGAGACGACGACGACCTCGACCCGCTCGAGTCGATCGGCACCGAGGAGCACCAGTACGAGGTCTCGGAGGACCGTGCCGTCCTCGCGCCGGGCTTCAAGGTGCTCGACGAGCGCGAGCGGAAGATCCTCCAGCTCCGCTTCTTCGAGGGGCTGACGCAGTCCCAGATCGCGCAGCAGGTCGGGATCTCGCAGATGCACGTCTCCCGGCTGATCCGGCGCTCGCTGGAGAAGATCCGCGAGACGATCGCCGAGGACGAAGAGAGCCTGACGCGCTAGTGGCCGGCTGGGCGCTCCTCAACCTGGAGGACGAGGTCGAGAACTCGACGAAGGCGTTCGGCTCGCGGCCGACCTCCGCGGTTCCGCGCTCGTAGTCGAGGACCTACTCCTCCGACGAACGGCTGCAGCCCGCGCGGTGCCCGTCGCCCTCGACGGCGCCGCAGTCGGGGCAGACGAGGTGCGCCCAGCAGGCTGCGTCGCCGCCCTGGCGGGCGCCCTCCGCATCGTCCGGCTCGGGGATTCGCCGGCTGCTCTCCGGAAGCTCGACCACCGGGAGAGCCTAGCTCCGCGCGTGCCGGAAGCCGAGCGCGAGGAGCGCTTTCGCGTCCGAGTACATGTTCGCGGAGTCGAGGACGACGGCTACCAGCGTCCGCCCGCGGCGGGTCGCGGACGCGACGAGGCACCAGCCCGCCTCGTGCGTGTAGCCGGTCTTGACGCCGTTCGCGCCCCGGTACTCGCGCAGCAGCCAGTTGTTGTTGACGTAGACCTTCGCGTGCGTCGGCGGCGCCCAGCCGACCTCGATCCGCTTCGTACGCACGATCCGCCGGAAGACGGGGTTGCGGAGCGTGTAGCGCGTCAGCGCGGCGAGGTCCCAGGCGCTCGAGTAGTTTCCGGCGTCGATCACGCCGCTCGGGCTGCGGAAGTGCGTGTCGCGCAGCCCCAGGCGCACGGCCTCGGCGTTCATCTGGCCCAGGAAGGCGTGAATCGATCCCGCGGCGGAGATCGCCAGCTGGGCCGCGTCGTCGTTGCCGGAGAAGAGGAGCAGGGAGTAGAAGAGCTTCCAGGCGCGGACGCGCTCGCCGGCGCGCAGTCCCTCCTTCACGAGCGGCACCTCCGTCGCCCGCTTGTCGACCACGATCGTGCTCTTCCAGGGCACCTCCCGCAGGGCGAGCAGCGCGGTCATGATCTTCGTCGTCGAGGCGATCGGCCGCCGCTCGTGCGCGCGCTTAGCCCACAGCACCCGGCCGGTGCGCGCGTCGACGAGAATCGCCGCCGGCGCGTCCAGCCGGCCTCTCAGCCGTCCGGCGAGACGCGGCCGGCCGTGCAGGAGCTGTCGTGACGTCGCCGGCCGCACCGTCTTCACGACCGCGCGCAGCGACATCGTCGTGTGTCGCGGCTGCGCGTCGACGGCCCGGCGGGCGCCGAAGACGGCACCGGCCACGAGGGCGGCGAGGACGACCGCGACCAGAGGCGCGAGCCGGCGAAGCCGATACCTGGGTCTCCGCCGACGCCAGGCGGCCGGCACGAGCACGTCGAGCGACACCCGCTGAATCTAGCGCGGTCCCCGGAGGGCCTCCAGAGGCGACCCTCCTACAATGCCCGGCGTGCGGGCGACGGCCGAGCTGCGCGAGGGGTTCCTCTCCTTCTTCGAGGAGAAGGGCCACCTGCGGCGCCCCTCGGCGTCGCTGATCCCGCGCGCGGACGACCGCTCGACGCTCTACACGAGCGCCGGGATGCAGCCGCAGATGCCGTACTTCCTCGGCCGCGAGGCGCCTCCGGCTCCGCTGACGACGACCTGCCAGAAGGTGTTCCGCACGCCCGACATCGACGAGGTCGGGCTCGACACGTATCACCTGACGTTCTTCGAGATGCTCGGCAACTTCTCGTTCGGCCGGTACTTCAAGCAGGGCGCGATCGAGTACGCGACCGAGTTCATCCAGCAGCGCCTGCAGCTCGACTGGGACCGCGTCTGGGTCAGCGTCCATGCGGGCGACCCGGAGCTGAAGCTCGGCCCCGACGAAGAGGCGATCGCCCTCTGGGCGCAGATGGGGATGCCGTCGGAGCGGATCGTGCCGTTGCCCTCGTCCGAGAACTTCTGGTCGGTGGGCGGCCCGGGCCCGTGCGGCCCCGACTCGGAGCTGTACTGGGACTGGGGAGCGGAGGCCGGCTGCCCCGAGGGCTGCCTGCCCGGCTGCTCGCGCTGCGAGCGCTACCTCGAGTTCGGGAACCTCGTCTTCATGTCGTACGAGTTGCATCCCGACCGCACGCTCACCGAGCTCCCGAGCAAGAACATCGACACCGGCTGGGGCCTGGAGCGTGTCGCGCGGGTCGTCCAGGACGTCGCCTCCGTCTACGACACCGACGGCTACCAGCTGATCATGGACTGGGTCGCCGGGGAGTCCGGCGTCGCCTACGGCTCGTCCCCGGACGCGACGAAGGCGCACCGCGTGCTCGCCGACCACGGCCGCGGGATGACGTTCATCGTGGCCGAGGGCGTGACTCCGTCCAACGAGGGCCGCGGCTACGTCCTGCGCCGGATCGTCCGCCGCGCCGTGCAGCACGGGGTGCGGATCGGGATGCAGGGGCCGTTCCTCGCCGGGCTTTCCGACGTCGTGATCGAGCAGATGGGCGAGGCGTACCCGGAGCTGGTCGAGCACCGGGACGAGATCCATCGGGTGCTCACGGCGGAGGAGGAGCGCTTCGGCGAGACGCTGGAGCGCGGGATGGCGCTCTTCGAGGAGGCGGCGGGGAGGGGCGAGATCGGCGGCGAGGACGCCTTCACGCTCCACGCGACGTACGGCTTCCCGATCGAGCTGACGCAGGAGCTGGCCCGCGAGCGGGGGCTCGGCGTCAACGCCGAGGAGTTCACGGCGCTCATGGAGCGGCACCAGGAGATCTCCCGCCGGAGCGGCACCGTCCGCTTCACTCCGCGCTTCGCGGACGCGCGCCGGAGCGAGTTCGTCGGCTACGAGCAGGCGGACGTCCTCACCTCGATCACGGCCTCAGCCGATCTGGGCGCGGGCCTGTTCCAGGTCAAGCTGGAGGAGTCGCCGTTCTACCCGGAGGGCGGGGGCCAGGTCACGGACGCCGGCTGGATCGAGAAGGAGGACGGCACGCGCGCCGACCTCGTCGAGGCGCTGCGCCTGGTCGACGACCAGGAGCTCGTGTTTCAGGGCAGCGGGTTCGCGGCGGGCGACCGCGTGCGCGCCGTCGTCCCGTGGAACGTGCGCTACCCGACGATGGCGAACCACACCGGCACGCACGTCCTCCATCAGGCGCTGCGGGAGGTGCTCGGCGACCACGTGAGGCAGGCGGGGTCGCAGGTTCGGCCGGACAAGCTTCGTTTCGACTTCACGCATCCGTCCGCGCTCGCGCCCGACGAGCGCGAGGAGGTCGTGCGGCGCGTGAACGAGCGGGTGTTCGCCAACCTTCCCGTGCGGATCTACGAGACGCCGCTCGACGAGGCGCGGAACCTGGGCGCGATGATGCTGTTCGGCGAGAAGTACGGCGAGGTCGTTCGCGTGGTCGACATCGGCGGCTGGTCGGTCGAGCTCTGCGGCGGCACACACGTCCGCTCGACCGCCGAGATAGGCCCCTTCGCGATCGTCTCCGAGAGCTCGGTCGGCGCCGGCGCGCGCCGGATCGAGGCGGTCACCGCCGGCGAGGCGTTCGCGCTTCTCCAGGAGCGCGCGCGGGAGGCCGACGCGCTGCGCGCCGAGCTCGCCACGGCGCGGAAGGAGGCGAAGCAGCCGAGGCAGGCCGCCGAGGCGGAGATCCTCTCGCGGGACAAGGAGGGCGACGTCCTCCTGGTCGAGGTGAAGAGCCTCCGGGGCGGGCCGCTGCGCGACTTCTCCGACCGGATCCGCCAGCAGGAGAAGGCGCGCGGCGCGATCGTCGCCTCGCGCGACGACGGTCGCGTCTTCCTCGTCGTCAACTTCGACGAGTCGCTCGTCGCGCGCGGCCTGGACGCCGTACACGTCGTGCGCGAGCTCGGGAAGCACATCGGCGGCGGCGGCGGCGGCAAGCCGACGCTCGCGGAGGCCGGCGGCAGGAACCCGGACGGGATCGCGGACGCGCTCGCGGCCGCGCGGGAGCTCGTCGCCGCGTGAAGGTGCTCGCGGTCGACTACGGCTCGGCGCGCACGGGCGTCGCCGTCTCCGACCCGACCGGGACGCTCGCGCGGCCGGTCTGCGTCGTGGAGCGCGCCGGGACGCAGGCCGGACTCGACGAGCTCGCGCGGCTCGTCCGCGAGGAGGAGGCCGAGCGGGTCGTCGTCGGGCTGCCGCTGACGATGCGCGGCGCGTACGGCGAGCAGGCGGCCGAGACCGAGCGGTTCGTCGAGCGTCTTCGCGCGGCCGTCGACGTCCCGGTCGAGCTGTACGACGAGCGCTTCACCACCGACCTCGCCCGCCGCAGCGAGTCCTCCACGCCGGTGGACGCGCGGGCGGCCGCGCATCTCCTCTCCAGCTACCTCGCATGGTCGAGCACGAGCGCGAGCTGAGGCGCAAGCGCCTGTCGCGGCGCCGGATCCTCGTCCGGCGCCTCGTCGCGCTCGCGGGCGTCGTCGTCCTCCTCGGCGGCGGGGCGGCCGCGGCGTTCGCCATCAAGCGCAAGTCGGCTGCGCCGCCGCCGACCACGACGAGGATCCGGTACGCGAAGCCGTTCAAGATCGTCTTCCCGGAGGGCTTCACGCGGCAGGAGATGGCGAAGCGCGTCCAGGCCGTGGCCGCGATCGCCCGGCGCGAGCGGCACCACAAGGTGAAGCTGTCGTCCAAGACGTACCTCGCCGCCACCCGCCCGCGGGCGATTCCCGGCTTCGGCGGCGCGAAGCGGCCGCTCGAGGGCTTCCTCTTCCCGGCCCTCTACGACTTCCTGCGGGCGACGACGGCGAAGCAGCTCGTGCAGGCGCAGCTGACGGCGTTCGAGCAGAACTGGCACAAGCTCGACCTCTCGTACGCGCGCAGCAAGAACCTGACGCCCTACGACGTCTTGATCATCGCCTCGATGGTGGAGGGCGAGGCGCAGGTGCCGAGCGAGCGGCCGCTGGTCGCCGCCGTCGTCTACAACCGCCTGCGCGACCACATGCCGCTGGGGATCGACGCCACCCTCCGCTACGGGCTGCACATCCCGCCGACGCAGTCGCTCACCGAGTCGGAGCTCCACAACCCGACCCCGTACAACACGCGGCTGCACGACGGCCTGCCGCCGACGCCGATCGACAACCCCGGCCTCGCCTCGCTGCAGGCCGCGGCACATCCGGCGCACGTCGACTACCTGTACTTCGTCCGCAAGCCCGACCACGAGCACCACTACTTCACCGCGAGCTACCAGGACTTCCTCCAGCACGAGGCCGAGTACGGCTATTGAGGTAGTGCTGCTCGGTCACCCGGTGGCGCACTCGCTCTCGCCGCAGATGCAGAACGCGGCGTTCGCCGCCGCCGGCCTCGACTGGGAGTACCGGCTGCGCGACGTCGGGCCGGAGGAGCTGGAGGACGCGCTGCGCGAGGTCGGGTACGCGAACGTCACGGCGCCCTACAAGCTCGACGCGGCGCGGCTGCTCGGGAGCGACCTTCCGTCGGTCAACACCGTCGTCCGCGCTCGCGGCCACTCGACCGACGCGGCGATCCTGGAACAAGTTGGAGGTTGCAACCGGGCCGTCATCGTCGGGGACGGAGGCGCGGCGGCCGCGTTCCGGCACGCGCTGCCGGGCGCGCGCGTGTTCGCGCGGCGAGCGGAGTGGCCGCCGGACGTCCGAGAGGCCGACCTCGTGATCCACGCGACGTCGGTGCGGGACGAGGTGCTGTTCGAGCTGGGGGAGGGCCAGACGCTGATCGATCTCCCGTACCCGCGCACGGCGACGGCAGAGGCCGCGGCGGCGGCCGGCGCGCGGGTCCTCGACGGGCTCGAGGTGCTCGTTGCCCAGGGCGCCGCGAGCTTCGAGCTGTGGACAGGCGTGCCGGCGCCGGTGGCGGCGATGCGCGAAGCCCTGGGCTTACCGGCATGAGCTCGCGCTCTCCGGTATCGAGATCGACGCCGCCCAGCTCGTCGAGGCGAAGGCGAGGGTTGCGCCGCTCTGGCCGGCTTGAACCGGGAGCGGCGCGGGCATACAAGCGCCCGATGCGACACTGCGGGAGTTGCGAGGGCGAGATCCGGGACGACTTCCGCTTCTGCCCGCACTGCGGCAACGCCCTGCGGACGAAGATCGTGGAGTACTTCACGGGGCATCCCGAGGTCGGCGACGGCGGCCTGCGCGTCTCGCTCTACCTCACGCAGCCGCGGCACGTCCGCTTCAGCATCTGGCGGGGCGCGCGTGCCGACGCCGCGATCTCGCTGGATCCGGACGAGACGCAGCGGCTCGGGCGCTTCCTGCTCGCGACGCGTGGCGGAGCGCGCCACCGGCTTCCGCTCCCGCGCGTGCTGTCGCGCCGCTGAGCGCGGATTAGGCTCCTGCGCATGACGCTCGAGCTCGCAACCGCGGGCGAGTCGCACGGGCCTGCCCTCGTCGCGATCGTCGCCGGCCTGCCCGCGGGCCTCGGCCTCGACAAGGACGCGATCGACGCCGATCTCCGCCGCCGCCAGCAGGGCTACGGCCGCTCGCCGCGCCAGCAGATCGAGACGGACGAGGTCGAGGTGCTCGCGGGGCTGCGCCACGGCCGGACGCTCGGCACGCCGCTCGCCCTCGTCGTCCGCAACCGCGACCACGAGAACTGGACGTGGGGGATGAATCCGTGGCCGCCGGAGGGCGAGCCCGCAGGAAAGGGCACGAAGCCGGTGACCTTGCCGCGGCCCGGCCACGCCGACCTCGCCGGCGCGCAGAAGTACGGGCTCGCCGACGTCCGCGACGCGCTCGAGCGGGCGTCCGCCCGACACACCGCCGTCCACGTCGCCGCGGGCGCGGTCGCGAAGGCGCTCCTGCGCGAGATCGGCATCGAGGTCGCGGGCGAGGCGCTCGTGGAGGCCGGCGCCGATCCCGCCGCCGTCGACGCCGCCCGGGCCGACCGCGACACGCTCGGCGGCCGCGTCGTGGTGCGGGCGCGTGGGGTCCCGCCCGGCCTCGGCTCGTACGCCCGCCGCGAGGACAGGCTCGACGCCCGCCTCGCGGCTGCAGTGATGGGGATCCAGGCGGTGAAGGCGGTCGAGATCGGCGAGGGCGCCGCGCTTGCCGGGCTGCGCGGGTCGGAGGCGCACGACGAGATCGCCCGCGACGAGGCCGGCCTCCGTCGCCAAACGAACCGGGCCGGCGGGGTCGAGGCGGGTGTCTCGAACGGGGAGGAGGTCTTCGTCCGCGCGGCGATGAAGCCGCTGCCGACCCTGATGCGCCCGCTCCGCTCGGTCGACCTCGACACGGGAGAGCCGGCGGACGCGCTCGTCGAGCGGAGCGATGTCTCCGCGGTCGAGGCGCTCGCGGTCGTCGCGGAGGCGGCGGTCGCGTGGGAGCTCGCGCGAGCGGCGCGGGAGAAGTTCGGCGGCGACGCGCTCGGCGACTTCGTGGCGGCATGGCGCGCGTACCTGGAGCGGATCGACTGGGCGCCCCGCTGAACAGGCACGTCGCGCTCGTGGGCTTCATGGGCGCCGGCAAGACGACCGTCGGCGAGGAGGTCGCCCTCAGGATCCGGCGGCCGTTCCGCGACCTCGATCGCGAGATCGAGCGGTCGCTCGACACGTCGATCGCGAGCTTCTTCGCCAGCGAGGGCGAGGAGGCGTTCCGGATTCGCGAGGCGGCGGCGACGGTGGGAGCGCTGCGCTCGCCGGTGCCGGCGGTGCTGGCCCTGGGCGGCGGAGCGGTGACCCAGGAGCCGGTGCGGCAGGCACTGCGCGAGCGCGCCGTGACCGTCCTGCTCGACGTCGACCCGGCCACGGCCTGGGAGCGTGTCCGCCACTCCGACAGGCCGCTCGCACAGGAGCGAGCCGCCTTCCTCGCGCTCCACGACCAGCGTGCGCCGCTGTACGCCGAGGCCGCCGACGCCGTCGCGAGCGACGCGGACGACGTCGTGCTCGCCGCGGCCGGCATCCACGTCGAGCGCGGAGCGCTCCGGCGCCTCGGCGAGCTCGTCCCCGGCGACGCTCCGGTCGCCCTCGTCTCCGACCCGCGCGTGGCGGGCATCCACGGCATGGACGCGCAGCTCGCCCTCGGCGGGCGCCTGGCCGAGATGCACGAGCTGCCGCCGGGCGAGGAGGCGAAGACGCTCGCCGCGATCGACCGGCTCTGGCAGGAGCTGCGGCTCGACCGGCACGGGACGGTCGTGGCGCCCAGGTCAAGGTCCTGGCGAAGCCGGCTGTCGACCGATGAGGGG
>JAVKST010000096.1:0-10421 GCA_039583515.1 Gaiellaceae bacterium
GGCCGAGGACGCCGCAGCGCGTAGCGTGCTCGCGGGCCGGGGAGCCGGCGAACGTTGCCGGTTACGTCACTAGCTGCCTTGACCAGCGACCGCGCTGGAAGCCAGACTTCGGGTGTGGATCGTGCACGGCGGCACCGGCGCCTCGCTTCCGGGCCCGCGCTCGGCCTGCTCATCGTCGCGGCCGAGCTCGCCGGACGCAGCCTCACGCACCGGCTCGACGTCGGCCGTCACGTCGGCCCGGTGTCGTATGCGCGCGACGCGTACTACCCGCTCCTGCTCGCCTTCGTGAAGACGGCGATCGCGCTGCTCGCCGCACGCATCGCCTGGCGCTTCGCGAAGGCGATCGCGATCGCCCGCCGGGCCGGCGGGTCGGCCACGCGTGGCGCCCGCGTCTCGCTCGGTCTCTCCTGGCGGCTCTGGCTCGCATCGTTCCTCGGCACGGCGACCCTGTACCTCGTCCAGACGGACGCCGAGTCGCTCGCGAGCGGCCGCTGGCCTCTGTTCGCGCCGTGGCTGCACAGCTCGGCGCTGCCGGTCTTCGCCGTGCTCGCCGTGTTCGCGGCGGTGCTGTATCGCGCCGTGCGCGAGCTGCTGACCGACGTCGAGCGGATCGCCGCCGTCGCGGTCGCCCGCGCGCGGACGCTCGTCGATCGCGCGGCACGTCCTCCTCGGCCGCGGCCGGACGAGGGCGACCATGGTCCTCGCTCGCGCTTCGGGCTCGCCTTCGAGTCCCGCCCGCCGCCGCTCGCCGCGTAGGCCGCGGACCTGTCCGTCCGCGGCCCACCCGGACTGCCTACGACAGGGAGGACCTGTGAGCGCGGACATCGCACACACGCTTCGTTCGACAACCCAACCGCACGAGCGCGCCGAGAGCGCCGCGTCGATCGCCGCGAGCCTGAGGGCGCGCATCGTGCTTTCGCTCGGGCCCGCCGGCGCAGCCGCCGGCGTGCTGTGGGCGCTCCTGCAGCCGTGGCGGCTCACGCTGCTGCACCCCGCCGGCCAGGGGTTCTGGTGGCTCGTGGCGGAGCCGCCGCTCTATGTGGTGCTGGTCGGCGTCCTCTTCCGGCTGCTGCTCGCGCCGGGCATCGTCGCCGACCTGCTCGCCGCGGCAGAGGAGGCGGAGGCGGAGTGATCGCCGGCCGCATCCAGCCGCCGGCGGAGCTCGTCCACTGGTGGTTCGCGACCGGCTTCGTGATCCTGGCGCTGCTGCTGATCAGCGAGGCCGTCGTCGGCGAGGAGGTCTGGGCCCGCCGGCCCTGGCGCCGCTATCTCTGGCCCGGCTTCCTGTTCGCGATGGGCGTCCTCATGTTCCCCGTGATGACGTTCTTCACGAGCTCGACGATCCACATGCTCGCCCACGGCTCCTGGGCGCAGGTGATGATGCTCGCCGGCGCCGCCGAGCTCGGTCTGGCGCGCGGCAAGCTCCGCAACCCCTGGTGGCACGCGACGACCGCCCTGGGGCTCGTCGTCTCCGGAACCGCCGTCCTCGTCCACGAGCAGAACTCGTGGTTCTTCGAGCGCGCCGCGTTCCTCCATCACACGATCGGCTGGACGGCGATCGCGTGCTCGATCTTCCCGCTGCTGAAGGCCGTGCGGCCGCGGTCGCTCACCGCGGGGCTGGGACTCGCAGCGACGTTCCTGATCTTCGCCGTGATCCTCTACGCCGACCGCGACATCGCGCCGATCTTCGGCCACCTCTCCTACTTCGCCGGGATGCCGCACCGGTGAGGCGGATCGCCCTCGCCCTCGCCGTCGTCTGCGCGCTCGCCGTGCCGGCCGCCGCCTCCGCGCACGCGACGCTCGAGAAGCAGTACCCCGCGCTCGGGCAGGAGTTGAAGCAGCCGCCGCGGCAGATCGTGCTCCAGTACGACCAGCCGGTCGACGCGGTGCCGAACTGCGTCCTCGTCCTCGACGCGGAGGGCAAGGACGTCGCCGGACAGGCGAAGGCGGTCAAGTCGCTGCGTGAGCTCGTCGCGCCACTGCCGAAGCATCTGCCGCGCGGCGCATACACGATCCGCTGGCGGGCGCTCTCGAGCGACGGCCACGTCGTCTCCGGCATCTCGACCTTCGGGATCGGCGTCCCCGCGCCGACGGTGACGGACGCGGTCGGGGCGCAGGGGCCGACCCGCACGGAGGATCTCGTCCGCTGGCTCTACTTCGTCGGGCTCGCGCTCTTCGTCGGCGCGATCGGCTTCCGGCTCCTCGTCCTGCCGCGCGAGCTTCCGGAGGCGGTGGAACGCCGCTTCTACCGGCTCTCCCTCGCGGGCGGCGTCGCCGTGCTCGAGGTGGGGATCCTCGCCTTCCTGCTCCGCGCCGAGGACGCGCTGCAGCTGCCGCTCGTCGACTTCGTCTACGGCGACCTCTCGTCGCTCGCGAACGGGACGCGCTTCGGCCAGGCGTTCATCGCGATGACGCTCGGCTACGCATTCGCCCTCGCGCTGCTCGTGCTGGGCTGGCTCGGGCTCGGCCGCCTGCCGCTCTGGGGCGCGTTCGCCGTCGGCCTCGGCTTCGCCTCCGGCCTCTCCCTCTCGGGCCACTCCGCGGCCGACGCGGGCCATTCCTGGCTCTCCGAGCTCGCCGACTGGGGTCACCTCTCCTCGGCGATCCTGTGGGTGGGCGGCCTCGTCTGTCTCTTCGTCGTCGTGTGGCCCCGCAAGGAGCTGCGGCGGGACGCCTTCCTCCGCTTCTCCCGCCTCGCGACCGTGCTCGTGGCCGTGCTGCTGGCGGCAGGGACGTACCTCAGCATCCTCCGCTTCCCGCACCTGCACGACCTGTGGACCACCGGCTACGGGCACGTCCTCCTGGTGAAGCTGTCGCTCGTCGCGCTCGCGCTCGCGTGGGGAGCGGGGCACCGCTGGCTCGCTGCGCCGCGCCTGCGCGCCGGCGCCGACGGCGGCTCGCTGCGGCGGAGCCTGCTCGGCGAGAGCGCCGTCGCGATGGCGGTGCTGCTGCTCGCCGCCGTGCTGGTCGACTCGAAGCCGCCGCAGCACCCCGCACCGCCGCAGCCGGCCGCCGCGGCGCAGCACAGCCGCTGAGGAGTACCGTCACAGACGTGCTCGTCCTGACCCGTTCCCAGGTCGAGGAGCTGCTCGACCTCGACGCCCTGCTCGACGCCTTGCCGGGCGTGCACGCCGAGCTGTCGGCGGGGAAGGCGTCGCTGCCGCCGCGGGTCGGCGCCTACTCCGGCGGCACCGGCATCCTCGGCGCGATGCCCGCGTACCTCCCTTCCGCGGGGCTCGGGTGCAAGCTCGTGACGCTCTTCGAGGGCAACCGCGACCGGCCCACGCACCAGGCCGCGATCGCGCTCTTCGACGCCGAGAACGGGACGCCGCTCGCGCTGATGGACGGGACGTACATCACGGCGATGCGCACCGCTGCTGCCGCTGCCCTCGCGGCGCGGCTGCTCGCCCGCCCCGAGGCGCGGGTGCTGGCGATCCTCGGCACCGGCGTCCAGTCGCGCGCCGCCCAGGAGCTGTTCCCGCGGGTGCGCGAGTTCGACGAGATCCGCGTCGCCGGACGGGGCGAGTTCGAGGAGGCCGCCCGCGGCGCGGACGTCGTCCATGCCGCTACAGCGTCGCCCGGCCCGGTCGTCCGGTGGGAATGGCTGAGCCCGGGCGCCCATGTCGGCTCCGTCGGGTACGGAAGCGGCGGCTCCGAGCTCGACGCCGAGATCGTCCTCCGGGCGGACGTCGTCGTCGTCGAGCAGCGCGACTCCGCGTTCGCTCCGCTCCCCGCCGGAGCGCCGGAGCTCGAGCCGCGCGGGCGTGACGGCGTGGTCGAGCTCGGCGAGATCGTCGCCGGGACGGGTAAGGGGCGCGCCTCCCGGGAAGAGATCACCCTGTACAAGTCCGTCGGCGTCGCCGTCCAGGACCTGGCCGCGGCGGCGCTCGTCCTCGCGGCCGCGCGCGCGCACGGCGTCGGCCTCGAGATCGAGTTGGAGGAGATTCGCGTATGAGCAGCAACGACTTCAGCCCTGGGCTTGCGGGCGTGATCGCCTTCGAGACCGAGATCGCCGAGCCGGACAGGGACGGCGGAGAGCTCCGCTACCGCGGCGTCAACATCGAGGACCTCGTCGGCGAGGTGCCCTTCGAGCAGGTCTGGGGGCTGCTGGTCGACGGATCGCTCCAGCCCGGCCTGCCGTACGAGCACGTCGACCTCGAAGACCGGACGGGCGGCTACATCCCGGACCTGCAGAGCACGCTCGCGCGTCTGAGCGGCGAGTGGAAGCTGGGCCAGTTCATCGACGTCGACGACGAGCAGGCGAAGGAGGACCTCCGCCGTCTCTCCGCGGCGGCGCTCTCGATCGTCGCGCAGTCGGCGCGTGGGGCCGACCTGCCGCCGGTCCCGGAGGAGACCGTCGCCGAGGGGCAGACCGCCGCCGAGCGCTTCCTGCTCGAGTGGCGCGGCGAGGTCGACGAGAAGCACGCGAAGGCGATCGACACGTACTGGATCTGCACCGCCGAGCACGGCCTCAACGCCTCGACGTTCACCGCGCGCATCGTCGCGTCGACGGGGGCGGACGCCGGTGCGGCCCTTTCGTCGGCGGTCGGCGCCCTCTCGGGCCCGCTGCACGGCGGGGCGCCTGCGCGCGTGCTGCCGATGCTGGACGCGGTCGCGGAGTCGGGCGACGCGGAGAAGTGGGTCGCGGAGGCGCTCGGCCGCGGCGAGCGGATCATGGGCTTCGGCCACCGCGTCTACCGTGCCGAGGATCCGCGCTCGCGGGTCCTGAAGCGCGTCGCGAAGGAGCTCGGCTCGCCGCGCGTCGCGGTCGCCGAGGAGCTGGAGCAGGTCGCGCACGAGGCGATCGCGACGAAGAGCCCGAGCCATTCGTGGACGAACGTCGAGTACTGGTCTGCGGTCGTCCTCGACGTCGCCGACGTGCCGCCGCGGCTTGCGCCGGCCATGTTCGCGTGCTCGCGCACCGCCGGCTGGTCCGCGCACATCCTCGAGCAGAAGCGGCTCGGCGTGCTCATCCGGCCGTCCGCCCGCTACGTCGGGCCGGGGGCGCGCTCCCTGCAGGAGGTCTAGTGTTGTCGCCCGTGAAGCTCGCTCTCCTCGGCGTCGTCCTGGCGGCCGCGCTCGCCGCCTGCGGCGGCGGTGGCGGGAAAGGCTCCACCAGCCCGAGCGGCCCCAACGACGCGGCGCAGGTGAAGCAGGTCTGGACGTCCTTCTTCTCGAGCAAGACGCCGGTGTCGAAGAAGCCCGCCCTCCTGCAGAACGGGACGAAGTTCTCCTCCACGATCTCCGCCCTGGCGAGCAACCCGCTCGCGCAGAACCTGAAGGCGAAGGTCTCGAAGGTGACGCTCCACGGCTCGAATCGGGCGACCGTCGTCTACACCGTCTATCTCGGCTCGACGCCGGCGCTCGAGAACCAGTCGGGGACGGCGGTCAAGGAGAACGGCTCGTGGAAGGTCGGCGACGCGAGCCTCTGCAAGCTGCTGGGCCTGGAAGGCAGCACGCCCGCCGCCTGCAAGAACGTGAGCGGATAGCCGCGGAGCGATGCGCGCGCTGAGCGGCCTCCGCGAGCGGCATGCGCGCGCGGCGGCCCTCGCCGCCGTCTGCGCGGTCCTGTTCCTCACCTTCCTCGACAACACGATCGTCAGCGTCGCGCTCGCAGACATCCAGGAGTCGCTGAACGTCAGCGTCGCGGGGCTGCAATGGATCGTCGACGGCTACATGCTCGCGTTCGCGGCCCTGATGCTCACCGGCGGGACGCTCGGCGACCTCCTCGGCAGGAAGAAGGTCATGCTCGCCGGCGTCGCCTTCTTCTGCGCTGGCTCTATCGTGGCCGCGCTGGCGCCCGACACCACCGTGCTGATCGCCGGGAGGATCGTGATGGGCGTCGGCGCAGCCGCGTCCGAGCCGGGGACGCTCTCGCTGATCCGCCACATCTACCCGGAGCGCGAGGAGCGCGCGGTCGCGCTCGGCGTCTGGGCGGCCGTCTCGGGGCTTGCGCTCGCGCTCGGGCCGGTGCTCGGCGGCGTCCTCGTCGGCGGGGTCGGCTGGCGCAGCATCTTCTGGTTCAGCCTCGGCTTCGGCGCCGTCGCCCTCGCCGTCGCCGCGGTGACGCTGACCGAGAGCAGCGACCCGGAGGGGCGACGACTCGACGTCCCGGGCCTGGCGACCGGCGCGGCCTCGATCGTCGCGGCGACCTTCGCGGTGATCGAGGGAGAGAACGGCGGCTACGGCAGGTGGTGGATCGACGTCCTCTTCGCAGCCGCAGTCGCTCTCGCGGCGGTCTTCGTGCTCGTGGAGCAACGCGTGCCCGACCCGGTGCTGAAGCTCCGGTTCCTGCGCAACCCGACCTTCGCCGCGGCGAACGTCGTCGCCTTCGCGACGAACCTCTCGGTCTTCTCCGTCTTCTTCTTCACGGCGCTCTATCTCCAGCTCATCTCGAACTTCTCCGGCTTCCAGATCGCGCTCGCATTCCTCTCCCTCGCGGTGGCGATGATCGTGGCCGGTCCGCTCGCGGGGGAATGGACCGCACGGGCCGGGCCGCGAATGCCGATCGTGCTCGGCTGCGTGCTCGGCGGCGTCGGCCTCCTGCTCGTCGACTGGAAGCTCACCGCGACGACGACCGTCGCGTCACTCGCATGGCCGCTCGGCATCGCCGGGCTCGGCTTCGGGATCGCGTTCGTGACGATGACCGCGTCGGTGCTCACGCTCGTCCCCGCCGAGGAGTCGGGGATGGCCGCCTCGACCGTCAACACGAGCCGCGAGCTCGGCGGCGTCTTCGGCGTCGCCGTGCTCGGCTCGGTGGTGAACTCGCAGCTGACGGCGGGCCTGACCCACAAGCTGGTCAAGCTCGGCATCCCTGCGAGCTACCGCGAGATCGTGATCCAGTTCGTGACCACCGGCGGCAACCTGAGCACGGCGGAGAGCAACCCGGCTGCCGCCGGACACAAGGGGATCGTCGCCAAGGTGCTCGCCGCTGCGGAGGAGTACGCCGGCCGCGGCGTCCACCTCTCCCTGGAGATCGCCGCCGGGATCGTGCTGGGCGCGGCGCTCGTCGCGCTTCTCGCGGCGCGTCACAATCCACGGGCATGAGCGACCTCCTGGCCCACCGCGGGCGCTTTCCGATCCTCGAGACGTACACGTACCTGATCAACCACTCGCTCGCGGCGATGCCGGCGGCCGCCGAGGACAACCTGCGCGAGTACGCCCGCATGTGGCGGGAGCGCGGGATCCGCGCCTGGGCGGAGGGCTGGTGGGACATGCCCGTCACGGTCGGAGACCAGCTCGGACGCATCCTCGGCGCGCCCCCGGGCTCGATCGTGATGCATCAGAACGTCACCGTGGCCGAGGCCGTCGTCCTCTCCTGCTTCCCGCAGCCCCGAGACCGGAACCGCGTCGTCTACGAGGAGGCGAACTTCCCCTCGGTGCGCTACCTCTACCAGGCGCAGCCGGGGCTCGAAGTGGTCGCGGTCGAGGACGCCGGGGCGATCGCCGACGCGCTCGACGAGCGCACGCTGCTCGTCCCGATCAGCCACGTCCTGTTCAGGAACGGCGAGATCCAGGACGTCGAGCCGATCGTCCGGCGCGCGCACGAGGTCGGCGCGCACGTCGTGCTCGACTGCTACCAGTCCGCCGGCGTCGTCCCGCTCGACCTCACGGCGCTCGGCGTCGACTTCGCCGTCGGCGGCAGCGTCAAGTGGCTCTGCGGCGGACCCGGGGCGGGCTGGCTCTACGTCCGGCCCGACCTCGCGGAGCGGCTCGAGCCGACGCTCGTCGGCTGGCAGGCGCACGTGCGGCCGTTCGCGTTCGAGCCCGAGCTGGAGTACGCGACGGGCGCCCGGCGCTTCCTCACCGGCACGCCGAACGTTCCCGCGCTCTACGCGGCGAGCGCAGGCTACGACGCGATCGAGGAGGTCGGGGTGGCGCGGATCCGCGAGCGCTCGCTCGCGCTCACGCAGCTCCTGATCGACCGCTGCGACGCGGCCGGCCTCGAGATCGTCTCGCCGCGCGAGCCGGCGCGGCGGGGTGGCAGTGTCACCGTCTCCACGCCGGATCACGCCGCCGTGCACGAGGAGCTCTCCGATCGCGGCGTGATCTGCGACTTCCGGCCGGACTCGGCCGCGGCCGGCGGGGGCGTCCGCCTCGGTCCGCACTTCTTCAACAGCGAGGACGAGGTACGGCGTGCGGTGGACGAGATCGCCGACATCGTCGCGAGCGGCTCGTACCGGCAGCACGCAGGCATCGATACCCTCGTTTGAGGGGCGGCGGCGCCCGATGGCGCGCCGATGAACGGGTCGTGCGTCTCGTCGTCGTGGCTCTTGCGGTGCTCGCGCTCACGGCTGGATCCGGTGCGGCCCAGGTCGCGCAGCCGTCGGTCGGCGTCTATCCGGCCGGCACGAGCTTCACGGCGGCAGGCCCGGCGCCGTCGGGCGCCGCCTCTTCCGTCTCTCTCGCGATGCCGGCCGGCGGCGTCGACGACGCGGTCGTGCTCGTGCACGGCGCGCAGGACGTCGCGCTCCGGTCGCCGAGCATCCAGTCGCCGCTCACGCTCTCGACCCGCTTCGCGCACTACGTCTCCGTCGACGGCGCACAGGTTCCGGACGCGCTCCTGCCGTGGGACGCCGCGCAGCGCGCAACGGAGCAGACGAACCAGCCACTCTGGCTGCAGGTGAGCGTGCCCGCCGGGACGGCCGCTGGCACCTACGGCGGCTCGGTGAACGTCGTCGCCGACGGCAGCGCGACCGCCGTGCCGATCAGCGTCACCGTCTACCCGGTGACGCTCCCCGACCCCGGGGAGCAGAGAGGGAGCCTCCTCACCGCGTTCAACCTGAACCCGCAGACCTACGGCAACGAGGTGCAGAAGCTCTACGGGATCAGCGCCGACCAGTCGCTGCCGGGCCTGTTCAGCTTCTTCTCGTCCTATCGCCTCTCGCCGAACAACTGGGGCTACGGCAACCCGAAGTACAGGTCGGGGTACACGACCAACCGCCGCTGGTGGCTCGACAAGGCGAACGAGATGGAGACCGCCGTCGGCAGCCCGCGGCAGTTCGGCTCGATGTGGATCCCGCTCTCGAACAACCGCTGGCCGGCGAGCTCCTACGTCGCGAGCCTGTCGCCGTACAGGCCGCAGACGTGGTGCTCCTACCTGAAGTCCGTCCACCAGTTCTGGCAGAGCCACGGCTGGCTCGACGGGTTCCCCTACGTGTATGGCCTCGACGAATCGGGCGCGAACCTCGTCTCCACGGTGCGGGAGTCGGCGAAGACAGTCCACGGATGCTTCCCCGAGGCGCATCTCCTGATCACGGGCAACCCCTCGCCGGCGAACAGGCCCCTGTGGGACGGAGGGAGCGACGACGTCGACGTGTGGACGGTGCTCGCCAGCCGCTACTACGGCCAGTACACGAATCCGTCGGAGTTGCACCGGCACGTCTCGTACGCGACGGAGAACCTGAAGCTGCTCGACCTCGTCCGCGAGCACGGTCGGCAGGTCTGGGCGTACACGTACCCGTCGCACTCGAACCGGTCGCCCGGCTTCGCCGCCACCGAGCCGGTGGCGGACCCGCGCCTCTTCGTCGACTGGGCGGCGCTCGAGGGCCTCAGCGGCATCCTCTACGGCGAGGGGACGACCTCATACTCGCTGAAGACGAACCCGCTGGCCTCCCTCGGCAAGTCCGGCGCGTTCGTCCTCGTCTACCCCGGCAAGGACGGGCCGATTCCCAGCGCGCGCCTCGAGGAGATCCGCGAGGGAATCGAGGACTGGGAGATTCTCGACGTGGTGCGCCAGAAGCACGGCGTCGCGGCCGTCCGCAAGCTGCTCTCGGGGCTCTTCACGGCCGACGCGAGCGGCGCCGTGCTCGGCTGCACGGTCGGCTGTCAGCTGAAGTCGTATACGCGCTACTCCTGGCCGCTCTACTCGCGCGACGCGACGACGGCGGGCAAGATCGCGCAGATGCGGGCGCAGGCGCTCGCGGCCGCCTCCTAGCTCTCTGCTAAAGCGGGCGGCGTGCTCGCGCGTCGTACTCCCATGAGCGGTGCCGACACGACGGCGATCGCGCGTCTCTACGAGCGGCGCTTCCAAGCCTTCGTCGCGGGAGCGTACGCCGTCGTCGGAGAGCCCGAGGCTGCGCGCGACGCCGTGCAGGAGGCGTTCGCGCGGGCGCTGCGCGAGCGGCGGCGGTTCCGCGGCGACGGAACGCTCGAGGCATGGTTGTGGCGGATCGTCGTGAACGTCGCGCGCGACGCGGCCCGGCGCTCGCGCTTCGCCGAGCTGTCGGCGGACGAGCTCGCGGAGATCGCGCCGCTCGGGGCCGCCCCTCGCGTGGCGGATCTCCGCGGGGAGCTGCATCGTCCGCCAGGCGACCACCGTCTACAACGACAAGTGGTCGGTGTGCGATGGAAACGGCCACTGCACCGACGAGACCGGGACGCACAAGCAGGTGCAGATCCTGCCCTCGATGGGCGTCGTG
>JAVKST010000097.1:0-10150 GCA_039583515.1 Gaiellaceae bacterium
CGCCAGCGCTGACGCCACTGCGCGGGCAGCGCGTAGGTGCGGGCCTCCGCGGGCAGGGTCGCGTGGAACGCCGTGTCGAAGCAGCCGACAGCGGGAACCCCGGGCAAGGCCTCGGACGCGGCGTCGAGCGCAGCGAGCGCGCCGGAGGTGCCGGCGCCGGCGTAGACGAGCCGCCCGCCGCGGCCCAGCCGCTCGACGATCGCGTCGATCGCGAAGCCGAGCGCGTCCCCGGCGTCCGCGACGGCCGCCGGCACCGTCGCGTCCGCCTCGTTGAGCAGACGGACGAGCTCGCGCACGGAGCGGAGGTCGAGGTCGGCGCCGTCTCCACGCGCCGCCTCGGTTAGACGCTGCGGCCGCTGGGTGAGCGCCGCGCTGACGGCCTCCCAGACGAGCCCCGCGTCCGGCGTGGCGAGCGAGGTCATGTGCCCGCACGCCTCGTAGCCCCACGTCCAGAGGTCGTGGACGCCCTCCTCGCGCGCGGCCGCGATCGCGTCCTCGAGGTCCGGGACGTCCTCCCGTGAAAGGCCGAAGCTCGGCACCCAGAGCTGCGCCGCGACGCCGTGGCGATCGGCCGTCTCGCGGAGGAGACGTGCGAAGCGGCGCACGAAGGAGCCCGCCGACTCGTCCCAGTGCTTCCAGTACGGGTCGGTGACGAGCGTCGCGAGCCCGGGCAGCGACGCGACCTCGTCCCAGTCGGCGAGGCCCTGCGCCCCCTCGGTCGCGGGCAGCAGGCAGATCGCATTCGAGCCGCCGCGCACTGCGACGTGCGCGAGCATCTCACGCAGGAAGTCGACGACCGACGCCTCGCGGAACGCCTGCACCTCCGGCGTGCGCTCCGCCGGGATCGGGCCGCCGAAGCGTTCGGCGCAGTTGTCGCAGCGGCACGTCCAGCGCTCCCGATCGTCGACGCCGACGTGCACCGGCACGACCCACGCCGGCTCGTCCCAGAAGACGGAGTCGACGCCGCACTCGAGCGCCCAGTCGGCCCACTCCCGGCAGAAGCTCCGGTACGCCGCGCTGTTGAGGCAGGCGGCCGCGACGCGACGGCCGTCGTCGAGCACCTGGCACTCCTCCGGATGCAACGCGACCCAGCGGCTCTCCGCCTCGCCGCCGAACGTCCGCCCGAGCCCCCACGGGCTCGCCTGCACCCTGAGCCCCTCGGCGTGCGACGCCTCGACGAGCTCGGCCATGGTCCCGCGGTAGTAGGCGAGGTCGTTCTCGGAGAACGTGTGTAGGACGCCGCGGTAGCCGCGCGCCGCGAGGTCTGCCATGTCGCGCCTCGCGTGCCGCGCGATCCGCACGCCGAAGTACGAGCAGCCGGCCCTGGTGGTCGCTACCACGTCATTTCACCGCACCCGCGGTCAGGCCGAACGCGATCCGCCGCTGGACGAGGAGGAAGAAGATCACGACCGGGATCGAGATCAGCGTGGAGGCCGCCATGATCTCCCCCCAGTCGACGAAGCGGTTGCCGCCCCAGAGGTAGGAGAGCCACACGGTGATCGTCTGCGTCGAGCCGTTGCTGAGGAGGGTGTTCGCGAAGATGAACTCGTTCCAGCTCGTGATGAACGCGAACACCGACGTCGCGACGAGGCCGGGCGCGACCAGCGGCAGCAGGATCCGCACGAAAGCCCCGAGCCGGGTGGAGCCGTCGACCATCGCCGCCTCCTCGAGCTCCTTCGGGATCCCGAGGATGAAGCCGCGCAGCGTCCAGACGCAGAACGGCAGGGCGAAGGTCAGGTAGACGAGGATCAGGCCGCTGAGCTTGTTCACCTCGCCGTGGCGCGCAAGCACGACGTAGAGCGGGATGATCAGCCCCGCCTGCGGCAGCATCTGGATCCCGATCACGAGCACGATGAACAACTTGCGCCCTCCGAAGCGGTATTTCCCGAGCGCGACGGCGGCGAAGAACGAGAGCGCGAGCGCGATCGCGACCGTGACGACGACGACGACGATGACGCTGTTCTTCACGTCCGTCCAGAAGTACTGCCGGCTCACGGCGTCGCCGAAGTGCCGCAGCGTCGGCTGCCGCGGGAGCCACACCGGGTCGAAGCTGTTGATCTGGTCGTTGCTCTTGAACGCGGTCGAGATCATCCAGAAGACCGGGAAGACCATGACGACGAACAGCAGGAGCGCGGCGCCGTTCCAGCCGAGCCGGCGGGCGAGACGGCTCATTCCTCACCCACCCGCAGCATCCGCCGCACGTAGACGACGCTCAGCGCCGCGACGATGACGAGCATGAGGATCGAGATCGCGGCGCCGCGGCCGAAGTCCGTCTTGCCGTAGCCCTCGACGTAGAGGTAGGTGCTCATCAGGTAGTTGGACGACGTCTGCTGGCCGGCGCCGATCAGGAGGTACGGCTGCGTGAAGGCCCCGAAGTCCCAGATGATCGAGAGGCTGGTGAGGATCAGCAGCACGGGCATCAGCACCGGCAGCGTCACGTCCTTGAAGATCCGCCACGCCCGCGCGCCGTCGATCTGCGCCGCCTCGACGAGCTCGTGTGGCACCTGGGCCAGCGCCGCGTAGACGGTGATCGCGACGAATGGGATCGCGCCCCAGACGATCAGCGTCGTGACCATCGCGTACTGCGAGAACGTCGTCTGGTACCAGTTGTGCTGGAAGAAGGCGCCCGCGTGCAGCTCGGTGAGGATGTAGTCGACGACGCCGTTCTGCGAGTTCGTCATCCAGGCCCAGACCTGCACCGCGACGACGGGCGGCATCGCCCAGACGAGGACGAGCCCGGCGGTGAGCACGACCCGTACCCAGGCCGAGATGCGGACGAGGAGCAGCGCGACGAGCGTCCCGAGCACCAGGGTCAGGGAGACGTTCGCGATCGTGAAGAGGACCGTCCGCAACAGCGTGTGCCAGAAGACCGAGTCGTGGAGGACGCTCGCGAAGTTCTGCAGGCCGACGTACTCGCCGTGGTGCTGGATGAGCTGCTCGAGCCCGTACTTCTGGAGCGAGAGGCGGACGAGGTAGTAGATCGGGTAGCCGAGGATCGCCGCGAGCACCACGACGACCGGCAGGACGAGGAGGTACGGCACCGAGCCGCCGGCGAGCCGGCGGCGGGTGAGACGCCGCCGCCGCGACGTTGCGGTCGCGGCGGCGGCTGAGAGCGCGGTGGGTCCGCTCCCGCTCAGGAGGGCCTACGACTCGTTGAGGGTTTGCGCGATGTTCTGGCTCGCGACCGTCGCGGCCTGCTTGACCGACAGTCTGCCGGTGAGGAGCTGGGCGAGCATCGTCTTCAGGATGTTCCCGTTCTCGACGTCCACCCAGTGCGCCGCCTGTGGCACGAACCAGCTTCGGGCGGCGGCTCGGTCGTTTACCGCGTTCGTGAGGAGGTTGGTGGCGTTCGGGATGTTCCCCTTCGCCTGCAACGCCTTCTCGCTCGTCGTGCTCGTGAAGTCGGCGATCCAGGCGAGCGCCTCGCTCTTGTTGGAGCTCTGCGCCGGAACCGCGAGGTCGGAGCCGCCGAGGAAGCCCGGCATCGGCTGGCGCGGCGTGTGGCTCGGCATCACGAACTGTTTCGTGACCTTCGCGTACTTCCTGCCGGTGCAGCAGGAGTACCAGGCTGGGCCGTAGTTCGCGGCAGCCATGCCCTGCGAGAACACCGTGTACGGAAAGGGCCTCGTTCCGTCGAGCGTCGCCGTCGACTTCGACTGCGTCGCGTCGAAGAACCGCTTGAACGCGTTCAGGCCGGCAATCGACTGTTTCGAGTCGAGCGTCCCGTGCCACTTGCCGCCCGAGAAGGTGGCGATCGACCCACCGTAGTCGGCGACGAAGCTGAGCGCGGTGTACCAGTCCTCTCCGCCGACGTAGAGCGGGGAGAACCCCTTGACGTTCTTCTCCATCTTCCCGACCCTCACGAGGTCGGCCTGGAACTGCGTGAGGCTCTTGGGCACCTTCTTGACGCCCGCCTTCGCGAACAGGTCGCTCCGGTACGTGATCACGCGCGAGCCCGCGTAGTACGGGACGCCGAACAGCTTGCCGTTGTAGGTCGACGAGGCCGTCAGGCCTTTGAGCCACTTGCTCGAATTCGCGAACTGCGACTTGTCCGATTCGAGATTGGTGAAGGCCTTTGCGGCCATGTACTTCGTCATCTCCGTGTTGCCCATCTCGATCACGTCGGGCGTGTCGTTGCCCGCGATCGTCGCGTCGAACTGCTGCAGGTGATCGCCCCACTGCTGGTACTCGAGGTTGACGTTCCAGCCAGGATGGCTGGCCTCGAAGGCGCTGTTCGCGGAGGCCACGATGTTCGGCCAGCCGTTCTGCGCATCGACCTGAAGCCAGACTGTGAGCGTGTTCGCCTGGGCGCGCTGCCCGCTCGCGGCGGCCGTCGCGGCGACGACCCCGAGCGCGAGCGCGGCGGCGACCACCGCGAGGACCCGGTATCTCATGCGAAGTCTCCCTCGTGCCGTCGACGCGCGAGCGGGCCGCGGAGACTCCCTGTGGCCGGGGGCCGCGAACGATCCGTCAGTGCGCCGAAAGGTATATACCAGTTGGCCACGAGCGGAATCTCCCACACCAGACCACTTCTGTCAAGAGGTGGTCGCCGCAGATTACGAGGGCGTGAGCTCGGAGACGATCCGGTAGCGGTCGCCCCGGTAGATCGAGTGAACGAACTCGAGCGTGCGGTCGTCCTCGTCGCGGCTCGTGCGCTCGAAGAGGAACGCCGGCGAGTGGAGCGGCACCCCGAGAGCGGCCGATTCCTCCTCGTTCGTCACGGTGGGCTCGATCGTCTGTGTCGCGCTCGCGATCTCGACGCCGTAGCGCGAGCGCAGCAGCTCGTAGAACGACCCTTCGAGGTCGTCGGGGCCCATGCCCGGGACGACGCTCGAGGCGATGTGCAGCGTCTCGATCGCCATCGAGACGCCGTCGGCCAGGCGCAGCCGCTTGACCACGAGGATCTCCTCACCCGGCGAGACGTTGAGGAAGCGGCCGAGGCGCGCGCCCGCCAGCTGCCGCGTGAGCGAGAGCGTCCGGCTCCCGGGAACCATCCCGCGCCGCCGCATGTCCTCGCTGAACGACGTCATCGTCAGCTGCTGCGAGATCTTCGGCTGGCGCACGTACGTGCCGCTGCCGCGCCTGCGGACGAGGTAGCCCTCGCGCGCCAGGGCGTCGAGCGCGGCGCGGAGCGTGAGACGCGAGACGCCGAGGTCGACGCTCAGCTGCCGTTCGGACGGAATCGCGGTGCCCACGCCGAGCCGGCCGATCAGCTCGAGCACCTGCTGCCGCGCGACGCTCTGCTTCGTCACCCTTCGCTGCGTTCCCGCTGTATCCATCGCCGCGAACGACTATAGAACCAGTCGCATAGGTGGTCAATGCCATTGCGTTCACACCAGAAGTGCGGTATAGACTCCATGATCGTTCCAGTGGCCGAGATCGTCCTGGACAACCTCAGCAAGGTCTTCGCCGGAGGCGTCACGGCGGTCGACGACGTGTCCCTGACGATCGCCGGCGGTGAGTTCCTCGTGCTGGTCGGCCCGTCGGGGTGCGGCAAGTCGACGCTCCTGCGGATGATCGCGGGGCTCGAGAGCGCGACGGCCGGCACGGTGACGATCGACGGGCGCGACGTGACCGACCTCCCCCCGCGCGAGCACGACGTCGCCATGGTCTTCCAGAGCTACGCGCTCTACCCGCACATGTCCGTCCGCGACAACCTCGGCTACGGCCTGCGGGTGCGGAAGACGCCGAAGCAGGAGATCCGCGAGCGCGTCGACCGCACCGCGAAGCTCCTCGGGCTGGAGGAGCTGCTCGACCGCCGCCCGGCCGCGCTCTCGGGCGGCCAGCGGCAGCGGGTGGCGATGGGGCGCGCGATCGTACGCGAGCCGAAGGCGTTCCTGATGGACGAGCCGCTCTCGAACCTCGACGCGAAGCTCCGCGTGAGCATGCGCGCGCAGCTATCGGCTCTCCACGCACGGCTGGCCACGACGACCGTCTACGTCACGCACGACCAGATCGAGGCGATGACCCTCGGCCGGCGCGTGGCCGTGATGCGCGAAGGACGGATCCAGCAGATCGACACCCCGCAGGCGCTGTACGCGCGACCGGCGAACCTCTTCGTCGCGGCCTTCATCGGCTCGCCGGCGATGAACCTCGTCGAGGCCGCCGTCCACGACGCGGCGCTCAGCTTCGCCGGCTACCGGATCCCGTTGCCGCCCGGCGCCGCCCCGGCTCCCGGCCGCGTGATCGTCGGCCTCCGCCCCGAGGCATTCGAGGACACGGCGTTCGCAGATCCCTCGCTGCCGCGCCTCGACGTCCAGGTGGAGGTGGTCGAGGAGCTCGGCGCCGACACGCACGTGATCTTCGCCGTGGACGCACCGCGGGTGGACGTGACCGAGGTGCGCGAGGCGGCGGGCGACGAGGACGCGCTCGTCGCGGTGGAGGGCGCCGTCTTCACCGCGCGCGTCGACCCGGCGACGAAGGCGCAGCCGAGGAAGCCGCTCCGGCTGGCGGTCGACCCGTCGCGCTTCCACTACTTCGGCCCGGAGACGGGCCTCCGGCTCGACCCGGGCCGCGTGCCCGCGCCGGCCGCCGCCGGCTGACGCCCCCGCGCAAAATCCCGCAAGGCGGGCTTGCGGCTTTTCGGAACGCTGTAACACTGTGGCCGTGGTGAGCCGGAGGGGACTCACCGGGCTGGTCGTCGTCGTCGCCGCCCTGCTCGTCGCGGGCGTCGCGCCCGCGGCGCCGAAGCCCGTGCCGGGAGAGCAGGCGGCGCTGACCGCAGTGCGGAAGGCGGCGGCCGCGGGCCGAATCGACGCCGCGAGTGCCGCCGCGGACGGTCGGGAGGTCGCCCGAGCCGTCCACCTCGCGCGCGTGCTCGCGCCCGAGCGCCGCGGCTACATCGAGACGGCGCTCGAGCAGGTCGGTGCGCTCTCGGGTCGCCTGACGGCGCCGCGGGCCGTCGCCGTCTTCGGCCAGCTGCGCGCGAACGACGACTGGTTCTCCGCGCATCCGGCGCCCGCCGCGAGCACCGACATCACCGACTCGGACGGGATCGTCTACCGCTTCTTCGCCGGTCGCTGCTTCGAGTTCCACCCGCTCGCAAACTTCGGCGCCCTGAACGACGACGTGGCGAAGAAGGACGTCGCGGCCACGCAGCGGCTCGCCGACGCCCTCGTCGCCCGCGGCGTCGCGCGGGCCGGAGGGGGCATCGCGTGGGAGTACTACTTCGACTGGGACGGCGGCCGCCCGCTGTGGACGTCCGGGATGGCCCAGGCGGTCGCAGCGCAGGCCTTCGCTCGGGCCGCGCTCCTCGTCGGAGCCGAGTCCACCGCGTTCGACGCCGAGGCGCGCGCCGCATACCTCGCGATCCCCGGAAAGCTGCTGACAAGCGTCTCGACCGGGCCCTGGATCCGGCTCTACTCCTTCTCGGGGATCCCGGTGCTGAACGCGCAGCTGCAGGCCCTCGTCTCGCTCCAGTCCTACGCCGCGAACACGAACGACCCTGCGGCGGCGGCGCTGGCGGCGCAGATGCAGCGAGCGGCGGCCGAGACTCTCCCCCGTTTCGACACCGGGTACTGGACGTACTACTCGCTCGCCGGAGAGCAGTCTCCGCTCTCGTACCAGAAGTACGTGATCCAGCTCCTGCGAAAGCTGGCGCCGGCCGATGCGCGCTTCGGCGCGGAGGCGACGCAGTTCGCGGACTACCTCCGGCAGCTCCCGGCGTTCCAGGTCGCCGACGCGCCGGCCGGGGAGGTGCGGTTCTGGCTTTCGAAGCCGGCGTGGGTGACGGTCGCGGAGGGCGGCGGGGCGACGCTGCGGCTGAGTCTCGTCGGCGGCTGGCACACGCTCCGCCTCGGCGGCCCGAAGCGGGCTGGGATCTACGGCGTGCACGTCACGGCGGTCGACCCCGCGGGCAACCGCGCCTCGTTCACGGCGCTGCCGCTCGTCCGCGTCGCACCTCCGGCCCGAGCGTCGGTTCGCAAGCCTGCGGGATCGGGCGCGCCGGCCGCCGCCACTCCCGCGTTCACCGTCGGAGCGGGAATCGACGACCCCGCGCAGGCGGCGCAGGCGTTGCCGCTCCGACTCGGGCTCGTCCGCATGACGATCCCCTGGCAAGCGGGCGAGACCTCGCCCGATCCTGCCGTCGCGGCGTCGCTGCAGAGCCTGCCGCAGCGTGTCGGCCTCGTGCTCGAGCTGGACGCGGCCCAGCTGCCCGCGAACGACGCCGACGACGCCGATCTGGCGCAGTACGGCGCGTCGCTCGCGCAGGAGGCGCCGACGCTCCGCGACATCGTCCTGACTCCGGGGCCCGTGCTCACGAGGGCGGCGCCGTACGCCGACGCGCTCGCTGCAGTTCGAGCTGCCGTCGAGGAAGTGCGGCCGGACGTCGCGGTGGGGCCGTCCGTCGACGGCAGCGTCGCGCAGCCGCAGCAGACGGTGCTCGCCCTGGGCGCGGAGCTCGCCCACGACGGGGCGAAGGCGGACGTCGTCGCATTCCGGCCCGCAGCGGTGGCAGGCACCGGCGCCTGGGCGTCGGGCGCTGTCTGGCTGCTTCGAGCGGCGCTCGAGAAGGAGCTGGGTGCAGCGCCGCCGGTTCTGCTCGACGGGATCGCCACCCCGAGCACGGTGCCTTCTTCGGAGCTAGGAGGGTACGGCGCGGCGGCGCCGCCCACCGCAGGCGCCGTCTCCCCGGCCGCCCAGGCGGCGGCGTACACGGCCGCGATCGGTTCCGCGTCCTGCTCCGCGGGTGTGGTCGGGCTGCTCCTCGACCGGCTCGTCGACGGTGCGGCGTCCCAGCCCGCGACGGGTCTGTTCTACGCGGGCGGCGATGCGAAACCGTCAGCGGCCGCGGTCGCGCACGAGCTGGGCGCCGCCGGACGCGGAGCCGTGGTCTGCCCGGGCCAGGCGGTCCGCGTCACCCCGACGGGCCTGGCGTTCCCGGAGCAAATCGAGGCCGGGGTGCCGGCGTCCGCCGCGGTCGGCTGCGACCGGGACTGCCTCTACCTCGTGGCGCTGGTGCGCTCGAACGGGCGGCCGATCGCGGCGGCGCACGGCGCGCTCGAGGGTGGCTACCCGGCGCACGCGATCACGCTGCCGACGAGGCACCTGGCGCAGGGCCGCTATCGCATCGACGTGCGGCTCGTCAGCCGCGTCAACCCCGGCGCCGTGACGCGCCGGACGAGCCCCTGGTCGACCGTCGGCTGAGCCGATATCGGCATGCCGACGAGGGAGTCGCTCATGCCCGGCGCGCGGGACCGAGCACGGCCACGTCCCCACACTTGACCCCCGGACCCGCGGAGCGTTATGAGGATCCGTTCGTCGCGGGCCAGTGCAGTGGGAAGTTGCAGGGCAGCCTTCCCGCTCGGTCGGGTTGGGCTGTCGCCTCGGCTGCAGGGTCCCGGGACACGCAACCAACCCGAGAAGGAAGCCGATGAGGCACCGCAGTCTCCTACTGGCACTCCCATGCTCGTCCGCTGGCTCGTTGATCAGCGTCCGCTCCCCTGAGCGCGCGCACGGCGTGGAGCGCGAGCGGGGACCTGCTCGTCACTCGCGCACCGGACCGCGCTACGGGCTGGCGGCCACCGCCTGATCCACTTGACCGTATCGATCGGCAGCGAGAGCGCCTCGGCGATCTCGGCGTCGGTCAAGTCGGCCCAGGCGTGCAATAGGAGAACCTCGCGCTCGCCTGGTCGAAGTCCAGTAAGCGCCGCGCCACGAGCGCGCACTTCCGCGTCTGCGCGTCGGCGCGCTCGACGGGAGCGTCGTCCTCCTGGCCCATAACTGAGTCAAGGTCGGAACGGGCATACGCGCGCAGCATCCGGCGCTCCTTCCGCCCCTGGTGTCGCAGGAGGTTGGCGGCGATCCCGTAGAGCCAGGGGTGCACGGGACGGGAGGATCGAGATCATCCCAACGCCGGTAGGCGATTGCGAGTGGCTGTTCATCCTGGCCGTGGTCGCCGCGCTGATCTGGCTGATCCTCTTCTTCACGCGCGGCATCTCGCGACGCGCCTAGCCGTCTGCGCTCAGGCCAGGGTTTCGGTCGCCCCAGGCGACAAAGCTGCTGCCGTCCGTTTGAGCACGCGGCTAGTTGGACATACTCGACGTGCCTGCTGGCGTTTGAGCCGTAGTTCCTCGTTGCGACCGAGCTCTGGCCTGCCTCCGGCCCAACTCTGACGGGAGTCCGCAGTGAGTGAGCAGCAGCAGCAGCA
>JAVKST010000098.1:0-9993 GCA_039583515.1 Gaiellaceae bacterium
GGATGATCGTGCCGCTGGTGCAGCGCCGTGGGCGCGCGCAGGAGTACGAGTGCGACGCTGCGGCGAAGGCGGCGGCCACTCCGGTGCCGCGCTCACCGCGGCGCCGTCTCCGCGCCCTCGGTCCGGCTGCGCCTTGATCGCATACCAGACCACGCTGCAGAGGTAGGCGATGGGGATCTTGAGGATCACCATCAGAAACACGAGCTCCCAGACCGTGTCCGGTCCCACGGGTACCGATTCTACCCCCCCGATGGCGGCTCGAACCACCACGCGCGTTAAGGACCGGCGAGGGGCGGCAATGAGGTGGACATGAGCCAAGACCAGCTTCGCGCACTCATCGAGCACGGCGACGAGCACGGCTGCATCAACCTCTCCGCCTTCACCCACCTCGTCGCGGAGCTCGAGCTCGACGAGGACGAGGTGTCGTCGCTCTACGACCGGTTCGACGAGCACGGCATCGAGCTGACGGACGACTGCGGGCTCCCCGACGTCGAGGAGACGCATTACACGAACGATGCCGTCGCCGCGATGACGACGGACTCGCTGCAGCTCTTCCTCAACGAGGCGGGCCGCTACAAGCTGCTGACCGCGGCGGAGGAGGTCGAGCTCGCGAAGCGGATCGAGCGCGGCGACCGGACGGCGAAGGACCTGATGATCAACTCGAACCTGCGCCTCGTCGTCTCGATCGCGAAGAAGTACCAGGGCCACGGGCTGTCGCTGCTCGACCTGATCCAGGAGGGCATCATCGGTCTGATCCGCGCGGTGGAGAAGTTCGACTGGCGCCGCGGCTACAAGTTCTCGACGTATGCGACGTGGTGGATCCGGCAGGCGGTGCAGCGGGGCGTCGCGAACAAGTCGCGCACGATCCGCATCCCCGTCCACATCGTCGAGCGGGAGCAGAAGATCGCCCGCGCAGAGCGGGAGTTGACGCTGAGGCTCGAGCGACCGCCGACGGACGAGGAGGTCGCGAAGACGGCGAAGCTCTCCCTCAAGCACGTCCGCGAGGTGCGGGCCGCGGCGCGTGCGGTGGCCAGCCTCGACAAGCCGCTCGGCGACGAGGGCGACACCGCCTTCGGCGACATCGTCGCGACGCAGCAGGGCGACGTCGAGGAGGAGGTCGTCGTCGGGTTGAGCGAGGACGCGCTGCGGAGCGCGATCGAGAAGCTCCCGGAGCGCGAGAAGCACGTGATCAAGCTGCGCTACGGGATGAACGGCGACCGCGATCCGATGTCCCTCGAGATGATCGGGCGGGAGTTGGGGCTCACGCGCGAGCGCGTCCGCCAGATCGAGACGCACGCCCTCGAGCGGCTGGCGCGAGAGCGCGAGATCGCCGCTCTTGCGCCGGCCTGAAGCTTCGCCGCGTCGCCGGCTATCCGGAGGCCGCCCAGGCGTTCATCGCGTCGATGAGCGTGCCGAGGCGGCGACCGCCGTCCGTCAGCCGGTACTCCGCGCGCGGCGGGCGCGTGTCGAGGACGCGGCGCTCGAGGATCCCGGCCTGCTCGAGCTCCGAGAGCCGCGCCGCGAGCGTCCGCGGCGGGATGCCCTCGAGCGTCTGCTTGAACTCGTTGAACCGGACGGCGCCCGCCTCCGCCGAGGCCCAGAGGATCGCGAGCACCCAGCGGCGTCCGAGGAGGTCCGCCGCGCGGGCGACCTCCTCGGGCAGCGGCCGGCAGCTCCTACACCGCATGGAGGCTCGGCTTCGCCTTCGGCTCCAGCGCGAGCTCGAGCACCTCGCCGATCGTCATGACCGGGTGGAACCGCATCGCCTCCCGCACGTCCCCGGGGACGTCGTCGAGGTCGCCGCGGTTGCGCTCCGGGATGATCACGTCGGTGAGGCCGGCGGCATGCGCCGCGAGGACCTTCTGCTTCAGCCCGCCGATCGGCAGGACGCGACCCTGCAGCGTGACCTCGCCGGTCATGCCGACCGTGTGCTTGACCGGGCGCTCGGCGAGCAGGGACGCGAGCGCGGTCGTCATCGTGATGCCGGCGCTCGGGCCGTCCTTCGGGATCGCCCCCGCCGGGACGTGCACGTGGAACGACCGGTCGCCGAACGCCTTCGGGTCGACGTCGAGCTCCTCGGCGTGGGAGCGCACGTACGAGAGCGCGATCCGGGCCGACTCCTTCATTACGTCCCCGAGCTGGCCGGTGAGGACGAGCTCCGAGCCGCCGTCCATCGCCGTCGCCTCGACGAAGAGGACGTCTCCGCCGGTACCGGTGACGGCGAGGCCGGTCGCCACGCCGGGCACCGCAGTCCGCTCCGCCGCCTCCCGGAAGAACTTCTGGCGTCCGAGCGCGTCGCGGACGACGTCCACGTCGACCTCGACCGGAGTCTCGACGGCGCCTGACGCCATGCGTGTCGCGGTCTTGCGGAGGATCGTCCCGAGCTCGCGCTCGAGCTGGCGGACGCCGGCCTCGCGCGTGTACTCCGAGATCACGAGCTGGAGCACGTCGTCCGAGACCGAAGCCTCGTCCTCGCGCAGCCCGTTCCGCTCGACCTGCCGCGGCCAGAGATATCCGCGCGCGATCGCCGTCTTCTCGTCGACCGTGTAGCCGTCGAAGCGGATGACCTCCATCCGGTCGAGCAGCGGCCCGGGGATCGTGTCGGCGACGTTCGCCGTCGCGATGAAGAACACCTCGGAGAGGTCGAGCTCGACGTCGAGGTAGTGGTCGCGGAAGGAGTGGTTCTGCGCCGGGTCGAGCACCTCGAGCAGCGCCGCGGAGGGGTCGCCGCGCCAGTCGGCGCCGACCTTGTCCACCTCGTCGAGCAGGATCACCGGGTTCATCGTCCCGGCGTCTCGCAGGGCGCGGACGAGCCGGCCCGGCAGCGCGCCGATGTAGGTGCGCCGGTGGCCCCGGATCTCCGCCTCGTCGCGGATGCCGCCGAGCGACATGCGCACGAACTCGCGGTTCAGCGCGCGGGCGACCGACTCGCCGATCGAGGTCTTGCCCGTGCCGGGCGGCCCGATCAGCGTCAGGATCGCGCCCGACTTCCGGTCGTCCGGCACGCCCCGCTCCTGGCGGAGCTTGCGGACGGCCAGGTACTCGACGATCCGGTCCTTGACGTCCTCGAGGCCGGCGTGGTCGGCGTCGAGCACCTCACGCGCGCCGTGCGGGTCGAGCGTCTCCTCGGAGCGCTTCGACCAAGGGACGGCGGTCAGCCAGTCGAGGTACGTGCGGATCATGGACGCCTCGCCGGCGGAGTCGCCCATCGTCTCGAGGCGGCGCAGCTCGCGCTCGGCCTGCGCGCGCACGTCCTCGGGCATCCCGGCCTCTTCGATCTTCCGCCCGTACTCCTCGACGAGAGAGCCCTCGTCCTCCCCCAGCTCCTTCCGGATCGAGTTCATCTGCTGGCGGAGGAACCACTCCCGCTGCTGCTTCTGCGCGCCCGACTCCACGTCCTCGCGGATGCGCTTGCGCACCTCCAGCTCGGCCAGCCGCTCCCGCTGGAGCGACAGCGCGTGCCGCAGCCGCTCGACGACGTCCACCGTCTCGAGCAGTTCGACGCGCTGCGCGAACGTGATGTCCGGCGCGTACGCGGCCGTGTCGGCCAGCGCACCGGGCTCGGTGATCGCGCGCAGGAACTCGCGGACGCGGTCGTCGGCGCCGCGGTGGTCGAGGATCTCCTCGACCACCGCCCGGTACTCCCGCTCGAGCTCGCGCGTCTGGACGGGCGGGGGGGTCTCGTCAGGCCGCTCGTCGACCTCGGCGCGGAGGCGGCCGCGCGCGTCGGTGTGCGCGGCGCCGATGACGCCGCGATGGAGGCCGCTCAGCGAGACGGCGCGCGCTCCGCCGGGAAGGCGTACGCGGTCGGTGACCTCGGCGACGGTACCGACCGAGGCGTACTCGCTCTCGTGGCGCGGCACGAGGGCGACGCGCTCCTCGTCGCCGACGTCGACGCTGAGGGTGACGGTCATGCCCGGGAAGACGACGGTGTCCTCCAGCGGGACGAGAAGTAGATCGGTCAAAGCTTCTTCACGCTCCAGGCTCTGTAGTAGGTATCCGGATTGTACCTACTCCTGGATGCCGACCGCCTCGAGCGCGGACTCCAGATGCGGATGCTCCTCGACCCTCACGACGCGGCCGTCCCGCGCGTGCACGATCGCCGCCCACCGCCCGAGCAGGTACGAGCGCCGGCTCTGGAGCGGCCGCTCGTCGGTCGGATCCGTCTCGACGCGTGAGAAGCGCATGCTCACGACCACGCGGCCGGGGAGTCCGATCGCACGCTCGACGACGACGTGGTAGCGCTCGGCGACACGGTCGGCGAGCACGTCGAGCACGCGGTCACGGCTGACCAGGATCGCCTCCTCCCCGGCCGCCACCCACTCGACGTCCGGGTCGAGCATCGTCCCGAGTGCCTCGAGGTCGCCGTCGACGAACGCGCGATAGCCGCGGAAGAGCAGCTCCACGGTGTCCTGGGCCATGGTTCGAGTCTAGGGCGGGGGAGAGCCGTCCCCGCGTTTCTCGTGCTCGCGCGCGTGGGAAGATCTTGCGGCCGTCCCCAACGCGAGCTCCTCTCGGACGCGTCCCGGTCGGGTCATCGCTGCCACGAGAGACGGGACGAGGAGGTTGCCGAGATGACGGAGTTCTCGCTCGGTGCGCCGCGGGAGGACGAGCTCGCGGACGCGCTCGACGCGCTGGAAGACCTGTTGCATCTGGACTCGGTCGGCGAGATCGACCTGCCCCCCTACCTCGCGCGGCTACTGCTCCAGCTCGAGGAGAAGCTGAGTGCCTCGCCCGCACGACCGCTGCTCCGGGCGTGAACGCAGGAGCTCGCCCACGGCGCGGAGTCAGGCGTTCGGCCCATCGAGCCGCTTGCCCAGCCATTCGCGCAGCCGGTCGAGGTCGGCCTCGAACGACGAGATCTCCTCCGCGAGCTCGCGATTGCGCTGCCCCGTCCAAACCACGGCGAGAGAGATGGAGCCGAGGGGGCTCGAACCCCTGACCTTCTGGCTGCCAGCCAGACGCTCTCCCAGCTGAGCTACGGCCCCTGGAGCCACGGATTGTAGCCCCCGGCGGCCCGTTCCACCGCCCGGGTGGCCGCGCCGACGGGCGTAGGCGAGAATTGGCGGGTGTTCCAGATAGGGGCCAGCCTGCGCGAGGCGCGCGAGCGCCGCGGCCTCTCGTCGGCGGACGTCCAGAAGGCGATCCGCATCCGCGACCGCTACCTCAACGCGCTCGAGGAGGAACGCTGGGAGCTTCTTCCCGGCGACGCGTACTTGAAGGGCTTCCTACGTACGTACGCGGATTTCCTCGGGCTCGACGGCAACCTCTACGTCGAGGAGTACAACAGCCGCTTCTCGCACGGTGAGGACCAGGCCCTCGTGCCGCCGGCGCTGGCGCGGCGATCGAGTGTGGCGCGGATCGCGGTCTCTCGGCCGCTCGTCGCGCTCGCCCTGGTCGCGCTCGTCGCGGCGGCGCTCGCGGTCTGGCAGCTACACGGCCGGGGCGAGTCGCGGCAGGTCGGCGACACGACGACGCGGCAGACGACGACGCGTTCGCACCAGCACCGCCACACGCAGAAGCACACCAAGCAGCGGCGCGTCGCCCTGCCGAAGCAGGCGATCCTCGTGGCCTCGCGCGGCGCATGCTGGCTCGAGGTCCGATCCGGCAGCGCGACGGGCGCGCTCCTCTACGAGGGGACGCTGCAGCAGGGGCAGAAGCGGAGGGTGAGTCTCCTGCGGGGTTCCGTCTGGATCGACGTCGGGGACCCGCCGAACCTGGACGTCCGGATGGGCGGCCGGGTCATGCCGGGACTGCCGACGCAGACGGGCAACGTCCTCCTCACGAGGCGCGGCGTGCAGCCGGCCGCCTAAGGAGCTAGACCGCGGCGGCGTCTACGTCGACCGCGGGCACGTCGCCCCAGAGCTCCTCGAGGCGGTAGTAGGCGCGAGCGTCGGGCGTGAAGACGTGGAGGACGACGTCGAGATAGTCCGCGACGATCCAGACGCCCTCCCGCGTGCCGTCGACGCTGTGCGGCAGCAGCCGCTCGTCCTGCTTGAGGCGCGCGTGCACCTCGTCCCAGATCGCCGCCGTCTGGCGCGGGTTGCGCCCGGTGACGATCACGAAGTAGTCGGTGAAGGAGCACTCCGGCCGCATGTCGAGGATCACGACGTCCTCCGCCAGCTTCTCGCGGGCGAGAGCGGCGATGCGGCGAGCGTGTTCGAGAGAGGTCAGGGCTGCTTCGCGTCCTCGGATTCGATCGATCCCAGTGTATCCGCGGCTTGCGGACGGTAAAGCCCCCGCGCCTCGATGAGCGCGGCAACCGGCGTCGGGAGGAGGCGGTCGAGCGGCTCTCCGGCGGCCGCCCGGCCCCGGACGTCGGTGGACGCGTTCGGGTTCGGCGGGATGTCGAAGAGCAGGACCCGCTCGGGACGTTCGAGCCGGGCGAGCACCGAGTCGAGGCGTGCGCGCGGGAAGCCGGGCCGCGTGGCGACCGCCAGCTGCGCCCGCTCCAGCACCTCCTCAGGCTCGGCCCAGCGGAGGAAGTCGCAGAACTGGTCGGCGCCGACGACGAAGACGGGGTCGTGGAACGCCTCCGCGCGCAGCAGCTCGACCGTGCGCGGATACGGGTCGAGCCGCGCGTCGTCACCGGGAAATGCGGCCCGCACGAGGTCGAGCCGATCATGGGCCGAGGCATGGACGCTGCGGTGCGCGGGCTGCTCGGAAACGAGGACGACGAGCCGGTCGACGCCGAACCGTCGGCGTGCCGCGTCGGCGACGGCGACATGGCCGAGGTGCGGCGGGTCGAACGCGCCGCCGTACAGGACGGTCACTCCCACTCCAGCAGCTCCTCCCCCACCTCGACTTCGTCGCCCTCACGGACGCCCGCCGCTCGCAGGATCGCCTCCAGCTCCTCCTCCGGCGGCGGCGTGCCGGTGACGCGGAAGCCGTGCTCGGTGCGAAAGACGCGAAACGCCCGCCGCGCCGGCTGCGGCTTGTAGACGAGGAAGTCCACCAGCTCGTCCGGCCCGTCGTCCGTCGCCGCCTCCTCCGGCGGGACGAGCGCGAACAGTTGCCGCCGTAGCCCGTCCATTCCCGCGCCGGTCGCAGCCGAGACGCGCAGGACGCAGACGATACGGTCGTCTTCGATCGCGAACCCGGCAGGCTCGGCACGCAGGTCGCTCTTGTTCAGGACGACGACCTGGGGCCGCACGTCCAGCCCGCCGCCGTAGGCCGCGAGCTCGGCGTCGATCGTCCGCCACCGCTCGTCGGCGTCGTCCTCGGCGGCGTCGATCACGTGGACGAGCAGGCGGGCACGCTCGAGATGCGCGAGGAACTCGTGCCCGAGGCCCACGCCGTCGCTCGCGCCCTCGATCAGCCCCGGGACGTCCGCGACCACGAGCTGCCGGCCGTCGGCCGTCTCGACCGTGCCCAGCACCGGCGCGAGCGTCGTGAACGGATAGTCGGCGACCTTGGGTCGCGCATTCGAGATCCGGGCCAGGAGTGACGACTTGCCCGCGTTCGGGAGCCCGACGAGCGCCGCGTCCGCGAGGAGCTTCAGGCGGAGCCCGAGCTCCCGCTCCTCGCCTGGCAGGCCGATCTCCGCGAAGCGCGGAGTCTGCCGGGTCGGGCCAGCGAAGCGCTTGTTCCCGCGGCCGCCGGCGCCGCCCGCGGCGACGACCACGCGCGCTCCGGGATGCGCGAGATCGGCGACGAGCTCCCCTCCCTCGAAGATCTGCGTGCCGACCGGCACCGCGAGCACCGCGTCCTCGCCGCGGGCGCCGTTCGAGAGCCGCGCTCCGCCGACGCCGCCCCTCCCGGCGCGGAGCTTCTGGTTGGGACGGAAGCCGGAGAGGTCGCGCCGCCGCGGGTCGGCGACGAGCACCACGTCGCCGCCGTCGCCGCCGTCGCCGCCGTCCGGGCCGCCGCGAGGCACGTACTTCTCCCGCCGGAAATGGATCGCGCCGTCGCCGCCGCGGCCGGCGACCACCGTCAGCCGCGCCCGGTCGTGGAACACGGGCTACTCGCCGTCGACGACCGCGACGAAGCGGCGCTCGCCGCTCGTGCGGAACGCGACCTTGCCGTCGCGCATGGCGAAGATCGTGTCGTCCTTGCCGATGCCGGCGCCCGGGCCCGGCCGGAAGCGCGTGCCGCGCTGGCGGACGAGGATCATCCCCGCCGTCACGTCCTGGCCGGCGAACAGCTTCACGCCCAGCATCTTCGGGTTCGAGTCGCGGCCGTTCCGCGACGAGCCGAGGCCCTTCTTGTGCGCCATCTAGCCGTCCTCCTTCTCGGCGAGTGCGGACTCGAGCGCCGCGAGCGCGCCCTTCCGCGCCTTGCCGCCGCGCTCCTGCTCGAACGCAGCCTCGAGCTCGCCACGGCTCCAGCCGGCGGCCGCCTCGGCGATCTGGGGAATCGTCAGCGTGGCGTACCCCTCGGGAAGCGCCGCCGCCTCCGCCTTCGCGGGCGCAGCCTGCTTCGGCTCCGGCTTCGCGACCTCGTCGGCCTTGGCGGCCGGCTCCGCCTTCTGCGCCGCCGGCTTGCGCTTGCCGCCGCCGATCGACTCGATCTCGATTCGTGTCAGGCTGCTGCGGAAGCCCGTGTGCCGCTTGTAGCCGGTGCGCTTGCGGTACTTGCCGATCCGGATCTTCTCGCCGAGCTCGTGGCCGACGACGCGGGCGGTCACCGTCGTCGACGGAGCGAGGTCCGGCGTGCCGTCGCCGCCGACCAGCAGGACGCGCGGCTGGACCGTGGCGCCCTGGTCGGCCTTCAGACGGTCGACGAGCAGCCGCTCGCCCTCCCGGACGCGGTACTGCTTGCCGCCGAGGCTGATGATCGCGTACGTGCTCATGGCGTGGAAACGCGGGCGTGACGCCCGCGACGGGCAAGTGTAGCGCCTACCGGCCCGCGTCGATCTCGTCGAGCCATTCGGACATCGGGACGTAGCCCCAGTCCCCGTTCGCGGGCGGCTCCTGGTCCTGCTCGGGCTCGGACGGCTCGGTGGCCTCCTCGGGCGAGTCGCCGTTCTGACCGGCCGCCGTCGGCGTCTTCTTCTTGCGGTTTCTCCCGCCCCGCGAGCCGCGGCGAGTCTTCTTCTTCGGCGTGGCCGCAGTCTCGGTGGACGCGGCGGCCGGAGCGTCACCGGGCCCTTCGCCACCGGGCTCGTCCGCGGCCTCACCATCTCGTTCCCCGGCGGCCGCAGGCTCCTCCGCTGCGGGCTCGAACGTCTCCGGCGTCTCCTTGCGGCCGAGATCCTCCCCCGGAACGTGGATCGTCACCGCGCGCGTCTCCTCGGCCGCGTCGGCGGCCTCCGCCTCTGGCGGCGTTGCTGCGGGCTTCTTGCGCTTGCGGCCGCCGCGCGAGCCGCGCCGCGTCTTCTTCTTCGCTTTCGGCGCCGCCTCTTCGCCCTCCGCTGCCTCGGTCGCCGGCACCTCGGGCTCCGACAGCTCTGGCTCGGCCGGCTCAGGCTCGGGCGCCTCCTCGACGGTCTCCGCTTCGAGCTTCGCCGCCGGCTCCACGGCGGGCGCCGCAGTCTTGCGGGCAGGCGGCTTGCGGGTCGGCTTCTCGGCCTCCGCCTCGGCCGTCAGCGGCTCCGACGACGACTTCGGCTTCCGCGTGAGGATGCCGTAGGCACGGCCGTCGAGCACGCGCTCGACGCGCACCCTGAGGCGCTTGCCGACGAGCGGCGCCGCCTCGGCGACGACGACGTCGAGCCCGTCGAGCTTGCCGACGGCCGCTGCTGCGTCGAAGCGGTCGACCTCGACGAGCTGGAGCATCACCTCGGCGCCCTCCTCGACCGGCGAGTCCGGCGCGACGTCGGCGAGCTTCCCCTCGGCGAGCACGACGAAGTGGTCGAGGTGCGTCTGCGGCTTCCCTTCCAGGAAGAACTTCTTCTTGGCCACCGCCTCGAGCTCGAGCAGCCGCCCTGCGCCGGGGCCGACGAGCGCGCTGGCGATCGCGTCGGCGAGCTCGACGCGGAACGCCTGCGAGCGGGAGGCGGCCGCGAGCGCCCGCAGCCGCCGCAGCCACGCCCGCACCGTCGAGCACGGCAAC
>JAVKST010000099.1:0-9960 GCA_039583515.1 Gaiellaceae bacterium
GGCCGAAGGCGAGCTCGACGAGACCTCCTTCGCAGGGAAGGTCGTCGGCGGCGTCCTCGCGCGCGCCGCGCGGGCGGGGGTTCCGGCACTCGTCGTCGCCGGCACGCTGGCGGCACCCGTCTCGCCGCCCGTGCGCGCGCTCTCGCTCGTCGAGCTCTGCGGCCGCGAGCGGGCGCTCGGCGAGGCCGCGGCGTGCCTGGAGGAGGTCGTCGCAGCAGCACTTCTGGACACCTGACAGGAGTCCTGGCTCCTCGCCGGGACACGGCCTATCCTGGCGTCGAGCATGGAGGGCGTAGGGGAACGGACGCCGCGGCTCGGCTACCGGCCGGGCCTCGACGGGCTGCGCGCGGTCGCCGTCGCCGGCGTCTTCCTCTACCACGCACGTCTCCACGCGGACGGGAACGGGCTGCTGCCAGGCGGCTTCCTAGGCGTCGACCTGTTCTTCGTCCTCAGCGGCTACCTGATCACCTCGCTGCTGCTCGTCGAGTGGGACGCGCGGCACGTGATCGACCTGCGGCGCTTCTGGGCGCGCCGCGCTCGGCGCCTGTTCCCCGCCGTCGTGGTCGTCGTGCTCGTCTCGCTCATCCTCGCCGCGACGCTCGCCCGCGACGACCTCGCGAAGACGCGCGGCGATGCGATCAGCTCGCTCCTCTACTACACGAACTGGCACGAGATCATCGCCAGCCATTCCTACTTCGCGCAGACCGGACGTCCGTCGCTGCTGCAGAACCTCTGGTCGCTCGCGGTCGAGGAGCAGTTCTACGTCCTCTGGCCGCTGCTGCTCGTCCCGGGCCTCGTCCTGCTCGGGCGCAAGCGCTTCGGCCTCCTCGTCGCTGCGGCCGTCGCCGGCTCCACCGCGGAGATGTGGTTGCTCTACAACCGGGAGGACCCCTCGCGCGTCTACTACGGAACGGACACGCGCGCGGCGCTGCTGCTGATGGGGATCCTGCTCGCGCTCGCGTGGCCGCTGCTCGAGCGGCTCCGCGGCCGGCGCGTCGTCCCGCTCGAGCTCGCCGGGGTCGCGGCGCTCGCGGGAACGGTCATCCTCTTCCACCAGCTGGAGGACTTCAGCCCGACGCTGTACCAGGGCGGCGATCTCGCCGCCGCCTTCTGCTTCGCCGTGCTCATCGCCGGCGTCGCACACCCCGCCAGCCGGCTCGGCCCCATCGTCGGCTGGGCGCCGTTGCGCTGGATCGGCGAGCGCAGCTACGGGATCTACCTCTGGCACTTCCCGGTCCTCGAGCTGACGCGACCCGGCGTCGACGTCTCGTGGACAGGCCCCGGCCTCGTGGTCGCGCAGGCGGCGCTGATCGTCCTGGCGGCGGCGCTCTCCTACCGCTACGTCGAGCAGCCGATCCGGACGGGCCGGCTGCAGCGGCGGCTCGCGGAACGGCCGCGGCGCCGTCTGTTCGCACTCGGCGCCACCGCGGCGCTCGCCGCGGCGTTCGGCGCGCTCTTCGCCACACCCGCGCCGGCCAGCAGCGTCGCGAACGAGCTCGGCTCCACCCCCGTCGCTCTCTACTTCCATCCGAACCGGCTGCCGGGAGTCCTCGACCCCCGCCTTCCGAAGTCCAAGCCGACGCAGCTGCCGCCCCGCATCCTCGCCGTCGGCGACTCCGTGATGCTCGGCTGCTCGACGGCGCTCCAACTGCAGCTCCACCACGTGCGCGTCGACGCCGTCGTGGGACGGCAGGTCGAGCAGGCGGTGACCCGGTTCGAGCACTACCGCCACAGCGGAGGGCTGCCGCCGGCGGTCGTCGTCCAGCTCGGCGACAACGGCCCGGCGTGGTACCAGGATCTCGTGCGAGTGCGCCACGTCCTGCGCGGCGTCCCGCACGTGGTCGTCGTCAACGTGCGTGTCGACCGCAGCTGGGAGGGCGAGGTGAACCAGGCGATCGCGAGCTTCCTCCGCGGCTGGCCGCAGGCGACGCTCGCCGACTGGTACGGCAAGAGCAGCGATTCCGAACTCTCCGACGGCGTTCATCCGTGGCCGTACGCGTGCACGAGCTACGCGCGCGTCATCGCGGCGGCGCTGCAGCAGCCGAGCTGACTCGCCTCGCCTCAGCCGCGGCGGCTGCCCGGCAGGAAGGCATAGATCTTCGACCAGCCGACGAGGAACAGCCGCTTGCCGTCGGTGACGACGGGCGTGAAGGCGCCGTCGTGGAAGCTCCAGACGAGCCTTCCGGTACGCACGTCGAGCGCGTACGTCCGGCGGTGGAGCGTCGCGAAGTAGACGATCCCGTCGATCACGGTCGCGGATCCCGAGATCGGCCCGTTTGCCCGGAAGCTCCACCGCTTCGCGCCGGTCGCGGCGTCGAGCGCATAGAAATTGCCGTCGTACGAGCCGATCAGGACGCGTTCGTCCCAGACGGCGGGCGACCCGTAGACGTAGGCGCCGGTGTGGAACACCCAGCGCACCTTGCCCGTCCGCTCGCCGAAGGAGTAGACGTTGTGGTCGGTCGAGCCGACGTAGACGCGCGAGTAGGCGACCGCAGGCGACGAGTAGAACGTCCCGTGCAAGCCGATGATGCTGCGGTCGGAGGACGAGCGCCAGACGAGCTTGCCGGTGCTCGCGTCGACGCAGTAGAGGTAGCCGTCGTACGCGCCGAAGAAGAGGCGCCCACGGTCGTATGCGAGCGCGTCCTTCACCCGGCCGCCGGCGTGGAACCGCCACTCGGCCTTGCCGGTGTCGAGGTTGAGCGAGTAGACCTCGTCGGCGGCGGAGCCGACGTAGACGCGGCCGCCGACGACGAGCGGCGAGGTCTCGCTCGCGCCGACGTGCGCCTGCCAGTGCATCCGCTTGATCCCGCTCGCCACGGCCACCACGGCGCCGTCCGTCGCGCTCTTTGAGCAAGGCTTCCGTTCCAGGAATGCCGCGAAGACCGAGCCGCGGAAGGCGCGGCTGATCGCCGGCGAGGCCGCCTCGCAGCGGTGGATGCGGTGGATCCACGCCCGCTTGCCGGTGCGCGCAGAGATCGCGATCAGGTCGCCGTCGGCATTCGCGTAGTAGAGGCGCCCGAACCCAACCGCAGGCGGAAACTCGATCAGCGCCGCCCCGCCCGCCATCCAGTCGAGGCGGAACGGCGGCCGCAGCCGGCCCGCGCCGACGTGCAGCCGCTGCGGCTCGATCCCGAACATCGGGCTCGGCATCGAGCTGCTCGCCGACGGCGGCCGAGGCGCTCGCGCGGCCTCGAATTCGACGGTCGCCGAGCCGAGGACACTGCCGCCGAAGGGGTGTCTCGCCTCGTAGACGCCTGCGGCGATCCCGGCGGCCAGCACGAGAAGACCGGCCACGATCAGGAGGCGGCGCACCGCGGCATATTGCCTGGCACCGCGGCGCGCTCCGGCCGCCTCAACGGCGTGAGCACCGGCGGCGGCGTCTCCTCCACCGGCGGCTCCCCGGGCGGCTCGAGCGCGAAGCGCGGCCGCGGCGGTCGTGAAGAGCGGACGAAGGGCCGCGGCGGCGGCCTCGGCGGTCGTGAAGAGCGGACGAAGGGCCGCGGCGGCGGCCGCGGCGACGAGCGCCGCGCCCACCGGCTCCCGTTCACTACGCCGCGGAGGACGCGAGCAGCGCGAGCACGGCGTCGCCGTAGCGCTCGAGCTTGGCCGGGCCGACGCCGGCGATATGCGACAGATCGCCGAGCGACGTCGGCTGCGCGGCCGCGATCGCGTGGAGAACCGTGTCGTGGAAGACGACGTACGGCGGCACGCCGTCTTCGCGTGCGCGGGCGAGGCGCCAGGCGCGGAGGCGCTCCGCAGCCGGCGTCCATTCGTGGGCCGCCTTCGGCGTGCCGGCCGTCTGCGCATGCCCGAGCTCTGCGAGGAAGCGCGAGCGCCTCCCCGAGCACGTGAGCCACAACGTCCGCTTCGCGCGCGTCATCCCGACGTAGAGCAGCCTCCGCTCCTCGTCGACCTCGTCAGGCGTCCGCGCCTGTCGCGAGGGCAGCTCCTTCTCCTCGAGGCGCGGGATGAACACCGTGTCGAACTCGAGCCCCTTCGCCTTGTGCAGCGTGAGCAGGTTGACGCCACGCGCGCTCTCGCCGCCGGCATCGAAGCGCCGCCGTAGCTCGACGACGAACGCGGCTGCGTCACCCCCGAACGCATTCGCGAGCGCGACGAGCCGTGCCAGGTCGGTCTGGCGGACGAGCTCACGCTCGCCCAGCTTGCCGGGCAGCTCCTCGAGCCAGCCGGCTTCGAGCGCCGCGGCCCGCACGGCCTCGGCCGCGCCGCCGTCGCTGCGCTCGAGGCTGCGCACGAGCCGGCGCGCGGCATCGCGGTCGAGAAGCGACGATCCCTGGAACGGGATCGCAGCCTCGTGCAGCGCCTCCTCGAAGTCGGTCAGGCGCGCGTTCGTGCGGCAGAGGATCGCAATCTCCTCGAGCGGCACCTCCGTGGCCCGGATGGCGGCGACGATGGCGGCCGCCTCGGCGGCCGGCGAGGCGAACGTGGCGACGACGGGCTCGTCTCCGGACGGAAGCGTCGGGCGCAGCACCTTCTCCGCACCGCCGAGCTTCGGGACGAGCCGGTTCGCGAGCGCGAGCACCTGCGGCGTCGACCGGTAGTTTTCCTCGAGCCGCACGACGGCCGCGTCCGGAAAGCGCGCCGGCACGCCGAGTAGATGCTCGGGCCCGGCGCCGGTGAAGGCGTAGATCGACTGATAGTCGTCCCCGACGACGCAAAGGTCGTCGCGGTCGCCCAGCCAGAGGTCGAGGAGCGTCTGCTGGAGCAGGTTGACGTCCTGGTACTCGTCGACGGTGAACGCGCGGTACTGGGCGCGGAACGCCGCCGCCGCCCGCTCGTCGTCCTCGAACAGGACGACTGCGCGCTCGAGCACGTCCTCGAAGTCGATGCGCCCTTCCGTCTCCTTGCGCCGCTCGTAGTCGAGGTACACGCGCGCCATCAGGTGGGCGGGAATCGGCGGCTCACGGTCGTCGGCCGCCTCGAGGTAGCGCTCGGGACCGATGCGGCGGTTCTTCGCCCACTCGATCTCGGCGGCGAGGTCTCCCGCCGGCCGGAACTTGTAGGGAGCGCGCAGGCGGTTGCCGATCTGGCGGAGCAGGAGCGCCTTCGACGGGAGGATGCGGCCGACCCGCTCCGGCGCGAAATGGCGTAGCTGCCGGAGCGCGGCGGAGTGGAACGTGCCCGCGCGCACGCGCGTCACGCCGAGCGCGGCGAGGCGCGCGCGCAACTCGCCGCCCGCCCTGTCGGTGAACGTCACGGCCATGATCTGCGCCGGATCGAACGCGCCGGACGCGACCTGCTGCGCGACGCGCCGGGTGATCGTCGTCGTTTTGCCGGTTCCTGCTCCCGCGAGGATGCAGACGGGGCCGCGCACCGCCTCGGCGGCGCGCCGCTGCGCGGGGTTCAGGCCGTCGAGCGGGTCCACCGGATCACCGTAGTGGCGCGTCCGGCTGGAACCTCCTGGTGCAGCCTTCTCGCTCGTCGACGCGTCGGCGGTCGACAACGTCCCATAGGACATTCGCGACGACGCGCTGGGAGAGCCCGTCCGTTGGCTGCGGCCGGAGGTCGTTTTTCATCTCGCCGCTCAGGCGGGCGTCGGCCTTCCGTCGAGCAGCCGGTGTTTGATGCCGAGGTGAATGTGATCGGCACTGTCCGCGTCCTGCAAGTCCGGCGCACGCCGTCGGCGCGCGGGTCGTCTTCGCATCCACAGGCGGCGCAATCTACGGTGACTGCGAGCGGCCCGCGCGCGTGAGAGCGACGAGCGAAGACCGGTTTCACCGTATGCCACGGCGAAACTCGCCGGCGAGGAGTACTTGGCTACCTGGAACCGCCCGAACGGGACGCGCCATATAGCTGCCGCGACACGGACATCGTCGGCGACGGCGCCCAGACACGGGACTTCGTATTCGTGGCCGATGTCGCCCAGGGCCTACTCGCCGCGGCCACAGCCGGCAGCGGCGGGATCTACAACATCGGCACGGGCGTCTCGACGAGCGTCCTCGACTCGAGCCGGCCGAGGTGAACTCGGATGGCGAGCCGAGACGACGCTCGAGAACGGGCTCGCAGAGACCTGGCGCTGGGTGTACGGCAGACCAAGGACGGAGGGAGTCGAAATCACTGCATTACCTCCTCGCCGAGAGAACAGTTGTCACCGTAGTCGCCGGTCTCGTTAGTTGATTGGCCCACGGTGATGACCTGCCGCGCCCTGGGCGAAAGCCGTTATCGTGGCAATTGACGGCGTACCCCTACCTCGAGAGGACCGGCGAAGATCATGGCGAGAGCACGGCGTGCTGCATCCACCGACGACGCAAGCGGGTCAGGCGGAGGAGACGTACTCACCTGTCCGGAGTGCGGAAAGACCTTCACCCGCGCCGCTTCCCTCGGCGCGCACCGCAACCGCGCCCACGGGATATCCGGCTCCTCGAGCCAGCGCAGGCGCAGGAGCAACAAGCGCAGCAACGGCGGAACGACCCGGCCCAGTGCAAGCAGCCAGACGCGAAGGCGGAGAGGTCGCAGCGGCGCCGACACGCCCGCGGCCAGCGGAGCAGTCAATCGGGACGCACTACTACAGACGCTCTTCCCCAACGGACTCCCCGCCCGCGAAGAGGTAATTCGCCGCGCGAACGCCTGGCTCGACGAAGCCGAAAGGCTCGCCACCACCAGCTAAAATCCGCCTCCCGACCCCGCAGACGGACGCCCGGACCGGCGCCAGGCGAGAGCATCGCTCGGCCACTCGCGATACCGGCAGAGGCGTTGTCGCCAGAGCTACTCACGGCAAGGCTGCGAAAGGTCGCTGCGGACTTCGAGGGCGAGTTCCTCGGTCTCGGGTGGCGGGCACCAGATCGTCCTCGCGTGAGATTTCCGAGCACCGGCCCAGGCCACCGTCTGCTCCGGGCTAATTCCGGCCGGTAGTCCGCCCAAAGGCGTTCAGCGGAAACCGAGAGTCCTCGAGTGACTCCCACGAGTCGGTACGACACAGCACCGCCGCCACTTCGCCGGAACCGCGATTTCCTGCTGTTGTGGGTAGGGCAGACGGTCTCGCAGATCGGTTCCAACTCGTCGGCGCTCGCCTATCCACTCGTGGCACTCGCTCTGACGGGATCGCCAGCGCGGGCGGGAATAGTGGGTGCGGCGAACTGGCTGCCGTACGTCCTCTTCCAGCGCGTCGCCGGAGCACTCGTCGATCGCTGGAATCCTCAATCCGAGCGACTGGAGCGGCGGCTGCCAGAACGCCTCCTACACCGTGATGACCACCGTCGTTCCCCAACGGCAAGTCCAAGCAGCCCGACCCCCGGATCGCAGAGCGCCGAGGCTCCGTGGTTCACGTGCGTTTCGAGTTGAGCAAGGCCTGGGCAACCTCGGCCCTTCGCTGAAGGCGCTTCTCTGGGCGTGAACTGGTCCTTTTGAGCCGCCAGTTCACATTCTCCGGAGCGCTCCATCCCGGGTCTACCGTACTCCTAGTGCTGGGTCGCAGGTGCGATCGAGCGCACCAGTTCAAGTACATGCTTCCGCTCAACCGCCGAAGCTTCTGAGCCAATCCAAATCCGGATCGCGTACGTTTTCGCCGCCCTCGGCAATGCCGCCGAAGCGCAGAGAGCAGTGACACTTGTCCTCCGCCTTGGCGAAGTCGCTCGGCTTAAAGCGGAAAGGTGCTGGGTCGGAGAGAAGCCGGGAACATAGAACGGCCAGACCCATCCGACTTCCTCCTCCCTACGCCGGCACCTCAGCCCATGGGCGCAATGGCCGCTACACCTACTACGCCTGCTCCACCCGCTACAAGTACGGCCCTCGCCAAAACTCGCCAACCTCTACACTGACAGCCGCGTCATCCAGAACGCACTCGCCGAAGCAGCTGCCGTTACGGAGAGCGAGCGCCCACGCCTGGAAGAGCAGCTTGCCTCAGCCCGCGCCGAGAGATCACCCCACTCGAGACGAAACTCGAGCGCTACTTCGAAGCCTTCGAAGACGGCACCCTCACCGCCGCCGACTGACAAGAACGCGTCCACGGCCACCGTACCCGGCTGGAGACCCTCCGCGAGCAGGAAAGCCGACCTCACCCCCAGCCTCCGCACACAGGCGCACACGCCGCCCGAGACAGCCGCCCTCGCCGGATTTGCCAACGGTCGGCACTTCGACCTGATCCCCGCGGCGCTCAACCGCCAGCTGAGCGAAATCGATATCGGCCGCGGACGCCAGGCAGCGTTTGCGCAGCAACATCCCGCGCTCGAATCACTCAAGCAGCTCGCCCTGATCCAGAGCGTCGAGGCCTCCAACGCGATCGAGAACATCACCGCCCCGCAGAGGCGGCTCGAGGAACTGGTAGCGCAGCAGACGACACCACGCAACCGCTCCGAAGCCGAGATCGCCGGCTACCGCGCCGTCCTCGACACGATCCACTCGAGTGCCGACCACATCCCGTTCACGCCGAACGTCGTCCTGCAGCTCCACCGCGACCTCTACCAGTTCGCACCACAGCCCGGCGGCCACTGGAAGAACTCGGACAACCTCGTCACCGAAGAGCGTCCCGACGGCACCGTCGCCGTCCGCTTCACGGCCGTACCTGCCCTCGAGACACCGCCAGCGATGGACGAGCTGCACAACCGTCTCGACGAAGCCTGGCGCGCTGACCAGCACCACCGGCTTCTCCTGACAGGCGCCTACGTCCTCGACCTCCTCGTCATCCATCCCTTCACCGACGGCAACGGCCGCATGTCGCGGCTGCTCACGCTGCTACTCCTCTACAAGGCCGGCTACGAGGTCGGCCGCTTCATCAGCATCGAGAAGCTGATCGAAACGAGCAAGAAGACCTACTACGACGCAATGGCCGCCTCGACGGAGCGATGGCACACCGGGGAGCACGATCTGCGGCCGTGGCTCTCCTACTTCCTCGGCGTGCTCACCGCCGCCTACCGCGAGTTCGAGCCGCGCGCCCGAGCCGTTACCGCCGGCCGCGGCTCGAAGGCGGAGCTCGTGAGGTCATTCGTCCGCTCCAACCTCAGTGACGCCTTCACGTTCGCCGATGTGAAGCGCGCCTCTCCCGGCGTCAGCGAAGAGTACATCCGCCAGGTCCTGCGCGAGCTCCGCGACGCCAGCGTCATCGAAGGAACCGGCGCAGGTCGGGGCGCGGGCTGGCGACGCCTCCGGCGCGACTTGTAGGTCGCTCAACCAGGGAGCGCCTCAGCGGTCGGGAACGTCGTCCTCCTCGAGTGCCGCATACTGGGGCGGCGGCACCCCCTCCGCCTCGACCAGCATCGGATACGTCTCGTCCCCGGCCTTCCACCGGTCCACGACCTTCAGCAACAAACGCCACTCGTCTCCGAAGTCGAACAGGTCGCGAGCGCTTTCCCCTTCCGCAGTCCCAACTCGCTCGGCGGAGTTCGGCCGCTTCTGATGCGATCGTCATCGGAACCCAACTCGTACGGCGTCTGATAGCGAACACTCTCCCCGTCCCACCAGCGGCCGCTCATCCAGAACGCGTACATGTGCGGGTCCGCCCAGCCGAACGCGAGCCGCAACGCCTCGTGCAACTGCTCGAGCGTCTGATCCTCGCGCACGGCGACCGTCCGAAACACCGGACCGGCCGGCCGTTCGCAGGCGCACCCTGACAGGCGTCGGAGGCGCAGCAGCAGCCGCGGCATGCGCTGTCGCCGTCGGCCTCGCGCTGGGCAGCCGCAGCGCGGGCGACGCTTCCGCGGCGATCGTGCTCCAGCACGCCGCTCACAGGGCGGCGCGGCAGCAGCAGCTCGTCCCGGGGCCCGGCCAGTACCTGTACACGAAGTCGGTCGATGCCTACCTCGACACGCCGGTCGTCGACCGAGCCAGCTTCTCGGCGATGATTCCGCACGTTCGCGAGACCTGGCTCGGCCCCGACGGCGGGCGCGCCCGTGAGTCCAGCGGCGCGCCTGTCTTCCTCAGCGCCAAGGACCGCCAGGCGTGGATTGCCGCAGGTCGGCCTCCGCTCGGGCATGTTCCCAGCGACGAGGTGGCGCTCCCGCCGGC
>JAVKST010000100.1:0-9831 GCA_039583515.1 Gaiellaceae bacterium
CCTCCTCCCCCGCCTCCGCCGCCCTCTCCGCCGCCGCCTCCTCCTCCCCCGTCGCCGCCGCCCTCGCCGTCGTCGTCGTCATCGCGTCCGCCGGAATGGCAGCCGCCGCACTCGCCGACCGAAGTCTCCGTCCATTTGCCGAACGGCTGCGGCGATGGCGACGGCGACGGCGACGACCAGACCGGGGGGCCCGACGTGAACGATATCGCGGTCTGGTGGGCCGCCCTCACGGCGGGCCGCAACGGGGCGCCTCAGGTGCCGCCGACCGCCGCGACCGAGCCGGCGGCGACAGCTGCGCCGGCCCAGGCGCAGGTCGGGTCGAACTGACGGCCGGCCTGTTCGAGCAGCTCTGCTCGAGCATTCGCCGTGCTTCTCGCCTTCCGGTACGGACGCGACTCCACCATCGCCGTGAACGCGTCCGCCACCGCGACGATCCGCGCCCCCAGCGGGATCTCCTCCGCGGCGAGGCCGTCCGGATACCCGTCCCCGTCCCACCGCTCGTGATGGCTGCGCACGATCGCCAGCACTTCCTCGGAGTCGACGTGCGGCTCGAGCAGCCGCTCGCCGTCGCTCGGATGACGCTCGATCGCAGCCCGCTCCCACTCCTCGAGCGGCCCGGGCTTCATGAGCACCTCCCTCGGCACGCCGATCTTGCCGACGTCGTGAACGGCCGCGGCCAGCGCCAGGACCGCGAGCTCCGGCGGCGCCAGCTCGAGCGTCTTTCCGATCTCGACGCTGAGGCGGGCGACGTTGCGGGAATGCAGGCGCAGCGACGGGTCGACTTTCTCGGCACCCGCCACCAGCCGCGCGATCGGCGTGCTCGTCCAGTTTCCGGTCGGCGCATCCGCCGGATCAGGACTTCGACGCATCTTGTTGAAGAGGGGTCTCATGGAGCAACTCGCTGAGCTGGGGCCTATCCCCCATTCGGGGGATAGGCCGCGATCTCCTGCATCACCGGGCCATCCTCGCCGGCAGCAGCGGCGGCCACGCTCCCCTCAACCCGGGCTCGGGGTGCTGGTGCTCCTCGTGGTGGCGGTCGTGCCGCTGCTGGTGGCGATCTGGGAGTTCGGGCGCACCTACCACACCAGCGAGCTGGGCCAGGTCGATGCGCGGCTGGCCGCAGCCGCCGGCGCGGTCGCCGCCAACGTCGACGCGGCGGGAGTCCGCACCGCGCACGTCGCGTCGTCGCTCGCGCGTTCGCCGAAGCTCGAGCGCGCGCTGCAGCGCGGCACGAAGACGAAGCTGTCGCCGGAGCGGGGCGTACACGCGGTCGCCGGTCCGGGCGCGAGCAGCTCCTCCACTCCGCCGGGTGCAGTCTCGACGACGGCCGTCGTCGTGGCCGGGCAGCGTCCGCTCGGTCACGTCACGGCCTGGGTCCCACTGTCCGCACTGCTCCCCGACGTCGGACGTACGGGAGTGGAGGCGGCGCCGATCGCGGCCGGCCGCGTGACCGGCGGCCGACTGCGCGGCGCGGTCCTGTCAGGCCCTGTCCGACTCGCATACGGGGCCAGCCTCGGCGGCAGCCGCTACCGCGTGCTTCGCCAACCGCTCGGCAACGGCTCGGGTGTCGTGCTCTTCGTGCCGTACGCGAGGATCGAGCACACGGTCTTCCGGCGCGAGCTCCCGACGGCTGCCGCAGGAGCCGCAACCGTGCTCGCGCTCGGGCTCCTCGCGGCGCTCGTCTGGCCCCGCCTCACGCTGCTGCGGCGACGCTCGGCAGCCGACGACTGGCGGACGCCCGTCTCCCTCGTGGGAGACGTCGCGGTGGCCGCTCACGATCCCGACGCGCTGCTGCCGGTGATCCTCGAGACGGCGCTCGTCGCGACCGGGGCGCGCGCAGGAACCGTCGTGTGGCAGGGAAACGAGGTCGCTTCGATCGGAACCGCCCGCGGCCGCCGCGAGAGCCTCGTGCTTCCTCTCGGCGACGACAACAGCCCCTCCGCCGGGCAACTCCTTCTCCACAGCGGCTGGCGGGGCTTCTCCGCGCACGATCGGGAGGTGGCGGAGTCGCTCGTCGCACAGGGCCGCATCGCGCTGGAGAACGCGCGCCTGCAGCGCGTCGTGCGGCGGCAGGCGCAGACGGACGAGTTGACCGACCTCGCGAACAGGCGCCGCTTCATGAAGGTGCTGCAGCAGGAGATCGCCCGCTCGATGCGCTTCGGCAGCCAGTTGTCGCTCGTGCTCTTCGATCTCGACCGCTTCAAGCGGATCAACGATCGCTGCGGCCATCAGATCGGAGACGCGGTGCTCCTCAGGACGGCCGACGCCGTCCGCGGGCGCATCCGCGAGACGGACGTCGCGGCACGAGTCGGCGGCGAGGAATTCGCCGTTCTCCTGCCTGGCACCGGTCCGGACGGCGCGGCCGCCTTCGCGGAGAACCTCCGGCAGGACATCGAGCGTCAGGTGGCCGTCGAGGGCGTCAAGTGGCCGACGACCGCGAGCTTCGGGGTCGCGACTTTCGAGGCCGGGATGTCGATCGAGACGCTGATGGGAGCTGCCGACCACGCGCTCTACCGGGCGAAGGCGGCCGGCAGGAACACCGTGCGCACCGCCGGGACCGGCAGCTAGCGGACGCGCCCGCGCCGCGTCACGCGCGCACCTAGCGGCGCTCGGACTCGACCTTCTCTGCAAGGAGTTTCGCCGCGGCGCGGTCGACGAACTCGAGCGCGAGCTCCTCCTGCTCCATCACCTCGCGCAGCCGGATGGCGATCTCCTCCTCGCCGAGCGCCTCGGCCATGCTCGAGAGCATGTGGTAGGCCGACATCTCGAGATGCTCGGTCGCAGCCGCCGCCTCCGCGTGGACGAGATCGGAGACGAGGTGGCCCGACGACGCGATCCGCTTCACCAGCTGCTCGTGCTCGTCGACGACGCCGAGCAACGCCGGGCTCGTCTCCGGCTCGGCGTGCACCTCGAGCCCGGACAGGATGTCGCGGAGCGTCTGGACGTGCCCGCGCGTCTCGGCGAGGTGTCGCTCGAATGCGTAGCGGAGGTCGGTCGAGCGCGCCTCGCCGAGCAGCAGCGGCAGCACCTCGTCCGCGAGCTTCAGCTCGACGAACAGCATCTGGCGCAGGCGGGCCTGGAACAGGTCCTCGGCGCTCGTCACCGGCTCGGCCACGCCCCCCTCGTCCCCGCGCACCCAACCTGTTACACCCGCGTTTCACCGCCGCCCAGGCGCGAACCAAAGAAGGAGTGACGCAAGCCGTAGGACTCGCGATCTGCGCCGGCGCGGCCCTCCTCCCGGTCGCCTGCCTGATCGCGCTCGTCATCTCGATCGTGCACTGGACGCGCCGGGTCGGACCGCCTCCGCCGAGCGCCGGCGGGTCCGGAGGCCTGCGGGTGCCGCCGCGCCCGCCACGCCCGCACGGCGGCCCCGGCCGCCGCCACGAACGGCTCGCGTCGGTGCACCGGCGCAGCCGCGAGACGGTCCCCCGCTAGTCTCGCCCCTTGCGGAGCGCCGCGGGGCGGCGGCCGAAGGAGACTAGAGAACGGACGAGCGCACTCCGAGCTGGGGCATCAGCCCGGTACCCGAGCGGCTGCAGGTTCTGGGCGCGCTCGACTCGACGCTGCTCTGGGGCAACCTTTCGGTCTCGCTGCTCGTGATCGTGATCGGGGCGCTGCTCGTGCCCGCGCTCTCGCTCCGCGACGCGTTGCTCGCGATCCTCGTCGGGGCGGTCGCCGGGAACCTCCTGCTCGGGATCGCGGCCGCGATCGGCGCCGACGCCCGCGTCCCGGGGATGGTGCTCCTGCGCGCGCCGCTCGGACGGCGCGGCTCCTGGCTCCCGACGGCCCTCAACGTCGTCCAGAACGTGGGCTGGTCGACGTTCGAGCTGATCATCATCGCGACCGCGGCCGCCGCCGCGTCCGACCACATCGTCGGCTGGAGCGGCAAGTGGCTCTGGACCATCGTCTTCGGCGCGTTGAGCTGGTCGCTCGGAATGCTCGGGCCGATCGGCTTCGTCCGCCGCTACCTGCGCAAGGTCGCCTCCTGGGCGCTGCTCTTCTCGATGGCGTACCTCACCTACTGGGCGATCTCGCGCTCGCACCTCCACGCGTTCTGGGCCGCGCCCGGCAAGGGCGGCTTCCCGAGCTTCGGACAGGCGGTCGACCTCGTGATCGGGAGTGTGGTCTCGTGGACGCCGCTCGCCGCCGACTACACACGCTTCGCGAAGGACCGGAGCGGCGCGGGGATCGGCGCGGGCGTCGGCTACTTCGTCCCGACCGTCTGGTGCATCGGGCTCGGGATCCTGATCGTGCTCGCGCGCGGCGTGTCCGACGCGCAGGCGCTGCCGGCCGCGGTCGCCGCCGCGGGAGGAGTGGCGTTCGTCGCGCTCGTCGCGATCACGATCGACGAGAGCGAGAAGGCGTTCGCGGACATCTACTCGACCGCGGTCTCGCTCCAGAACATCCTGCCGCGCGTCTCGCAGCGGCTGCTGATCACCCTCGTCTCGCTCCTCGCGACAGGGCTCGCGCTCGCGCTGAGCCTCGGCAGCTACCAGGACTTCCTCTACCTGCTCGGGTCGTTCTTCGTCCCGCTCCTCGGCGTGCTCATTGCCGACTGGCTCCTCGCGGGAGCGCGCTACACGTCCGAGCACGTCTTCGCGGGCGCCGGCTGGCGGGCAGGCGGGCTGGTCGCGTGGGTCTGCGGGTTCGCGCTCTACCAGTGGCTGTCCCCGGTCGGGCCGGGCTGGTGGACGACCCTCGTCGCGAGGACGCATCCGGGCAACGTCACGTTCACGGCGTCGCTGCCGAGCTTCGGGCTCGCCTTCCTGCTCGCGGCCGCGCTTACGCTTGCCGGTCGTGCGACGGCTCGCCGTCATCGGGCCACTTGCGCGTGACGTCGTCGCCGGCTCGCCGGCGCGCATCGGCGGCGGGCCGTGGCACGCGGCCCGCGCCTTGCGGGCGCTCGGGCAGGAGGCCGTGCTGGCGGTCAAGTGCGGGACCGAGGAGCGGAGCGCCTACCGCCGACGGCTCGCGGCCCTCGGACTTCCCGCCGCCGTCGCCGCGGAGGGCGAGACGACGTCCTTCTCCTTCCGCTACGAGCCGGACGGCCGGCGGGAGATGCACGTCGACGCGGTCGGCGCGCCCTGGACGGCGGCAGACGAGCCCGAGCGGCTTCTGCGGCGGGCCGAGTGGCTCCACGTCGCCCCGCTCCTGCGCGACGACTTCGCGCCCGAGGCGCTGCAACGGCTCGGTCGAGGACGGCGGCTGCTCCTCGACGGCCACGGCCTCGTGCGCGTTCGCAGCGTCGGCCCGCTCTCCCTCGACGGCGACTTCGATCCGGCGCTGCTGCGCCACGTCTCGATCCTCAAGCTCGCCGAAGAGGAGGCACGCGCGATCGTGGGTGGCGGGGAGCTCGACGAGCTGCGAGGGCTCGGCGTGCCGGAGATCGTCGTGACCTTCGGGCGCGAGGGATCGCTCGTGCTCGCCCGCGGCACGGCGGCGCGGGTCGACGTGCATGCGGTCCCCGGGGACCCGACGGGTGCGGGGGACGCCTTCGCCGTGGCCTACCTGAGCGCGCGGGCATCGGGTCACCGGCCGACATCGGCCGCGCATCGCGCGAGCGCGCTGGTGAGCGCGCTGCTGACGAGGAGCCGCCCGTGATCGCGGCGGCCGGCACCGTCGCCGGAGTCTTCCTCGTCGACGTCGAGGAGGAGACGCTGCTGGGGGAGGGGCAGGAGGTGCCGTGGGCCGCGCCGCCGCCGGTAGCGCTTCCGCGCGTCGTCGCCGCGGCGGCCGCGGGATCGACGGTGGTCGCGGTCGTGGAGCGCCGGCCGCCCCTGATGCTCTCGCACGACGGCGGCGCCACCTGGCGTGAGGCCGGCGGCGGCCTGCCGCCGGGCTTCGCCGTCGCCGTAGCCGAGGACGATCCCGACCGGCTCCTCTACGCGGCGCGCAACCGGCTCTACGTGTCGACGGACGGTGGTGTCTTCTGGCGCTCGCTCCCCTTCGAGCTGCCGGACATCGTCGCGGTCGGCTGGATCGACTGAAGCCAGTCCTCCACCTCGCCCGGCGAGCGCAGCCAGACGACGTCGAGGCCCGGCACGCGTCCGAGTCGCTCCGCCCACTTCGCCGCGTGCGTGCGGTGCATGCGCACGGCCCACCAGATGATGGACTCGGACGGCGTGAGAGCGTTGCGCAGGGTCTCGCGGTTGCCGTTCCAGAGCTCCTCGCGCATCAGGACACGCCGCGCCGTCCGTCGCAGCACGCGCCGCAGCGTCAGCCCGAGCGGGAGGTCGAGGAAGACGACCGTGTCGGCCCGCTCCTGCACGAGCGTGCCGAGCTTTCCGTGGTAGTTGCCGTCCACGACCCAGCCGTCCGGCGCAGCCGCGAGCGCCTCCTCCACCCGCGCCCGCAGGACGTCCGCCGGCGCTTCCTGCCACCCGGCGTCGTGGTGGAGCGCGTCCAGCTCGACGTGCGGGACGCCGAGTCGCCGGGCGAGCTCGCGGGCCAGTGTCGTCTTGCCGGTGCCGGAGCCGCCGACGACCGAGACGCGCCTCACGGCAGGCGGAACTCGCCGCGCGCCACGACGACGGCGGCGCCGCCGACCTCGATCTCCTCCGGCGAGCGGGCGACCGCGTAGAGCCTCGACGGCCGGCCGACCTCCTCGCCCTGGCGGATCTCGATCTCGTCGCCGAGCTCGATGCGCCCGTGGCGCGCGAGGTGGAGGGCGAGCGGTCCTGCAGCGGAGCCGGTCGCGGGATCCTCGTCGATGCCGGCTTCCGGAGCGAACATCCGCGTCTTCCAGCGCTTCCCCTTTCCCGCGAAGCAGTTGACGCCGACGATGCCCAGCTCCCCGACATGGCGGAAGTCGGGACGGAGCGCGGCGACCGCGTCCTCGGACCGCAATGCGACGTAGACATGCGGGGCGCCGTTGTCGTACAGCTCCACCGGCAGCTCGGACTCGACGCCGAGCGTGGCGAGCAGCTCGTCGGCGCGCGCGAACGGCTCGACCGACGGCGCGGGCTGGCGCATCCAGCCGAAGACGATGCGATTGCCGTCGCGCTCGAGCCGGACCGGCACCACGCCGCGCAGCGTCTCGAGATGGATCGCGTCGAGCTGGAGCGGGCCGGCGAGGACGAACGCCGCCCCGAGAACCGGGTGACCCGCGAACGGAAGCTCGCGCAGGGGCGTGAAGATCCGCAGCCGCAGGTGCCCTTCGCCCGCGGGCGGGTAGACGAAGACCGTCTCCGAGAAGTTGACCTCCCGCGCGAGGGGCTGCAGCCGCTCCTCGGGGATCTGCGTGGCATCGGTGAAGACGGCCACCTGGTTGCCCGCGAGCGGCACATCGGTGAAGACGTCCGCGACCGTGTAGCGGTGCGTCGCCATACGGCGACTGTACCGGCGTCCCCGCTACGGCAAAGCGTGTCTATCCTGGCCGCGGATGCGTGCGATCGAGGTCAGCGGCCTCCGCAAGGCATACGGTGACCTCGAGGCGGTACGCGGGGTCGACTTCACGATCGAGGAGGGCGAGGTCTTCGGCCTCCTCGGTCCGAACGGCGCCGGCAAGACGACGACGGTCGAGATCCTCGAGGGCTACCGCTCCCGCGACGCGGGCGAGGTGCGCGTGCTCGGGTCGGATCCCGAGCGACCCGGCGCCGATTTCCGGGAGCGGATCGGCGTCGTCCTCCAGCAGTCCGAGCTCTGGGCGAACCTCACCGTGCGCGAAACCCATGCGATCTTCGCGGGCTATTACGCGCGGTCGCGTGACGTCGACGAGGTGATCGCGCTCGTCGGTCTGGAGGAGAAGTCGGACGCGCGGGTGAAGTCGCTCTCGGGCGGCCAGAAGCGGCGACTCGACCTCGGCGTCGCCCTCGTCGGCGACCCCGACCTCGTGTTCCTCGACGAGCCGACGACGGGGTTCGACCCGGCGGCGCGGCGCGCGGCGTGGGAGATGATCCGCTCGTTGCGCTCGCTCGGCAAGACCGTGCTTCTCACGACTCATTACCTCGACGAGGCGGAGCAGCTCGCCGACCGCGTCGCGGTGATGCGCGAGGGTCGCATCGTCCGCGTGGGCACGCCTGCGGAGCTGACGACGACCGAACTGCAGACGGAGATTCGCTATCGACAGGACGGCGAGGACGTCGTCGTGCGCACCGACGAGCCGACACGCGTCCTCGCCGAGCTGACAACCGACGCGGTCGCGCGCGGCGAGGAGCTCGAGGGGCTGCAGGTGCGCCGCCCGTCGCTCGAAGAGGTCTACCTCGCGTTGACTGCGGAAGCAGAGCCGTCGTGATGGCGGAGCTCACCGCGGCCGCGCGCGTCGCCGCCAACCGTCCGCGCCGCGTCTTCCTCCACCAGCTGCGCGCGGAGCAGCTCGTCTTCTGGCGCAGCCGCGAGGCGGCGTTCTTCATCTTCCTCTTCCCGCTGCTGCTCTTCCTGCTGCTCGGCTCGGTGTACTCGCAGCGGTACGAAGGCAGGCCGGCGGCCTGGGCGGTTCTCGCGGGTCTCGTGGGCTACGGCTGTGCGAACACCGCCTTCGCCGGGCTCGCGATCCAGCTCGTGCTGCGCCGCGAGGGCGGGATCCTCAAGCGGCTCCGCTCGACGCCGCTGCCGCCCGCCACGTACGTCGTGGCGCTGCTCGTCTCGACGCTCTTCGTGTTCGCGTTGCAGACGACCGCGCTCTTCCTGCTCGGGCGCGCGCTGTACGGGACGCCGTTCCCCGGCGCGACCGGCTCGTTCGTGGTGACGGTCGTGATCGGAGCCGCGGTGTTCGCCGCGCTCGGGACGGCGACCGCCTCGGGGATCCGCTCCGCCGAAGGCTCGTCCGCAGCCGTCAACTTCATCCTCCTGCCGATGGCCTTCCTCAGCGGCGGGTTCGGGCCGACGAACGGCTATCCAGCGGTTCTGCGCGCGATCGGCGACGTGCTGCCGCTCAAGTACTTCGTCCAGCTGGTGAACGCCGTCTACCTGCACGGCCAGGGCTTCTGGACGCAGCCGGAGGCGCTCATCGTCCTGGCCGCCTGGGGCGCGTTGGGCCTCGTCTTTACGATCACCCGTTTCCGCTGGGAGCCCCGCGAGCGTTAGAGCAGCAGATGCTCCAGGAACCTGCGATTGCACTGAGCGTGCGCGAGCACGAAGAGCCTGCCGTCGAGGTGCGGGTGAACTTCGGCGTCTTCGCCGGCCGTGAGGTGACGCCGGCCGAGATCGAGGAGCTCGCCCGCCCGCTGCGCGAGCTGGTGCCGGTCTTCTCGATCGTCGCCGAGGAGCGGCACGAGTTCGACAGCTCGGGCGAGGCGTCGCTGCACCAGGTCGTCGTGGAGGTGCCGGGCGAGCATGTCGCGGACGAGGTCGACGCGGTTGCGGAGCGGATCGTCCTGCTCGCCAGCGCCTGGGCGATCGACTGCATCGCCGCGCGCCCCGGCAGCGCGTTCTAGCCCGCGGCGTACGTCACCGTCACCGTCGCCTGCACCGCCTGCGTCCCGGCTTCGATCGGCGGCGCCGCCTTCGCCGGCAGCGCCGCGGCGTCGAAGCCGTACGGGAGCGGCGTGGGCTGGCCGCCGCCCTCGCTCACGGTCTGCGCGCCGCCGAGCGTGAGGCCGCTCGCCGCGGCGATCGCCTGCGCCTTCGCCTTCGCGTCGGCGAACGCGAGCTTCAGCGCGTCGGCGTACGTCGCGCTCTGGTCGCTCAGCGAGAGGTTCGGCCCGTCGACGTTCCTCGCCCCGGCTCCGACCGCGGCGTCGACCGTCGCGCCCGCGCTCGCGATCGGCACCGTCGCCTGCACCGTGTTCGACGCCTGGTAGCCGACGAAGTACTACGCCGTGACTCCCGCCGGCCTCGAGCAGCTGGGAGTTGGCACCGACGCGTGGACGCACATCGACTGCGGAGCTCCGC
>JAVKST010000101.1:0-9597 GCA_039583515.1 Gaiellaceae bacterium
ACCTCGTCCAGCTCTACGCGGACGACGGCGGCAGCGTGCGGGGCCGCGACGCGCGGCTCCTCCGGGACGGCGAGCCCGTCGCGCGCGTCCTCGACCTGCCGTGGCAGGGCGGGGATCCGGAGCACTGGACACGCGCCGCCGCCGCAGACGGGCGCGTGATGCTCGCCGGCGGCCTCGGCCCCGACAACGTCCGAGCCGCGATCGAAGCCGTCCACCCCTGGGCGGTCGACGCCTCGTCGTCGCTCGAGCGCGAGCCGGGCGTGAAGGATCACGCACGCGTCCGCGCCTACGTCGAGGCCGTCCGCGGATGAGCGCGTACGGAGACTACGGCGGCCGCTACGTCCCGGAGACGCTGATCCCCGCGCTCGACGAGCTCGAGCGCGGCTGGCGGGACGCGCTCGCCGACGACGCCTTCCACGCCGAGCTGCACGCGCTGCTCACGACGTACGCGGGCCGGCCCACGCCGCTGACGCTCGCGGAGCGGTTCGCGCCCGGCAGGCGCATCTACCTCAAGCGCGAGGATCTGCTCCACACGGGCGCGCACAAGCTCAACAACGCTCTCGGCCAGGCCGTCCTCGCCGGGCGGCTCGGCAAGCGGCGGATCGTCGCGGAGACCGGCGCCGGCCAGCACGGTGTCGCGACCGCCACCGTCTGCGCGCGCTTCGGCCTCGACTGCGTCGTCTACATGGGCGAGGAGGACATGCGCCGGCAGCGGCCCAACGTCGAGCGGATGAAGCTGCTCGGGGCGGAGGTACGCGGCGTCGACTTCGGCACGAAGACGCTGAAGGAGGCGACGAGCGAGGCGATCCGCGACTGGATCACGAACGTCGAGACGACGCACTACCTGATCGGCTCGTGCGTGGGCCCCGCACCGTACCCGGAGCTCGTCGCGGAGCTCCAGGCGGTCATCGGCCGCGAGGCGCGCGAGCAGATGCCCGCCGCGGAGGGCCGGCTGCCGGAGGCGGTCGTCGCGTGCGTCGGCGGCGGCTCGAACGCGATCGGCATCTTCCACGGCTTCCTGGAGGACGAGGACGTGCGGCTGGTCGGCGTCGAGGCGGCGGGCGCAGCGAGCCTCGGCACGGGCCGCCCCGGCGTCCTGCACGGAGCGCGCTCCTCGATCCTGGCGGACGAGGACGGCCAGATCGCCGACGCGCACTCGATCTCCGCCGGCCTCGACTACCCCGGGGTCGGGCCCGAGCACGCGTTCCTCCGCGACACCGGCCGCGCCGAGTACCGGACCGCGACGGACGAGGACGCCCTTGCCGCCTTCCGCGACCTCGCGCGCAGCGAGGGGATCATCCCCGCGCTCGAGCCGGCGCACGCGCTCGCCCGCGCGCGCGACCTCGACGCGGAGCTGATCCTCGTCGGCCTCAGCGGCCGCGGCGACAAGGACCTCGCGGAGGCGCTGCGGGCGCTCGGGCTCGGATGAGCAAGACGCTCGTCGTCTACCTGATGACCGAGCCGGAGACGCCGGAGCTGGCGCGCGCGGCGGTCGACGGCGGCGCCGACGTCGTCGAGCTCGGCTTTCCGTTCTCCGACCCGCTCGCCGAGGGGCCCGTGATCCGGCGCGCGTCGGAGCGGGCGCTCGCCCGCGGGATGCGCACCCGCGCGTGCCTCGACGTGCTCGCGCGCACGCGCGAGTTGCTCCCGGAGACGCCGCTCGTGCCGATGACGTACGCGGCGATCCTCGAGGCGTACCGATACGACCGCTTCGCCGCCGACGCGCGCGCAGCCGGCGCGTCGAGCTTCATCCTCGTCGACCTGCCGGTCGAGCAGCATCCCGACCTGCGCCGCATCCAGCTCGTCGCCCCCACCTCCACCGACGACCGGATCCGCGCGGCGGCGGACGCGACGGACGGCTGGCTCTACCTCGTCTCGGTGACCGGGACGACCGGCGCGCGCACGGAGCTCTCCCCGGCGCTGGCGCCGCTCGTCGGGCGGGTGCGGGCGCTGACGGACGTGCGCGTCTGCGCCGGCTTCGGGATCTCGACGCCGGAGCTGGCGCGCGCCGCGGGCGAGCTGGCCGACGGCGTCGTCGTCGGCTCGCGCGCGGTGCAGGTCGCGGAGGACGGGCCGGACTCGCTCCACGAGTTCGTCCGCTCGCTTCGAACCGCTCTCGACTCTTAGCGGATGGTTAGGTCCCGCTCAGATTCCTCTCACGGAGGCGGGGAAGGATCGTCCCCGAACCCTCCCAAGGCGCGAATGCCTACGACAGCGCCAGCCCAGCCGCGGCGCCGGACTCCTCCCCCTCTCCCAGAGCCGGCGTCGCGGCCGGCGCGGCGTCGGGTGCAAGGCGCACCGGCAGATGCAGCCGGAAGGCGGTTCCGCGCTCGAGCGGATGGGCTGAGCAGCGGCCGCCGTGCGCCCTCGCGACAGCGGAGACGATGGCCAGGCCGAGGCCCGCCCCGCCGCGCTCGCGCGTCCTCGCGCCGTCGGCGCGCGCCCAGCGGTCGAAGATCCGCGGCAGCGCCGCGTGGGGGACTCCGCAGCCGGAGTCGGACACCTCGATCAGGACTCCGGTGCCCTCGGCCCGCGCGGACAGCTCGATCGTGTCGCCCTTCTCGGTGTACTTGACGGCGTTCTCGAGCAGCGCGTCGAGCGCCTCGCGCAGCCCGTCCGGGTCGGCGTAGAGACCGCCGACGAGGTCGAGGTCGAGCCGCCAGGCGCGCGGCGCCACCTCCGACCAGCGCATGAACACGTCGGACAGGAACGTCTCGACGTCGATCTCCTCGTGCACGAACCCCTGCCACTCTGCCTTCGCGAGCAGCAGGAGCCGCTCGACGATCCGCTCGATGCGCGCGAGCTCGTCGAGCGCGATGTCGAGCTCCGGCGAGTCGGGCTGCTCGCGCTGCAGCAACTCGAGATGCCCGCGGGCGATCGTCACCGGGGTGCGCAGCTCGTGCGACGCGTCGTGGAGGAAGCGCTCCTGGCGGACGAGCAGCGACTGCCGCATCTCGGCGACGCCCTGCAGCTCGGAGAGCAGAGCCTGCCGCCGCCGCGCGTGCCACACCATCGCGAGGAACATCGCCGACATCAGCGGCACCTCGAACAGCTCACCCCAGAGCTGCAGCCCGTCGAACGCGTCCCCGAGGATGCTCGCGCCGGTCGCGCCGATCACGACCGCGAGCACCGCGTACGTCGTCCGCGACGACCAGACGCGGAAGCCATAGACGAGCGTGAGGCTGATCCAGACGAAGTGGAACGGGATCGTCTCCCAGCTCGGCCAGTGCAGCATCGCGACCCAGTTGGCCGCCGCGAAGACCGCCCAGGCGGCCTCGATCTGGTTACGCCGCAGCCAGCCGATAGCCCGCATGCCGCACCGTCTCGATCTGCGCGCCCGGCCCGAGCTTCTGGCGCAGCCGACGCACGCAGACGTCGACGACGTTCGAGCCCGGGTCGAAGTCGTAGCCCCACACCTCGGCGAGCAGCCGCTCGCGGCTGATCACCTCGCCGGCGTGCAGCAGCAGATGATGGAGGAGCCGGAACTCCCGATCCGAGAGATCCGCCGCGCGCTCACCGGTCCGCACCTGGCGGCGGGCGACGTCGAGGACGACCCCGCCCGCGCAGAGCACGTGCTCGTCGGCGAACGGCGCGGCGCCGCGCAAGCGCACGCGGATCCGCGCGAGCAGCTCGTCGAGTGAGAACGGCTTCGACACGTAATCGCTCGCGCCGAGCTCGAAGCCGCGCAGCTTCGTCGGCAGGTCGGTCCGCGCGGAGAGGATGACGACCGGCACGTCGGGGCGGTTGCCGTGAAACTCCCGCAGCACCTGGAGCCCGTTCAGCCCCGGCAGCAGCAGGTCGAGCAAGACGAGGTCGAAGCGGCCGCGCGTCGCCAGCTCCAGCCCTTCCCGCCCGTCGCCCGCGGCGACGACGGTGTACCCCTCCGCCTCCAGCCCGCGCGCGAGAAACGACTGGATCCGTGCCTCGTCCTCGATGACCAGGATTCGCATCGACTCGCGATCCGGGACGTTACACCCTCGCTCGATGACGCGCAGATGACAGGCGCATGACAGCTTTGTCATCTTCGCCGCCCACTCCATCGCAACGTGATACGAACCATCCGATGCGGACGGGGGCAAAGCTGCTGCTGACCGGCCTGGGCGTGGTCGTGGCCGGCGTCCTGATCGGCTTCTACGTCTCGAAGCTGACGACGCTCCAGGGCTCCGCCGCCTACGCAGCGCCGATCCGGCAGGTCGCCGGCAAGCCCGTGGTGCACCTCAAGATCGAGACGGTTGCCGCCGTCGGGCCGAAGCTCGCCCCCAACCCCGACTTCGTCTCGTACCTGATCCAGAACTCGCAGGGAACCTGGCTGCGCAGGACCGTCTGGCAGCTTCCGGCGAACGCCACCGTCCACGTCACGATCTACAACTTCGACGGGGCCAGCGGGCTGCGCAACGCGTACCTTGCCCGGCCCGAGGGGATCGACGGCAATCACATCACGATCGACGGCAAGCCAGCGAGCGTGATCAACCCGGACGACGCCTCGCACACCTTCGCGATTCCGGCGTACCACCTCATCGTCGCTGTGCCGGGCGTGGGGGACAACGCCAAGAACCAGTGCGGCTACGCGCCGTGCCCGCTCTCGAACGCCCACCGCACGATCCAGTTCACCTTCCACACCGGCGCGCCGGGCCATTACCGCTGGCAGTGCTTCGTTCCGTGCGCCGCCGGCTGGATCGACGGTTTCGGCGGCCCGATGCAGACCATCGGCTACATGGACGGCTTCATCAACGTGAAGGCGTGACGGGATGACGACCGCGCCCACCACCGCCGGCTCCGGCAGGAACGTCGGCCACGGCCGCCGCGTCATCGTCGCCTGGATCGTCTCGAGCATCGTCGCGACGCCGCTGGTCGCCATCTTCCTCGGCCCGATCCTGCCTCCCGGAAACGGAAGCGAGCAGGCGCACGGCCAGGTCATCGACAACACGGTGATGACCGCGACGATCACGCCGGTCCTCTGCCTGCTGGTCGTCTTCTTCGTCTACGCGCTCACGCAGTTCCGCCCCGCCCCGGGGGCGGCGCTCGAGGACGGGCCCCCGCTCCGCCACCACAACGGCGTCCAGGTGTCGTGGATGGTGCTGACGACCCTGACCGTGCTCTTCCTGGCGGGCTTCGGCACGTACGAGCTGCTCGAGAACGGCGCCGGCGGCGGCCAGGGCCCTTCGCCGGTCGCGGTGCCCACGGGCGTCAGCCACATGATGCAGGTGCAGGCGATCGGCCAGCAGTGGAACTGGACCTATCGCTACCCGGCCTACGGCGGCCTCGAGACGCAGCAGCTCTTCCTGCCGGAGCACACCTACGTCGAGCTGCACGTCACCTCGCTTGACGTCATCCACTCCTTCTGGGCGTACGCGCTCGGCGTCAAGGCCGACGCGAACCCCGGAGAGGACAACATCGCCTACGTCTTGACGAGGGGGCCGATGAGCTTCGAGATCCGCTGCGCGGAGCTCTGCGGGCTCTGGCACGGCTACATGTACCAGACCGCTCACATCGTCCCCCAGAGCCAGTTCACCGCCTGGATCAAGCAGCAGCAGAGCATCGACGGCTCCATCGCCAAGTACCTGCCGAAGTACGCGCGGATCTACTATCCCGACCCGCAAAGGAGAGCTGGATGAGCGCGATCGCCGTGGATGTGCGCCCGCCGGTGTGGCGCCGGCTCGTCGGTTTCAACCTGCTCACGGCCGTGATTCTCGGGATCGGCGGCTGGTACGCGGGCTGGTTCGGGGCGCACGCGATCGCCGGCTCCAGCCTCGACTACTTCGGCGCCATCGACTTCAACGAGCTGTCCCTCGTACTCGGCTACTTCGGCGGGGTGGTCGGCTTCCTGATCGGCCTCGGCTTCGCCAACTACCCGCTCGCGCGGCTGCGCGGCTACCCCGCGTCGCTGCGGGAGAAGGAGACCCAGGGCGCCGGCCGCTACTTCAGCCTCTGCACCGACCACAAGGTCGTCGGCATCCAGTACCTCTGGGGCATCGGGCTCTTCTTCTTCATCGGCGGCCTGAACGCGATGCTGATCCGCACCGAGCTGCTGCGGCCCGACCACCAGGTCTTCCCCGCCGGGACGTACCTGACGATCGTCGGCGTGCACGGCTCGATGATGATGGGCATGATGTCGAGCGGCATCCTCGGGCCGTTCGCGAACTACCTCGTGCCGATCATGATCGGCGCGCGCCGGATGGCGTTCCCGCGGATCGAGGCACTCACCTTCTGGATCCTGATGGCCGCCGGGGCGATCCTCCAGACGACCGTCTTCTGGGGCGGCTTCCCCACCGGCTGGACCGGCTACGAGCCGCTCAACATCGAGGCGTACCAGGGGATGGACTGCTACATCATCTTCTTCGCGCTGGTCGGGATCTCGATGACCCTCCTCGGCATCAACATGATCGCGACGATCGTGACGATGCGGGCGCCCGGCCTCACCTGGACGCGGCTGCCGATCTTCGTCTGGGGCATGCTCTCCACTGCACTGCTGATGGCACTCGCCGCGCCGGTGCTCGTCTGCACCCTCTCGATGGCCCTCTTCGACCGGGTCGTCCAGACGAACTTCTACGTCGCGGCGCAGGGCGGCAGCTCGTACCTGTACGAGAACCTGTTCTGGATCTTCGGGCACCCGGAGGTGTACATCCTCGCTCTGCCCGGCTTCGCGATCGTGCTCGAGCTGTTGCCCGTCTTCGCGCGCAAGCCCCTCTGGGGCTACCGCCTGGCGGTGGCCGGACTGCTCGGCGTCAGCCTACTCTCGTGGTTCGTCTGGCAGCACCACATCTTCGTGAGCGGCATCAACGGCGACCTGCGGCCGTTCTACATGCTCTCGACCGAGCTCATCTCGATCCCCACCGGCTTCACCTTCCTCTGCGGGATGATGACGCTCTGGCGAGGCAAGATCCGCTTCACGACGCCGATGCTGTTCTGTCTGGCGTGGTTCTTCAACTTCCTGCTCGGCGGTCTCTCGGGCGTCTTCCTCTCCGACGTGCCGAGCGACGTCACGACCCACGGCAGCTTCTTCTCGATGGCCCACTTCCACTACACGATCATGGGCGGCCTCGTCTTCACCTTCTTCGCGGCCATCTACTACTGGGTTCCCAAGATGACCGGCGTGCAGCTCAGCGAGCGCCTCGGGAAGATCCACTTCTGGTGGATGTTCCTCGCGTTCAACTCGACGTTCGCGCCCCTGTTCGCCATCGGCTTCCTCGGCCAGCCGCGTCGCGTAGTCACCTACGCGAAGAGTCTCCAGTTCCTGAACGACTGGGTGTCGATCTCGGCCTTCGTGCTCGGGCTCTCGCTCCTCTTCTTCCTCGCCACGTTCGTTTACCAGCTCGCATTCGTGAAGAAGCCGGCTGGGGCGAACCCGTGGGCGTCGCGCTCGATCGAGTTCCAGCTCCCGTCGCCGGTGCCGGTGCACAACTTCGACCGGATCCCCGTCTTCTCGGGCGATCCGTACGGCTACGGCGAGGGGCCCGCGCCGAGCTGGGTGCCGGCCGGAGCGCCGGCCGGGAGGGACTGAACTATGGCCGAGCCAGTCGCCTACGGAGGCGCCGGGTACGAGGTCGTCGAGGGAGAGCCGCCCGAGCTGATGGGGCGCAACCTTCGTTCCGGCGCCTACCTCTTCTCCGGTGGCACCGCATTCTTCTTCCTCTGCTTCCTCTTCGCATTCTTCTACCTCCGCGCGCTCGACAACGCAGGCATGTGGAAGCCGAAGGGCGTCGACACCTCGATCGGCTGGGGAACGGCCGTCGTCGCGTGCTACGTCGTCAGCGCCCTGCTCGTGCGGCTCGGGCTCGGCGACCACCGCGGGGCGCGGCGGACGCAGTGGCGCCAGAAGGGCGGCGCGGCGCTGGTAGTCGGCATCGCCGGACTGGTCGTCCAGGCGATCGCCTGGAGCCACCAGGGCTTCGGGCCGGCCGACGGCGGCTTTGCCAGCGTCTACTTCGGCTGGACAGCGTTTCTCTTCTTCTTCGTGTTCGGGACGATGTACTGGCTCGAGACGGTGCTCGCGACGTCGCTCCGCTACCGCAAGATCGCGCGCGGCGGGCCCGAGCCCGGTCACGCATCGGGCGATCCACACCGAACGGCCCACGACATCGATGACCCGCTCTCGCTCGTGCGGCCGCAGCTCGCGGCACTGAGCTTCTACTGGACGTTCCTCGCCGGGATCGCAGTCCTCGCCTGGGTCCTTCTCTATCTCGTCTAAGCCCGTGAGCGTCCCGCCCTTCGTGGTGTGCGCGGCGGCGGCGGCGCTGTACGCGCTCGGCGGCCAAGGCAGCGTCGGAGGGGCCCGAAGGCGGCGCCGCTGGCAGGCGGTCTCCTACTACGGCGCCATCGTCGTCCTCTTCGTCGCGCTCGAGCCACCGCTGGACAACCTCGCCGACCGCTCCTTCGGCTTCCACATGCTCCAACACGTCTTCCTCCTGACCGTGGTGCCGCCGCTCGTGATCCTCGGGCGTCCGTGGCCCCGCGTGTGGTTGCCGTTCCCGATCGGCATGCGCCGGGCCGTCCTGCGCAGCGTCGCCCGCGGCCGCTGGGCCGGACCGTTCCGACTCCTCTCCGTTCGCGTCGCCCGACCCGCAGTCGCGTGGGCGCTGCTGGCGGCGGCGGTCGGCGCCTGGCACGTGCCGTACCTCTACGACGCCGCCGCCCGCAACGAAGGGATCCATTTCGCCGAGCACGCCTGCTTCCTGATCGCAGCGCTCATCTACTGGGGCACCCTGCTCGACGCGCCCCCGGTGCGCGCGCGGGTCGACTATCTCCGCCGCGCTGCCTGGTTCGCCGTCGGTGCCGTACCCGGCTGGATCCTCGCGATCGTGCTCGCCTTCGCCGGCACGCCGCTGTACGGCGCATACGTGTCGGCCGACCGGCCCTTCGGGATGAGCGCCTACACCGACCAGCAGCTCTCGGCCGGCGTCATGTGGGTCCCCGGCTCGCTCGTATTCTTCGTCGCCTTCTTCATCGCTGTCTACCGCTGGCTCGATCCCGATGCCGACGAGGCGCCGGCCGAGCCCAGACCCGAGGAGCTCTCATGGACGTGATCGCCTCGTTTCTCGCCGGCTCGATCCTCTCGTGGGCGATGCCGATCTGTCTGCTCATCGCGGTCACCATCTGGTTCGTGGTGATCGTGCGGCGGCACTCGCGCGGAGACGTGTGACCGAAGGCCTGCGCACCACCGCGCGGCCGGGGCTCTGGCTGCGCGGCTGCGCCGTCGCGGTCGCTGCCGCCGCGACCCTCGCGGTCGTCAGCGGCGCCGCCGGAACCGGCGACGTCCACAGGGTGCTGGCTGCGCTCGCCGCGCCGCCGCTCGCGGCCTTGCTCCTGGCGGCGATCCTCTCCCATCGCCGCCTGGTCGCCCCCGCAGCGGCAACGGGGGCGTTGCTCGCGGCGGCGGCGATCGCGCCGCCCGGTGCCGGCCACCTTCACCGGCTCGTAGGCGGGGCCGCCGGACGTGGGGCCGGCGGCGGGGACGGCCACGCTATGACGGGGAGGATATAGCCGTGGGTGAGGTGGTGCGGCGGGTCACGCGCTGGGAGGCTGGACTGCTGCTGCTGATCGTCATCGTGGCGGTGGGCGGCGCGCTGCTGTCGCCCGACTTCCTGACCGTGTTCAACC
>JAVKST010000102.1:0-6655 GCA_039583515.1 Gaiellaceae bacterium
GGACACTCAGAGAGCTCGTGCGAACGCTGCTGGTAATCGGGCGGCGAATGCCGATGGTGGCGAGGAACACGATGCCGGCTCGTGAGGCCGAGCGTGTGGATCGGAAATCGGCTCGCGTGTGGGTCGGAAATCGGCTGTCGTTTGTGTGGGCGGCGCCTGGACCGGCACCGCCCGTTCCGCAGGTGGAGTGCCGCGTCGGCTGCGGTTCGCGTCACCGGCTGGGAGGCGGAATGCGCTCAGCCTAGCTGCCGACCCACGCCCGAGCCTGAGCCTCCGATTCGCCACCGGCTTCTGGTCCCGCGTCTGTCCCGGCGCCGACGAGTGGTCGCAGTTCTGCCGCGAGATCTCAGGCCCGAGACGCGACGAGCTGATCGCTCAGCGCCAACGCCTCAGATTGAAGGAGAGGATCTTTCTCCTGCGCGATCCGCGCGGCGACCTCGCGATCCCGGTGATCGAGGGCGAGCGTCGGTTGGGAGGACCATGGGATCGCAGCCTCCGATGGCCCCTTCGACCGCTGGTTTATCGAGAGGATCGGCGAGTTCCACGGCATCGATTTCTCGCAGCCGCCGCCGCCGCCGCCGCCGCGAAACGAGCTCCTCTATCGATGGGATTCGGTGAGTGTGGACTGACGGTGCCGGCCGCGATCGGGAGTTGTGCTCAGCTGTCGTCGACGAGCGCCTTGATCTTCTCGTCGGCCGTGGCGGAGTCGCGGACGAGCTTTGGGTGCATGTACAGCCGGTCGATCGCCGCGCCGAGCGGTCCGCCGGGCAGCCGGTAGTCGGCTTCGAAGGTTTTGAGCGTCCGTCCGTCCGGTGTGGGTGCGAGCCGCTCGTGGATCGTCGTTCGGCCGCCGCCGGGCGAGGAGCCGGAGAGCTCGAGGAGCGTCAGCGGTTCGACGCGCGTGACCCGCCAGTGTTCGCGCATCGTCAGGCCCGCGAGTCGGCGCACCTCGATCCAGGTTGCGCCTACCTGGTCGAGCGGGCCGCTGACGTCTTCGACGGCGACGACGCCGAGTTCCCACCGCGGCCGGAGCGTTGCGTCGGTGATGAACGCCCAGACTGCTTCGGGCGTAGCGCGCAACTCGAGCGTTCCGGTTAGCCGGCCCATCCTGCGACCCCGGTGTTCATTCGGAAGAGGCGGCCGACTGTCGCGAGCGTGCGCAGCAGGAGGCGCTCGCGCAGGCGCGGCGAGAGGACGGTGTCGCGGTACTCGAGCGCGAGCATGCAGAGGTAGATGAGGACGCGCGGGTCCTTGCCGCTTTTCAGGCCGCGCGCGGTCAGCAGGCGGTGGATGTGCTCCAGGTAGCGCTCGAACCGCATGGCGGGATGATGAACACAGCGCGCACGGACGTGGCCGTCGCCGCGGTTGCGGAAGGTATGCAACACGCCCGGTGGGATCGAGATCCTCTCGCCTTGCCGAAGCGTTCGCCATGACCCGTCCCACAGCACCTCGAGCACTCCCTCGAGCACTTCGAAGTCGTCGAACTGGCGCGGGTGGATGTGCGCCGGCGGCGAGACGTTGCCAGGCGGCAGCGTGAACTCCATCTCGGTGCGTTCACCGCCGGTCTCAGCAGCCGAGACTACGACTGTATAGACGCTCCCGTCCGGCATCGGGTAGCGCGCCCGCGACGGCGACGCTTCTGGCATAGCAGTGAGTTGCTGCTGCATCGGCCCCTCCTCGACGTATGCTCCCTTCGGGAGTATTGTTTACTACCGAAGGGAGCAATGTCAAGCACGCTCACGCCGCTCTCCTACGTCGTCCTGGCGATGGTCGGACGAAGCGGCGCCAGTGCGTACGAGCTGGTGCAGATGGCCGAGAGCGGACAGCGGCTGTTCTGGGCCGGCGGCGCGAGCAAGATCTACGCCGAACCGAAGCGGCTTGCCGTCCATGGCTATCTCGAGGTCGAGGTGCGGCCTGGCAAGCGGCGGCCCCGCCCCCACTACACGCTGACAGATCGCGGTCTCGAAGCGCTGCAGCAGTGGCTGGGGGAGCCCTCGCCGTTCCCGCGCATCCAAAGCGACGCAGCGATCCGCGTCCTCGCCGCCGACCTCGCCCCCGACGACCGCGTCGTCGCAAGCCTGCAGGCGATGCGGACAGAGATCGGCGAGCTCGCCGCCGTGCTCGAAGCAGCCGAGCGGCGAGCCGCATCGGTCCCCCACCGGGATACGCAGCTCGCGGTCATGCGCGACCTCGCGCAACGGCTCCTGCAAGCGCACCTCGACTGGATCGACCACGCCACTTCGCTGCTTACGCGGCACGCCGACTGATCGTCGTTGTACCCGGAGGAAGCGGCCCCCGCCGTTCGCTTCGGCGGACGCGCGTCGAGCTAACGCAGGATCGTGTTCCGGATTGTCGCCGGCTGGGCCCGTTCGAGCACTGCATGAACCGCGGGAACTTCGCGACGTGTTAGGCGCGCCGGACCGCCGCGAGCCAGGCGTGCGCCTGCGGCGCCGGGTTGCCGGGCGGCAGTTCGAAGACGTCGGCGTCGATCGACTCGATTGACCAGCCGTCGGCGAAGGCGTCATGCAGCTCCTGGCGGGAGACTCGCTGCGGCCCCCAACTGCCGGGCGTCTGCTCGTTGAAGCAAAGGAGCCGGCAGATGCCGCCGGGTCGGAGCACGGCGCGGAGCTGCGCGGCGTAGCGAGGGCGAACGTCCGCGGGTAGGACATGGAACATGCCGCTGTCGAGGACGACGTCGAACTGCTCGTCGAGCCGGTCGAGCTCGAGCGCGTCCGCGACCTCGAAGCGCGCGGTCGAGCCACGTGCCGCCGCCTTCGCGCGCGCCTTTTCAACCGCTCGCGGCGAGACGTCGACGCCGAGGACGTCGGCGCCGTGAGCGGCGGCGAGGAGCGCGTTGTCGCCGCTGCCGCAGCCGACGTCGAGCACGCGACCGGAGAGCAGACCGGCCTCGGCAAGCCGCGCGAGCGCCGGCTGCGGGCCCTCGGTCTCCCACGGCGGCGTGCCGGCGTGCAGCTCATCCCACTCCCAGGTCTCGGAGCGCCGGCTGCCGGCGCCGAGGTCGAGGCCGTGCTCGCCGACGAGGCGCGGGATCGACGAGACGTCGAGCTCGAGCCCGTAGCGCCCGGCAAGCTCCTCAAGAGCCGCCACGTCTGGCGGCCCCGGCCGTTCGAGGATCGGGCCGAGCTGGCCGAAGTAGCGCTCGAACCCGCCGGGCACGATCAGCTCGAGCAGCCGCACCGGCCGGGCGGTCGGGTTCCAGAACGCGTGCGGTACGCCGCGCGGCTTCGCAACAACGCTGCCGGCCTCGGCCGTGAACACGTTCCCGTCGATCTCGACGCCGAGCTCGCCTTCGAGCACGAAGGAGTACTCGTCCTCGTTGCGGTGGGTGTGCACCGGTGCGCCGAGTGCCCGTGGCGCGAGCACGTGTTCAACCGCCGAGACGCGGTCGTCACCGACCAGGAGCGCCGCGCTCAGTGGCCCGGTGAGCAGGATGTCGCGGTCGGCGGCGGCGTGCAGATACGGCGGAGAAGTCATCCCGATCCTTTCATTCAACATCATGTTGTTTGAAATGGGAGACGGAGGATACGATGCGCAGAGCCCCTGTGTCAATCCGAGTATCAACCTGTTGATCCAAATGACGGGGAAGCGAAAGTACGAGATGTGCAAACGCGCAGAGCAACTCGCGCGCACGCGCGAGCTGATCGTGGCTGCCACGACTGAGCTGCACGGGGAGGTCGGGCCGGCACAGACGACGGTGACGGAGATCGCGCGCCGCGCCGGTGTCGACCGCGTTACCGTGTATAAGCATTTCCCGGACGAGCGCGCGCTCTTCGGCGCCTGCCAGGCCCATTGGCTCGCCGGCGCCCCGCCGCCGGATGTGCAGTGCCACGCCGGCATCGCCGACCCGCAGGCCCGTCTGAAGCTGGTGCTCGGCGACCTCTACGCGTGGTACCAACAGGAGCAGCAAATGCTGCGGAACGTGCTCCGCGACGCCGAGCGGCTGCCGGCGCTCGCAGAGCTGTTGAGCGGGCAGCGCGAGGCGCGTCGAGCGACGGTCGGACTCCTGCTCGCCGGCCGAAACGTCCGCGGCGCGCGGCGACGCCGCACGGCTGCGGCACTCGCGCTCGTGCTCGACTTCCGCACCTGGGACACGCTCGCCGCCGCCGGCCTCACCGACGCCGAGGCAGCGCGTCTGGCGGCGGCGATGGTCGCAGCGGCTTCGGCGTTTGCGTGACGGTGGCGGAACTCATCTCGCTCGTTCAACGACCGGTACCCGGAGCTATCGAGGCTCGCGCCCGTCATTACGCGCACCACTCCCACGTGACCTGCGCGTTCGACGCACTCACGTCGAGGACAGTCGGTTCCTGGCGCATGTTCCGAACCGTGGTCGTGATCAGCGGGACGCAGCCGGAGCACCCCCGGACCAAATCGTGCTGAGCGAAAGCTCGCGGCAAGCGAGTTGTTCCCACACGTCGCGCGACTGGTGCGGGCGAGGCATGCAGCCGTCGAGCTTCGCGCCTCGCAGGTCGTGTTCTATCGTGGGGCCGCCCTGCGACCACGCGTGCGAGCATGCGCCTGTTTAGGGCTGGCCGGATCAGTCGTTGCCGTTGCCCGGTGCACCCGCGTGGACGGGTGACGACTGTCGCGATGGCGGTTTGCGCAGGTTCGAGCCCGTGGCTGTTGCGGCAGGGAGAGGCGCACGTCGGCGCCGGCGTTCGTGGTTGTGATCGTTGCGTGGCCGCCGTGGGCTTGCGCGATCGCGTTGACGATGGCGAGGCCGAGGCCGGTTCCTGGTCCGGCTCGTGCCGTGTCGGCGCGCGTGAAGCGTTCAAAGGCCGTAGGGGCGAATCCGTCGGGGAAGCCTGCCCCCTCGTCGGTGACGTGGATCTCGACGGCGTCCTCGAGTGGCTCTTCGCGTAGCGGGAGCCGTCCTTCGTCGAGGCGGGCGAGCAGCAGCAGGTCTTCGGCGAGTTGGGAGACGCGGTCGGCCTCCTCACCAATCGAGCGGAGAGCGGCGCGGAGCTCTTGCTCGCCGCGGGGAAGGTCGAGGGCGAGCTCGACCTCGGCGCGGAGCAGGGCGAGCGGCGAGCGCAGCTCGTGGCTGGCGTCGGCGACGAAGCGGCGCTCGCGGTCCATGCCTCGCTCGATCCGCGCGAGCATCTCGTTGAGCGTCTTGCCGAGGCGGCCGATCTCGTCGCGGGCGGCCGGAACGGGCAGCCGCTCCGAGAGGCGCCGCTCGGAGATCGAGCTCGCGCGTGTGCGCATCCGCTCGACCGGCTTGAGTGCTGCAGCAGCGAGGAGGTAGCCGATCAGGGAGGCGACGAGCAGCGCGAGTGGGCCGCCGACGAGCAGCTCACCGCGAAGACTCGCGAGCGCCTGGTCGCGTGAATGCAGCGGCGCCCCGACGACGACGACGAGCCGCTGGCCTGCGCCTCGACCGGGAGCGCGAGTAGGCGCACCTCGCCCGCCGGCGCGGGCGCGCGCGGGATCAGCACTGGGCCGTTGGGGGCCCGTGTGAGCAGGCGTCCGGCGAGCAGGGGCCGCGGGCTGAGGTCGCGCGTCTGGTCGAAGATCCGCCCGCGACGGTCGAGTATCTGCGCGAAGCCGCCGTCGGCGGCGGGCGGAGAGTGGGCGTCGCGCAGGCCGGTGTCGGCCTGTTGCACGAGCGCAGCCACATCGGCCGCGCGGGCATGCAGTCCCTGGTCGAGCGACTGGTCGAGAGAGACGGCGAGGTGGTTAAAGAGCAGAAACCCTGTGGCGGCGAGCACGGCGGCCATCGCCGCGGCGAACGCGAGCGTCAGGCGGGCGCGGATCGGCACCCGCCTCATCCGCCGTCCCTGGAAAGCCGATAGCCGGAGCCGCGGACGGTCTCGATCGAGCTGCGGCCGAAGGGGCGGTCGATCTTGTCGCGCGCAGGTGCCGGATGTGAACGGTGACCACGTTGGAGCGGTTGTCGTAGCTCATGTCCCAGGCGTGCCCGAGCAGTTCGTAGCGGGAGATCACCTCGCCCGGCCTGCGCATGAACAACTCGAGCAGCGCCAGCTCCTTTGCTGACAGCGCGAGCTCGACCTTGCCCCGCCAGATCCGCTGTGTTGCTGGGTCGAGCCGGAGGTCGGCCACCTCTAGGATCGCAGGGCGTTCGGGCGAGCCGCGGCGGACGAGCGCGTGCCGTGCGCACGGTCGTCTGGCATTGAGTGCGGCAATGCCTCCCGAGGCGCACCTCGTTACTGTCCTGACGTCGAGAAGAGGGGCGTGTAAGTCAGGGCTGAGGAGGTTTGGAGGGAGCGGGCCGGGGCGCCGCCGCTTGGCGCCCTGCCCGGATGCGCTGGCTAGCGGAGGATGACGACCGCGACGAGTCCTTCGAGTGCTTCGGGTCGGCCGGTGCGCATGTCTTGGTCGAAGTCGGCGGCGACGTAGGTGCCGGCGGGAAGCCGGTAGCTGAGTTGCATTCGCTGGCCGGCGGAGAGGTCGGCGGTGCCGATCTGGGGCGCGTTGAGCGCGAACGGCGGCGGTGGCGCGTTGTCGCGGCCGCCGGTCTTGCGCGTGTAGGCGACGACCTGTGCGAGGGTGGTGCCCGGCTTGACTGGGATGAGGTTGAGCCGTTGCGGGCCGCTGCTCGTGTTCGCGAATGTGATCGTGCCGTTCGCCGGCAGCTTTCCGGTGAGGCGGTAGCTGTTGTCTGTGGCGACGATCG
>JAVKST010000102.1:6755-9541 GCA_039583515.1 Gaiellaceae bacterium
TCGGGAGGTCATCTCGCCGAGGTAGTAGGTGCCGGCCTTTACGGTGACCGTGAAGCTGGCGGATTGGCCGCGGAAAAGGTCGATGCCGCCCTCGAAGATCGTGTGCGCAAACACGTGCGCGACGGCCGCGCGAGCGGCCGCGCCGCGGCCTTTGGCCGTCTTGCCGTCGGCGACGAAGTCGGCGTAGCTGTAGCCGGGACGGAAGTGGAGGAGCGTAACCTCCTGGTCGGGCAGGCGCGAGGAGGCGGCGATCCGGACGGGGCCGGGGCGCCACGTTGTCGTGCCGCTGACGACCGGCCCGTGGTTGGTGAGCACGACTCTGACGCTCTGGGCTGGCGCAGTTGGGCTGGCGGCGGCGACGGCGAGCGTCAGCGTCCCGGCGACGCAGACGAGAGTGAGGGAGCGGAGCATGTTGTGCGTCCTCCTTTGCGAGGGTGGTGGGTTCAGTTGCGGGCGGGGATGGCGCGGCGGCGCGTCCCACGGCGGTAGAGCGCGACTGCGCTCAGCACGACTGCGGCAAGCGCTGCGATCAGGAAGCCGAGCCAGACGATCTCGCCGATGATGTAGTCGAGTCCGTGGTGGGCGTTCTTGAACCGCGGCACGCCGCTGAGCGCGAACAAGGCAAGGGCCGTGACGAGGACGATCGGGATCGAGCGAACGATCGTGAGCTTCATGACTGACTCCTTCGGGTCGGTGGCTGTGCCCGACGAACGCTCCCAGCCGTCGGCCTTCGCGTCGTCGGCCGCGCGATCACTCTTGTGGCGTTCCCGCGGTTGAACTGGGGCGGGCACCGATCCACCGTTCGGTTGAATCGGGATCGCCGCGCGGTCGATGCGAATGGCGCGAACCCGCGCTAGCCTCGGCGCATGCTCGCCCGCCTCAGCCTGCCGCCCCCAGCCGAGTTCGCTTTCTGGCGGTCGAATCAGCGGCGCGGAGATCTCGCCCTGGCTTCGCTGCTTGCGGCGTTCGGGGTTGCCGAGCTCTGGATCGTCGGCGTCGACCTGAAGCCTGTCGCGGTCCCCGCAACGGTGATCGCCGGTCTCGCGCTCTACTGGCGCAGGCGGGCGCCGCTGCTGACCGTTGTCGTCGTGCTCGGGTCGATCGCGGCCGAGTCGCTGCTCGGCGTGTCTCTGCAGGAGCCGGACTCGCCGCTGCTGATGGCGCTCGTTGCCCTCTATACCGCGGGCGCGTACCTGCCGTTGCGAGAAGCCGCGGCGAGCCTGGTGCTCGCGATCGGCGGCATCGCGGCGTCGTTCGCGGGCTCCTCGACGAACGGTCACTCCGACTTCGCCTTTACGACCGTCGTCGTGTCGGCCGGCTGGCTGGTCGGACGCGGCATGCGTGGCCGCGTCCGCCAGACGAGCGAGCTCGCGGAACGCACCCGGCTACTCGAACAGCAGAGCGAAGCCGAACGCATGGCAGCTGTCGCGGAGGAGCGGCGGCGGATCGCGCGTGACCTGCACGACGTGATCGCGCATTCGGTCAGCGTGATGGTCGTGCAGGCCGGCGCTGCGGAGGACATCTTCGAGCGGGAACCGGCAGGCGTCCTCGAGCCGATCCGCGCGGTGCAGGAGACAGGACGTGCCGCGTTGATCGAGATCAGCAGGCTGCTGGGGCTTCTGCGCGCAGACGGCGCCGAGCTCGGCCTCGCACCGCAGCCGCGGCTCGACGAGCTTCCGGAGCTCGTCGACCAAACGAAAGCCGCGGGGCTGCCGGTCGACCTGCGCATCGAGGGAACGCCGTGCCCGCTGCCGCTCGGCATCGACCTCTCCATGTATCGCATCGCCCAAGAAGCCCTCACGAACGCGCGGAAGCACAGCGTTGGCTCTCGCGCCGATGTCGTGTTGCGCTACGGCGCCGAGACGATCGAGCTCGCGGTCGAGAACGATTCCGCCGCGGCCGGCAACGGGCACCGGGGTGGACACGGCCTGGTCGGGATGCGTGAGCGCGTCGCGGTCTTTGGCGGCACGCTGGAGGCCGGTCCCCGACCCGATGGCGGCTTCCGGGTCGTGGCCCGTCTCCCGCTCGGCGTGACGACGTGATCCGCGTTCTGATCGCAGACGACCAGGCGCTCGTGCGCGGAGGCTTCAACTCGATTCTCTCCGGCCAGGACGACATCACCGTCGTTGGCGAGACCGAAGAGGGGAACGAGACGGTTGAGGCGGTCGAACAGCTGCGCCCCGATGTGGTGTTGATGGATATCCGCATGCCGGGCATCGACGGCATCGAGGCCACGCGCCGGATCGTCTCGCGCGGTATCCCGACACGCGTGCTCGTACTGACGACGTTCGACGTCGACGACTACGTCTACGCGGCGATGAAGGCCGGCGCCAGCGGCTTTCTGCTGAAGACGGCGCCGCCCCGCCAGCTCGTAGAGGCCGTTCGCACGGTCGCTGCGGGAGACGCACTTCTCGCGCCGTCGGTTACCCGGCGGCTCGTCGAGCAGTTCGTGCGCCGGCCGCCGCCCGGAACGATCGTTCCCGGCGAGCTCAAGACGCTGACAGAACGCGAGCTGGAGGTGCTCAAGCTGCTCGCCCGCGCTCAATCCAACGCCGAGATCGCCGGCGAGCTCGTCGTCAGCGAGGCGACGGTCAAGTCGCACGTCAACCGGATCCTCACCAAGCTGAATCTGCGCGACCGCGCCCAGGCAATTGTGCTCGCCTACGAGTCGGGGCTGATCGAGCCTGGCTCGAACTCCGTGACGGCCGTCACCCCCTGACGCCCATCGGCGCTGGGAGCCGACGGTTCAGGCGCGGCGCGCGCAAGGGCCTCGACATATTGGGGCC
>JAVKST010000103.1:0-9320 GCA_039583515.1 Gaiellaceae bacterium
AGCTCCTCGAGGAAGAACGGGTTCCCTCCCGCGGCGGCGAGCAGCCTCGAGCGCAGCTCGTGCGGTAGCGTGCCCCGCCCGGCGATCGCGTCGAGCAGTGCGGCGTCGCTCTCCTCGGGAAGCGGCACGAGCGAGAGCTCTCGGACCCGGTGCGGCAGCTCGCGAAGGGCGCGTTCGCGAAGCTGCCACGAGGCGTGCCCGCGCTCGACGCGTTGGGCCAAGACCAGCAACACGGGCTCCCGCTCCGGCAGGACGAGCAGGTGCTCCGCGAGCTCGAGCGACGACGCGTCCGCCCACTGCAGGTCGTCGAGCGCGACGACCACCGGTCCATCATGCGCCAAGCGAGCGAGCAGCACCTCCATCGCCTCGAACGCCTTCCGGCGGACGGCCTGCGGCGGCTGCTCGCCGAGGTCGTTCTCGAGCTCCAGCCCGAGGAGCGTCGCGAGCGGGGGCTCCACGGTAGTGGCATCGCCGCCGAGGAGCGCTTCGAGCGCACGGCGCAGCGTGACCCGCGTGCGGAGCGGCTGCGCGGTCGGGAGCTCGAGCCACTGGCGCAGCAAGTGCCGGAACGGCGCGTACGGCACGCTGTCGCTGTAGGAGACGGCCTGGCCTTCGAGCCAGAGCGGCCGTCCACCCGGCGATACGCCCGAGAGGAACTCGCGTCGCAGCTCTGCGAGCAGGCGCGTCTTGCCGATGCCAGGCTCGCCGGTGACGAAGAGCACCCCGCCTGCACCGGTGAGCACGTCCGCGAGCGCCTCGCGCGCAGCCGCGAGCTCGCGTTCCCGCCCGACGAGCGGCGTGTCGAGCCGCCGCCGATGCGAGGCCGGCTCCGATCGCTCCAGCGCCGCCCGGGCGAGGGTCGGCGCACTCTTTCCCTTGAGCTCCAGCGACCGCGGCTCACCCCAGACGAAGAGCGCCTCGACGAGTCGATACGTGGAGTCGTCGACGAGCACCGTCGCTCCCTCGGCGGCCGCCTGGAGCCGCGCGGCCGTATTCGCGGCGTCGCCGGTCGCCCCGTACTCCACGCGTCCTCCGGCTCCGATCGGGCCGACGACTACCGGGCCCGTCGAGATGCCGACCCGGACGCCGAACCCGCCCACGCCCCAGCCTCGCTCGACCTCGGCGCCGTAGGCCGAAACCGCATCCACGATCTCGAGCCCGGCCTGCACGGCGCGCTCCGGATCGTCCTCGTGCGCAGTCGGCGCGCCGAAGAGCACGAAGATGCCGTCGCCCGCGAGGTCTTTGACCATCCCTCCGAGCCCCTCGGCCACCGTCACCATCCGAGCGACGGCGCCTCCGACGAGCAGGCGCACCTCTTCGGGATCGAGGCTCTCGCCGAGCGCCGTAGATCCGATCAGGTCTGCGGCGAGCAGCGTCACGACGCGCCGCTGTTGCTCGAGAACGGGCTCGAGGCCGCCCATCAGTAGACGACGGCCTCCGGCACATGTTCGAGCTCGTCCACGCCGACGAGCTCCGCCCGCCGCTCGCGGAGGTTGCCGATCACCGCCGGGAGCACGCGCGCCGTCGCCTCGGGCCACGTGTGGAGAAGGACCACCGCCTCGCCGTCGCAGCGGCTGAGGCCGTCGACGAGCGCGGCGAGCAGCACGGCGGGATCCCGCTCGGGCTCCCAGTCGTCGAGGATGACGTCCCAGCCGATGTGGCGGTAGCCCAGCTCGTCGAGCACCGCGCGCACGCCGGGGTCGTCCCAACCCACGCCGTAAGGGCAGCGGAACCAGGGCCGGGGGTCGACGCCGGCGATCTCGCGGATCGTCTGCTCGGCGGCACGGATGTCGCTGCGCATTCCCTCGGGCGAGAGCTCCGGCATGCGGCCGTGGAAGAAGGAGTGGCTTCCGACGAGGTGGCCGGCTTGCGCGATGCTCAGAGCGGTGCTCGGGTTCGCCTTCGTCCAGCGGCCCTCCAGGAAGAAGGTCGCTCGCACCTCCTCCGCGGCGAGGACCGCGACGATCTCTTCGGCGACGCCGGGGCGGTGCACCCGGTCCGGGTGCTCGGCGTCGAACGTCAGGGCGACGCGCATCTAGAGCAACTCGGCGATCAGCCCGGCCGCGCGGGCGGCGCCGTCGGCGTTCACCGCCCGGTAGTCGCGCGGCCGCCCGAGCTCGGCCTCGAGCGCTGCCGCGACCTCCTCCGGGCCGGCGGATGCGTAGTCCATCCGCCGCCCGGCGCCGTGACGGTCGAGCCGGTGGGCGACGTGGTGGTTCTGCTCGAAGTGGTTGCGGAGGGGGAAGTAGAGGAACGGCCGCCCCGCCGCGGTCAGCTCCATCGTCGTGGAAAGCCCGCCGTGGCAGATCGCGGCGTCGCAAGCGGCGAGCTGCCGGTACAGCCGGTGGACGTAGCCGTGCGCCTCGAGGCCGTCTTGGGCCGGGAGCTCCTCCGGGTCGATGCGCGGGCCGGTGACGACGATCATCCGCAGCTCCGGGATGCGCCGCTTCGCCTCCGGAAAGGCGGCGACCGAACGTTGGAGGAGGTGGATCCCGACCGCGGAGCCGCCGGCGGCGACGAGGCAGACCTTGTCCTCGGGCGCCCACCCGAGCTCCGCGCGGAGCGCCTCCCGGTCGGCGATCTCCTCTGGCTCGAAGCCCGTGATGTACCCGGCGAAGGCGAAGTGCTGCTCGGTCCACGCCCGGATCGCCGGCAGGTCCGGGCCGAGTCGCCCCTGGACGATGTCGTGGGGATCGCCGATGAAGATCGAGCGGTCGCGCAGAGCCGGGTTCCGGGCGACGTGCTCGACCATCTGCGCGTTCCAGTCGGCCGTGAGGAATACCTCCCGTTCGCCGCCGGCCGGCATCGGCACGACGCCGACGAAGTCGGTCAGCCACACGTAGGGCGCCGTCTTCAGCTCCGGGTTCTCGTGCAAGAAGTAGTCGACCTCCCACGCCTCGTCGGCGATCCAGAGATCGAACGGCTCCTCGCGCACGAGGTCGTGGAAGACCATGAAGTTGGCGCAGAAGATCTCGTCCAGGCGGCGGAGCATCTCGAAGGCGTGGAGCTCGTGCTCGCCCGCCTGCTCGTCGACTCCGCGCGCCTCCGAGGCGAGCTCGGCGCTCGCGGGATGGATGGTCTCGCCGCATGCCTCGAGCAGCGTCGTCACCGGCGGCTGCCCGAGCCAGTGCACCTGGAGGCCCGGGTGGAGCTTCCGTAACTCGCGCGCGATGGCGACGTCGCGCCAGGCGTGCCCGAGGCCGATCGGCGAGCAGACGACGAGCGCCCGCCGCGGCCGGCCGCCCGCGTACTTCCAGGTTCCCCGCCGCGGAGGCGGCGGCGACAGGCGGCGGACGAACTCGTCGATCAGCCGGTTGACGAGCACCGGGTGGCGGGCGTTGGGGATGTGGCCTGCACCGTGCATGAGCACGTGCTCGGCGCCGACCAGGTCCGCGAACGCGAGGCCGCGCTCGTGGCCCTGGCAGTTGTCGCGATCGCCCTGGACGACCAGCACCGGACACGTGATCCGGCGGCAGATCTCCTCGGCCTCCTCCTTCGTCTCGGCCACCCGCTCCGCGGGCTCCATCAGAAGCACATCGATCGAGCCGTCCAGCCCGTAGGCAGCGGCGTCCTCGACGTGCTTCGTCGAGTGGGGCTCGGGAAACATCCCGCCGAAGAAGAACTCCATGAACTCGGCGGGGTGCTCCCGCACGAACTCCTCCTCGACCTTCTCGCCCGACTCTTCCCACCAGCGGGGCCGGGGGGTGAGGAACGGCACCCCCGGCGCTAGCGCGACTATGCCCAGCACACGCTCGGGGTGCGAGGCGGCGACCTGCACCGAGGGGAACACGCCGTCGCACAGCCCGACCAGCACGGCGGCGTGGGTGTCGGTCGCGTCGAGCACGGCGAGGCAGTCGTCCGCCTTCCAGCGGCCCAGCCACCCGCCCGCCGGGTCCGGGCTGTCGGACCTGCCGTTGCCCCGGCCGTCGTAGGCGATCACCCGGTAGCGGCGGGCGAGATAGTGGAGCTGCGCCTTCCACAGGCGGGAGTGAGAGATCGGATTGCACGGCTGGAGGACGAGCGTCGTCGACCCGGAGCCGTACGCCTCCCAGTAGAGCCGCAGCCCGTCGTCGGCGGTGGCGTAGCCCGACTCCGCCGGCTCGAGCGCCCGGGGGCCGGTCTCGACGACGCTCACGTCAGGGCCGGGCCTCGAAGACGAGGTTGAACGGCGTCTCGGCGACGCGGCGGAAGCGCGTGAATCCGGCTGCCTCGACCACCTCGCGGATGCGCGCCTCGCCGGCCTGCGCGCCGAGTGCGAGGCCGACCTCCTGCGAGAGCGACGCGGGCGTGCAGAGCAGCGTCGAGAAGGCGTAGTAGGCGCGTCCGACCGGGGTCAGGTTCTCCTCGACACGGTCGCCGGCGAACGGCTCGACGATCATCCAGGTGCCGTCGGGAGCGAGCGCCGAGCGGACATGCCGGGCGGCGCCCACGGGGTCGCCCATGTCGTGCAGGCAGTCGAACATCGTCACCAGGTCGTAGCCCGCGCCAGCATACGACGCGGCCGGCGAGGTCTGGAAGCTGACGCGGTCCGACACCCCCGCGGCCTCGGCCCGCTCGCGCGCGGTCGCGATCGAGTCGTCGTGATAGTCGAAGCCCTCGAAGCGAGAGTTCGGGAACGCCTTCGCCATCACGATCGTCGACGCGCCGTGGCCGCAGCCGACGTCCGCGACCCGGGCGCCCCGCTCGAGCTTCTCCACCACGCCGTCGAGCGCGGGAAGCCAGGACGGGACGAGGTTCGCGTTGTAGCCGGGCCGGAAGAACCGCTCGCAGCCCTCGTGCACGTCGTGGACGTGGTCGTGCCAGCCGATCCCCTCCCCGCTCCGAGCTGCCTCCGTGATCCGCGGCGAGTCGTGCACGGAGCCGAGCGCGATCTGGAAGAAGCCGGGCAGGTAGGCCGGGCTCTCCTCGTCCGTCAAGGCGACCGCCTGCTCGGGCGGCAGCGTGTAGCGGCCGCTGTCGGGCTCGTACTCGACGTAGCCGCCTGCCGCCTGCGCGTTCAGCCACTCCCGGACGTACCGCTCCGAGGCGCCGGAACGGTCGGCGAGCTCGGCCGGCGTCAGCGGCCCGGCACCGGCCATCGCGCGGTACAGGCCGAGCCGGTCTCCCATCACGACGAGCGCCGTGTTCAGCGTCGCGCCCACCTCGTCGACCGCGCGGAACACGAACTTCATCAGCTTGTCGACATCGAGCTGGGGCTCTTCGAGCGTGGCCATCTCTCCTCCTTGCATTGCGGGACGACACCGACGCTAGAAGCGGAAGCCGTGCCTCGCCTCAGGTGGGCCCCCTGGTCCTGAGCAGATGCGCTTCCTACAATCCGAGGGAACATGCTCCTCGGCCGCGATCGGGAGCTCGATGCGATCACCAAGCTGCTCGGGCAGGCACGCTCGGGCTCGAGCGGCGTGCTTGCGATCGTGGGCGAGGCGGGGATCGGCAAGTCGAGCCTGCTCGACTGGACGGCCGAGCGCACTGAGGGGATGGACGTTCTGCGGGCGCGGGGCGTCCAGTCGGAGGCGCACATCCCGTTCGGCGGACTATTCGACCTGCTCCGCCCTGCGCTCGACAGCCTCGGCCAGCTTCCTGCTCCCCAGGCGGCCGCGCTCGAGAGCGCCCTCGCGCTGCGCCCGGCGGAAGCGCACTACCGGTTCGCGGTCGGGGCCGGGACGCTCAGCCTCCTGGCCGCCCATGCGGAGTCGCGCCCCGTCGCGGTGCTCGTCGACGACGCGCAGTGGCTGGACGGCTCGAGCGCGGACGCCTTGCGGTTCGCCCTGCGGCGGCTGGTGGCCGATCCGGTCGCGGCGCTCCTCACGGTCCGCGAAGGCGAGCCCTCTCTGATCGACGGCACGGACCTTCGCACCCTGAAGGTGGGCGGGCTCGACAGCGACAGCTCGATCGAGCTCCTCCGGAGCCGCGCGCCGACGATCAGCCCGGATCTCGCCGCACGGCTCCATCGCGAGACGGGCGGGAATCCACTCGCGATGCTCGAGCTCGCGAGGGAGTACCCCGCCGAGATTCCGCTCAACACGCCCGTCGCCGCCGTCTCCAGCGTGGTCGACGCCTACCTGCACCGCGTCCGCGCTCTGCCCGACCGCGCCCGCGATGCGCTCGTCGTCGCCGCCGCGTGCGACGGGAACGACCTCTCCGTCGTGGCGCGCGCCGTCTCCGGGCTCGACCTCGAGATCGGCGACTTCGCGCCCGCCGAGGCGGATGGGCTGGTCGAGATCGGCGCCGGGCGGATCGACTTCGGCCATCCGCTGATCCGGTCCGCCGTCTACGGCGACGCTCCTCCCGAGCGACGCCGCGCTGCGCATCGTGTCCTGGCCGACGCACTGCCCGACACCGAAGCGGACCCGCGCGCGTGGCACCTTGCGCTCGCGGCTGCGGGACCGGACGAGCAGGCGTCTTCCGCGCTCGAGCAGGCAGGTGCGCGGGCACGCGGGCGAAGCGCCTACGACGTCGCGTCGCACAGCTACGAGCGGGCCGCACTGCTCGCAGCGGACGCCGACCGGCGCGCTCCCCTTGCGCGCGCTGCCGCGGAAGCAGCCTGGCTCGCCGGCCTCAGCGACCGCGCGCTGTCGCTCCTCGACGATGCGGCCGCGCACGCGATGGACGAGGCGCACATCGTCGAGATTCAGCACCTGCGAGGCCACATCGCGATCCGCCAGGGCCCGCTGGACGAGGCGCGCACGATTCTCGCGGCGGTCGCCGAGCGCGCAGCGTCCCACGAGCCCGACTCGGCCGTCGTGATGCTCGCGGAGGCCGCAGAAGGCGCGTTCTTCGCAGGCGACGCCTCCAGCATGCGAGCATACGGAGACCGCGCCCACGCTCTCGCCGACTCGACCTCCGACCCCCGCGCCGCCTTCTTCGCACGCATCACCGCAGGCATGGGGCGCGTCCTCTCGGGCGACGGCGAGACCGGCACTGCGCTCATCCGCGACGCGACCGAGGCGCTCGAGCGATCGGACGACCTCGACCCGCGGCTGCTCGCCTGGGCCGCGTTCGGCCCCCTCTGGCTGCGCGAGGCGGAAGCCGGCGACGGGCTCGTCGACCGGGCGCTCACGACGGCGCGGGCGCGCTCCGCGGCGGGTGCGCTCCCGCACCTGCTCACCCACGTCGGCATCGGCCAGATGGCGGCCGGCAGATATCTCGAGGCCCAGGCGACGCTCGACGAGGCGATCGGGCTCGCGCGCGAGACCGGTCAGCGCATCATCCTCACCGAGGCCCTCGCCCGGCTCGCGTGGCTCGACGCACGCTGCGGGCGCGCCGACGCCTGTCGTCTGCGGGCCGGCGAGGCACTGGAGCTGGCCCGCGAGCTCGGCGCGCGCGTGTTCGAGATCTGGGCGCTCACGGCACTCGGCGAGCTCGAGCTCGTCGGCGGCGACGTCCACGCGGCGCTGCAGCGCTTCGACGAGACGCAGTCGGCGCTCGACCGGTACGAGATCGGCGACCCCGACCTGTCGCCGGCGCCTGAACGGGTCGAGCTCCACCTGCGCCTCGGGTGCTGCGACGAAGCCGCAGCTGCAGCCGCCACGTTCAGCCAGGCCGCCGACGCGAAGCAGCAGCCGTGGGCGCTTGCCCGCGCCGCCCGCTGCCGCGGGCTGCTCGCCGAAGACGACGCGTTCGAGCCCATCTTCGAGGTAGCCCTGGCAATGCACGTCCGAACGCCCGATGCCTTCGAGCAGGCCCGGACGCAACTCGTCTACGGAGCTCGCCTGCGCAGGGCCGGCCGGCGTCTCCGCGCGCGCGAGGAGCTACGTGCCGCGCACGAGACCTTCGAGGACCTCGGATCCGGCCCCTGGGCCGAGCTCGCGCGCGTGGAGCTCGCCGCGAGCGGCGAGACAGCGCGACGCCGGAATCCGAGCACCCTCGACGACCTCACTCCGCAGGAGCTGCAGATCGCCCTGCTCCTCGCCGACGGCAAGACCACGCGCGAGGCGGCCGCGGCCCTATTCCTCAGCCCGAAGACGATCGAGTACCACCTCCGCAATGTCTACCGAAAGCTCGGAATCCACTCGCGCGAGGAACTCGCCAACTCGCTCGCACGGTTGCAGTGAAGCCACAGCGGCTCAGAAGTCGGACACCCTCTGATGCTGTGGTGCGCTACCTCTTCAGGCCCCTCGACCACGACCCTCGGCACATCGACCACCCTCAAACCGGAGCAGCACCGGCGCCACGGACGACGGTCGGCAACCGCAAGGCGACGACGACCGAGTCCTCGGGCGTGAATGGACGTTCGGAGACGAGCGCCTACACGACCACACGCGCAACGGCGGTCTCTTGCGCAGCAAGCATTTGGTCGACATCGAGGAGGCGGCGCCGCGCACCGCTCAGAGCGGGAGAAGGAGATCGAGATCCTGCTGCTCCGGCATCAGCTGCGTGTTGACAAGCGGCAGGTCTCTCGGCCTGCGCTGACGCCGGCTGATCGGGCGTTGCTGGCGGCGTTCAGCCGACTGCTGCCACGGCAGGAGTGGAAGGGCTCATTGTTCGTGACGCCAACTTCTTCGGCAGCAATGGACTCAAAGTGCGGCAGTCCGCACCGATGATCAACGCCCTCCCGGCGGATCCGGATTCACTGCCCAATGCCTTTGCCGACTGCCTCCGCAGGGTGATCCCAGCGCACCGTCGCGACTCCAAGGTCGTAGGATGTGAGTGATGGCGAGAACCAACACGACGAGATCCGAACTAGAGCGTCGCCGCGCGGCAGCTGAGCGGCTGCGCGGTCTTCTCGGCCGCGACCAATCGCGCTCCTACACCGACGAGCTGATCGCCGAGCGGCGCAGCGCCGCAGCCGCGGAGACCCAGGCCGAAGCCAGCAGACGCAGTGCCCGGCGATGAGCCGGCCACCATCTTCGACGCCTCGGCGCTGATCGCCCTCCTGCACGACGAGCCCGGCGCGGATGCGGTCGTCGACGCGCTCGCCGCCACCGCCGCAATCAGCGTCGTCAACTGGGCCGAGACGCTCTCGAAGGTCGCCGCCGACGGCGACGATCCGCAGCGGGTCGCAGACAGCATCCAAACGAGCGACAGTCCGCTGCAGCTCGAACCGCTCAGCGAGAACGACTATATCGAGATCGCCCGGCTGCGGCCGCTCACCAGAGCGCACGGCCTCTCCCTCGCCGACCGCGCCTGCCTCGCACTCGCCAAAACGGCTCCAACTCCCCGTGATCACCGCCGACCGGCACTGGGCTGAGCTCGATCTCGACCTCACCATCCAGCTCATACGCTGAGCCACACTCGAACCGCGATACCGCATGCGTCGCCCCCACCTTGCAGAAAGAACATCTCAGGCGCCCGCACGGGCCAGACGTGATCACCGCGCACGC
>JAVKST010000104.1:0-9274 GCA_039583515.1 Gaiellaceae bacterium
TTCTGACGCAGGCGGTCTGGCGCCAGACGGAAGCGCTGCTGCAGGCGCATCGCGGTGACGATGCCGACGCCGAGCGGCTTGCGCGCGAGGCCGGCGCGCATCGGACGACGTGAGCGGTGCTCGCGGATCCGCTGCAAACGACTGCCCGAAATTGGGCGATGAAGCGAGGTGATGGAGGATGAACTACCAGGCGTGGCAGGGAGTCGTCGGCGGCGCCGCCGGCGTGGCGGCGATGTCGATGCTGATGCGGATGGCGCTCGGGATGGGGATGACGCGGATGGAGATGCCGCTGATCCTCGGCTCGATGCTGCGTCGCCGCCGAGCCGAGGCGCGGCCGCTCGGGATGATGGCCCACCTCGTCAACGGGCTCCTCTTCGGGCTCGCGTACGCCGCCGTCTGGTACGGCATCGGCGTCGGATCACAGGCGTGGTCGACGGCGTCTGGATCGGCGCCGCCTTCGGCGCCGTGCACGGAATCGTCGCGGCGATGGCGATGCCGATGATGAGCGCGATGCACCCGCGCGTCAGCGGGGGCGCGCGCACGGCCGAAGCGCCCAGCGGCGAGGTCGTGCTGCCGCCGTTCGGCTTCGGCGGCAAGAACTTCGGCCGGGCGACGCCGGTGGGCCTCTGGATGGCCCACATCGTCTTCGGTGCCGCCTGGGGCATCGTCTTCGCGGCCCTGATCTGAATCGCGGAGCCGGGGCCTCGGCCGACTCCCGGCCGAGGCCGTCGAACGCGAGCGCGCGCGCCTCGACGCCGACCAGGTGGCCGAGCGATTCGGCTCCTACGGCGTGCGGGTGGAAGCGATCGTGGCGTCGTTTCGCCGCTCGCTGGCGCTCCGGCTCGGCGGCAGCGGACGGCTGCCGCGCCGCCGATTCCGGCGGTAGCTCGGCTTATCTGCCCGTCGTGAATCGACCACGCCGGTCGGGGCATCACACCCAAGATGAGTTGTGGGATCGGGAGGTGAGATGAGCGAAGAGCAAGCGAAGCCGCTGGTGGAGATCCTCTACTTCGACGGCTGCCCAAACCACGAGGCCGCACAGGAGATGGTCGAGCGCGTCAGCGGCGAGCTGGGGCTCGAGCCCCAGATGCGGTTGGTCGAGGTTCCCGACGACGACGCGGCGCAGCGGCTTCGCTTCCTCGGCTCCCCGACGATCCGAGTCGGGGGCCGCGACATCGACCCGCACGCGCACGAGCGCGACCAGTACGTGCTCTCCTGCCGCATCTACCGGACCGATGCCGGCTTCGCCGGCGAGCCGGACGAACGCTGGCTTCGCGACGCGCTGCAGCGGGAAGGCGCGAGCCGACATGAAGGCTGACACGAACATGGTCTCAGCGGCCATCTGCCGATGCTGATGCCGGTAGATCGCGAGGGCGTTCGCTCTCTGCTCGAGCAGGGCGCGCAACTGGTGGAGGTACTACCTGCGGACGAGTACGAGTACGAGCGGCTGCCGGGTGCGCTCAACATCCCGCTGAAGACGCTCGACGCGGAGACGGCCGGCCCACTCGACCCTGGCCTGCCGGTGATCGTCTACTGCTACGACCAGCAATGAGACATGTCGCCACGAGCCGCGTCGCGGCTCGAAGAACTCGGTTACACGCAGGTCTACGACTACACCGCGGGCAAGGCCGACTGGGCCTCGTTCGGGCTCCCGCTCGAAGGCGACCACGACAGCGGCACGCGCGTCGGCGCGCACGTTCGCACCGACGTCCCTGCCTGCGCGCCCCACGACCGTCTGGTCGACGTGCGCGGACGCGTCCTCGCGGCCGGCTGGGACACGTGCTTCGTCACCGACGAGCACGGCGTCGTCCTCGGGCGGCTGGGCCGGGCGGTGCTCACCGGCGACGACAACGGGTCTGTTGAGGAGGCAATGTCGCTCGGGCCGAGCACCGTGAGGCCGAGCCTGGAGCTGGACAAGGCGGTGGAGCGGATGCGCAGGCAGCAGCTGACGACGTTGCCCGTCACGCGGTCGGACGGCGTGCTGATCGGCGTGCTCCGTCGAGAGGACGCCGAACGCGCACTCGAATAGGGCACCGCCTGGTGGCATGATCCGGCTCGTGATCGACCAGTTGCGTGCAGCGGCGGACGCGCTCAACCGCGGCGACCCCGGCCCGTTCTCAGCCCTGATCGCCGAGGAGTGCGAGTGGCGCGGGGTGCCGCACGGTCACCTCTGGTGGAAGCGCACCCCCTCCTGACACGGGCCTGACGAGGCCCGTGAGGTCTTGAGCTTCCAGATCCGCAAGCGCGGCGACAGCAGAGTCGAGGTGCGGCCCGAGTTCACCCAGGTCGATGACGACGTGATCATCGGCTCGACCCAGTGGCTCGACGCAGACGGCCGGCGTCAGGAGCGCTACCAGGTACTCACCCTGCGGAACGGCAAGATCGTCGACCTGCAAGGCTGCACGACCCGCCGACACGCTGAGCGCTTCGCCTGCCGTCGTCGCGGCGCGTAACGCACCAGGAGTTGCAGCATGCCGGTGGATGTCCGAACGGAGGTCGAGATCGATCGGCCGCGGAGCGAGGTACTTGCCTACGCCTGCGACCCTGACAACGCGCCGGCGTGGTACGAGAACATCGAGGCCGCGGAATGGAAGTTGCCGCAGCCGCTCGCGGTCGGCTCGCGGATCGCGTTCACGGCCGAGTTCATGGGGCGCAGGCTCTCCTACACCTACGAGGTCAGGGAGCTGATACCCGGTAGCCGGCTCGTGATGGCGACGGCGGAGGGGCCTTTCCCGATGGAGACGAGCTATAGCTGGGTGGACACATCGGACGGCGGCACGCGGATGACGTTGCGGAACCGTGGCGCGCCGGCGGGGTTCTCGAAGCTCGTCGCGCCGATGCTGGCCGCGGCGATGCGGCGCGCCAACCGCAAGGATCTGCAGCGGCTGAAGCAGATCCTCGAGTCTCCCGCCCCCGGAGCAGTCGGCTGATGCCCTACGATCGCCGACTCGCCGAGCGGATCCGCACAGCCGTCGCCGACGAGCCGGCGGTCGTGGAGAAGGAGATGGTCGACCCGGACGAGACGGACGCGCTGGTCGCGTTGTCGGGTGTGGCTCTGTTCGAGATGGGCGGCCGCTCGATGCGAGGCTGGCTGAGCGTCGATGAGGAGCAGTTGACGACCCCCGCCACACTCGCCTCCTGGGTCGAGCGCGGCATCTCCTTCGCGCGCTCGCTTCCCACCAAGGCGTAGATCCTCGTCGCTTCGAGCGCGGCGACCTGTCGCGGGATTCAGCGCGAACCTGGCCCCAGAACCTGTCCCCAGATCGGCGTCCGGATGGGCGTTCGTGACGCCCCGACTCCCCAATCGGCCTTCCGAAGCCATTCGTCCCGGACTGGTGAGCCCCGCAACAGCGTCGACCCCCTCCCTAGCCAGGAGGTACTCTACAGTGTCAATCGCGGCAACAAAAAAGCCGCCATTTGCAGCGGCGTCGTCTCTTGAAAGAGCCCTCTGACGGACTCGAACCGTCGACCCCCTCCTTACCATTGCTAATCAGAGGAGTTGAGCTGTCCGGGACGGGGTGCTTCGATCGCCCTCAGCGGCCCCGGCAGACCCCGAACCTGTCCCCAAGACCTGTCCCCACGGGTGTCCCGGTCGGCGAGCCGGGTGAGCAGCGACCCGTCGCCCTGGCACCGCTCTCAATCGGCATTCCGTCCGGTGGCGCGCTAAGATGCGGCTATCCCCCCAACCGCCTCGGTGGTTGGGTGCGAGGCCCGCTCCGGCGGGTCTCTGCGTTTCGGGGCCGCTACCACCGCGACGGCTTTCTGATCTCGCCACGCGCGTCGCGGAGGACGGGCGGGAACTGGCAGGCGGCGAGGGCGGATGCCCTGATCTGTTTGAAGAACGTCGGTTGGAGCGCGCGGCTGCGTCGCGCGGGTGGGTGCGGGTTGACGACGCCGACGCGGAGCGCGAGCTCCTTCTGGGCCACCTCGATCGGGAGCTTGAGGTCGGAGTCGTTGGAGATCACGACCGCGACTTCGCAGTCCCTCTGAAGGCGTCGAGCAACAGGAAGGTGGCCAGGTTGACGTCGGAGCCCTTCTCCTCGGTCTTCATCACCTCGACGGTGCGTGCGCCGCGACGTGGGGTTGCAAGCGGCATGCGGGTCACGTGGCTCAGGTAGTGGCCATAGTGGATCGAGAGGCCGGGGATCGTTTCGAGCGCTCGGAGGTAGACCTGCTGTCGCTGCGGCGCGTGCGGGTTGTCGGGCCGGGCGCTCACGGTGGCGGTGAAGTGTCGGATGCGCTTGATCTCGTCCTTGGGCAGCAGCCGGCGGCAGAGCGCGCCGAGGTCGAGCCAGCGGTACGGCGTGCCTTTCAGGCACCCGTAGTAGAGGTTGAATGCGTCGACGTAGACGCTCGTTGCCACGCGACCTACGCTAGCCGGCGGTCCAGTCGGAGCTTGGGCGAGGATCGGTGCGAGCCTAGGCTGCTTTGCCGTGAAGCGATCCGAGGCGACGAAGCGGATCGAAGCGCTGCTCGAGCGCGTCGCAGCCGGCGACGGCCGATACCTGCCTCGCGTGCGCGACGTGTGGGTCTTCGGCTCCTACGCGCGGGGAGCGCTCCAGGTCGGCGACATCGATCTCGCGGTCGAGTTCGATCAGACAAAGGACGAGGCAGGACGCTGGTTCGTGACCGCGCTTGCCGGCGGTTTCGACCATCGCGCGGCCCTCAAGCGCGAGCTGCGAGGGAACCAGCGGGTTCTCGAGCTGCACCTGAACGAGCTCGAGGATCTGCGCAAGGAGGGATTCGACCCGGAGCTGCTGTGGAGTCGCGGTGAGTCGTTCGCGACGGCACGCGCGCGTCTGCATGCCGTTGCGCCTGACCCGGCTGCAGGAAGAGCCGCACGCGACACTGTCCACCCCTTGCTGAGTGAGGTCGAGAAGCTCATCCCGCGGCCTGCGAGGCAGGAGATCTCGTTGTTCATGTGGGCCGGCTGGCTCGACGCGAAGCTCGTCGACTTGCCGGCACGGATGGCGACAAGTCGTCTCACGCGGCGGCGGTTCAAGCAGCAGTGGTCGGAGTCGAACCCACGCCTCCGCGCAGCACACGCCGTCGCGAGCTACCTCGAAGACGACGGCATCGCCCCACTCAGCGCCGGCGGCACCCTCTACTCCGACCAGCGCGAAGTCATCGACGACGAGCGCGACTACTGGGCCCCAGCGGTCGCAATCCACTTCGGCGGGAAGCTGTTGCAGTGGGCGATGTTCGACTTCGGCCAGGGAACGACGCGTGTCCTCGTCGTCCTGAATCCGACCGCGCGCAAGCAGACGCTCCGGGCGCTCGACATGCGCGCTCTTGCAGATCGGGAAGAGTTCTTCGACTTCCAGCACGGCGACGGCCGTTCGAAGCTCATCGAGCGCCTGGCCGCTGCCGACCGCCAACGCGCTTCCCGACTACATGCGCGAGTTCATCGACTCGCTACGGTCGCCACTTCCGCCCTGATCATCGCCCCATAGACGACGGCGCGGGCTAATCGGAGGAGCGAATCGTCGGCGGCCGCCCGGGAGAATGAGAGGTCTCAACGATGGAGGTCCAATGATGGGCGACGGCAGCAGTGTCTTGCTCGCGGACACGGAGTCTCATATGCCGATCTCGGCCATGCCGCGAATGCGCTCGCGACGGCGCAGGAGTCCAAGGAGGCGGGTGACGAGTTGACGGTGATTTTCGACGGCGCGGGCACGCGCAGAGTGCCGGAGCTGATCAGGGACAAGTGGCGGATGGCTACGAGGTGCTGACGTTTTGAGAGGCCCTGCTGCGAGAACTGCGCTCGTCGGAATGCCGGCGCCGCCGCTCGAGCTGCCCGATCTCGACGGGCTGCGGGTGCGGCTGGAGGATCTGCGCGGGCGGCCGGTGCTGGTGAGCTTCCTGCGACACGCGGGTTGACTGGTCTGCCGTGCGCACCTCGTGAAGGTGCTCGACCGGCGCGAGCGGCTCGAAGCGGCCGGGGCGGCAGTTCTCTTCGTCGTCCACGACGACCCGGCGCTCGTGCGGCGGACGATGCTCCGCGGTTTGGACGTCCCGTATCCCGTCCTGGTCGACCCCGCGCGGGAGGCGTATTCGGCGTGGGGCCTTCGACGCGCGTCTGCGGTTCGGATCTGGGGCGACCCGCGCGTCTGGATGCGCTATCTGCGCGTCGCCCTGACGAGTGCGCGGCCGACGCGCTTCGGCGTGGACACGCTTCAGCTCGGCGGGGATTTCGTCGTCGGCGCCGCAGGGGTGGTCGTCTACGCGCGGCCCCAGCGGACGGATGACCGGCCGCCGGTCGGTGTGCTCCTGCGGGAGGTCGAGCAGGTCGCTGCATCGTCGCCGTGGTAGCGGGCATCCAACCTCGTGTCCACGAGCGAAGGAGGGTCATGGCGGTTGCGCCGGGTCGGAAGGTGGATCGTGACGAGGTGTTCCTGGAGCTGACCAAGTCGGTCTGCCCGGTGTGCAGGCGGGTGGTCGACGCGGAGTTGAACGCGCGCGCGGGGCGGGTGGTGATGCGGAAGCGCTGCCCGGAGCACGGCGTGTTCGAGGCGCTCGTCTATTCGGATGCCGACCTGTATCTGGCGCAGCAGCGGTTCAACAAGCCGGGGACGATCCCGCTCGAGTTTCAGACGGAGGTGGCGGAGGGGTGCCCGTCGGACTGCGGCATGTGCCCGGAGCACAAGCAGCACTCCTGTCTGGGCGTGATCGAGGTGAACACGGCCTGCAACCTCGACTGTCCGATCTGCTTTGCCGACTCGGGCCACCACGCTCCCGGTGACGGCTATTCGCTGACGCTGGAGCAGGTGGACTTCATGCTCGACCGGTTCGTGGCGGCGGAGGGGGAGCCGGAGGTGGTGCAGTTCTCGGGCGGCGAGCCGTCGATCCATCCGCAGATCCTGGAGATGATCGCGCTCGCGAACGAGAAGGGGATCCGGACGGTGATGCTGAACACGAACGGGATCCGGATCGCCCGCGACGCACGCTTTGCGCAGGAGCTGGGACGGCTGCGCCCGCACGTCTACCTGCAGTTCGACGGCTTCGAGGAGGCGACGCACCTGGCGATCCGCGGCAGGGACCTGCGCGCCGAGAAGGAGCGGGCGCTGGAGCGGTGCGCGGAGGAGGGGCTGACGGTGACGCTCGTCTGCGCGGTCGAGAAGGGTGTGAACGAGCACGAGCTTGGGGAGGTGGTGCGCTTCGGGGTTGCGCATCCGGCGGTGAACAGCGTCGCCTTCCAGCCGGTGACGCACTCGGGCCGGCATGTCGAGTTCGACCCGTTGGAGCGGCTGACGAACGCCGATGTGATGAAGCTCGTCGCGGCGCAGGTGCCGGAGTGGTTCCGGCTCGAGGACTTCGTGCCGGTGCCGTGCTGTTTTCCGACCTGCCGCTCGATGAGCTACGCCTTCGTCGACGGCGACACCGTCGTGCCGTTCACGCGGCTTTTGGAGATCGACGACTACCTCGACTACGTCTCCAACCGCATCTACCCCGACACGGCGGTGCGCGGCGCGCTGGAGCGGATGTTCTCGTCGTCGGCCACGCCGGGCGCGGAGAAGGCGCTGCTGGCCTGCGAGAGCTGCGGCATCGACCTGCCGTCCGAGCTCGGCCACCTGCAGGACAAGGTGTTCATGCTGGTCGTGCAGGACTTCCAGGACGCCTACACGCTGAACGTGCGGCAGCTGATGAAGTGCTGTGTCGCCGAGATCGTTCCCGACGGGCGGCTGATCCCGTTCTGTGCCTACAACTCGGTCGGCTACCGCGAGCAGGTGCGCGCGCAGCTCAGCGGCCGCGAGGTGGCGCCGGTGGTGCCGAACGCGACGCCGCTGCAGCCGCTGCTCCAGCCGACCCGGTTCGGGTCGCGGACGGTTCGCGGATGACCGTCGCGGCGGAGGAGGTGAAGGCGTGCTGTGCGGCCGTCTACTCGAGCGCGGCGGCGCGCTTCCTGCTCGGCGACTCCTTCCACCCCGGCGGCCCGGCCCTCACCTCCGAGTTGATCGCCGCGCTCCGGGTCGGTCCCGGGGAGGTCGTCGTCGACGTCGCCTGCGGGCCGGGGACGAGCACGCTCCAGCTCGTTCGCGAGAGCGGCTGCGACGCGGTCGGCGTCGATCTGGCGCCGCCGGTGCAACCGTCCGACGACCCCCGCGTGCGCTTCCTGCGCGGTGACGCGGAGGCGCTGCCGCTCGACGACGGCTCGGCCGACGGTGTGCTCTGCGAGTGCGCGCTCTGCACCTTCCCCGACAAGGAGCGCGCTGCCGCCGAGATTGCCCGCGTGCTGCGGCCCGGCGGCCGGCTCGCCCTCTCGGACATGGTCGCCGAGCAGGAGCGGCTTCCCGAGGAGCTGAAGCAGCTGCAGGCATGGGTGGCCTGCATCGCCGACGCCAGGCCGCTCGACGAGATCGCCGTCCTGCTCGCGCGGGCGGGTCTCGAGGTCGACCGTGCCGAGCGGCGCGACGAGGCGCTCGCCGCCCTGATCGAGCGGATCGAGGCGCGGCTCCAGGTCGCCGGCATGCTCGTGCCGGCCGAGCGGCTCGACCGGGCGCGTGTCCTCGCGGCCGCCGCCGCCCGGGCGCTAGGCGACGGCGTCCTCGGCTACGGCGTCCTGGTCGCCCGGCGCCGGTGATCGAGAGCGAGGTCTGGACACGAGAGCTGCTGCGCGAGCTTCGCCTCGCGCGCTACCGGCCCCGCGGCTGGCTCCGCTTCCTCGGCGCCTCACTGGCACGGGCGCGCGAGCAGCGGCAGGTCCACCCGCATGCGCACCGGCAGCTGCTCGCGCTCGCCGCCGCCGGGGCGCTCGCCTGGTCGGCCGCCGCTGTGGCAGGACGGCCCGCTCTCGCGGTCGCCGGGGCCGGCTGGTGGCTCGCGCAGGCGCTGATGGTCGACTGGCATCTCGGCCTGCTCTCGCCGCACGACGGCGGAAGGGCGCCCGGGCTCGGGATTGCGAACGTGCTGACCATGCTCCGCGGCGGCCTGCCACCCGCGCTGTTCGTGTTGGCCGACGCGCACGCCGGCGTCGCGTTGCTGGGGCTGGCGGTCGCGCTCGACCTGGCCGACGGCCCGTTCGCCCGCAGGCGCGGCGAGGCGAGCCGGCTCGGCTTCTGGCTCGACGGCAGCGTCGACACGACCGTCCTGGCGGCGGCTGCGCTCGGAGCCACCGTCCACGGACGGCTGGCGGCCTGGTCGCTCGCGCTCGTGCTCGCCCGGCTGGCGCTGCCCTGGTTCGCCGCGGCGGCCGTCTACTTCGTCGGCGGCGTCCGGCCGCCCGAGGCAGTCCCCGCAGAACGCGTCGCGAGCCTGGCGGCGGGCGCGCTGGCAC
>JAVKST010000105.1:0-9241 GCA_039583515.1 Gaiellaceae bacterium
TACGCTTGTCGCGTGGTACGGAAGGCGCTGGAGTGGGCCGTGACGCTCGGGCTCGTCGCCGGATTCATGCTCGCGTTCGAGGCGGAGGTCGCCCAGCCCTTCCGCGTGCCGACGTCGTCGATGGAGCCGACCCTCGTCTGCGCGCGTCCGACGCCCGGGTGCACGGCGTCGTTCGACCAGCGCGTGATCGTGGCGCGCATCGTCTACGACTTCCGCAACCCGGAGCGAGGTGAGATCGCCGTCTTTCGCGCGCCGGCCGCGGCGAAGGAGCGCTGCCGGGAGGGTGGCACCTTCCTCAAGCGCGTGATCGGCCTTCCCGGCGAGGTCGTCTCCGAGCGCCGCGGCCACGTCTACGTCGACGGGCGCAGGCTGCACGAGCCCTACGTCCCCGCGCCGGAGCGCGACGACGTCACCAGGACCTGGCCGCGGCTCGGGCCCGGGCAGTACTTCGTGCTGGGTGACAACCGCGCCAGCTCGTGCGACTCGCGCACCTGGGGGCCGGTTCCGCGCGCCGCGTTCATCGGGCCGGTCGTCGCGACGTACTGGCCGCCGTCGCGTTGGGGAGTTTCGTAGCCAGCTCGACGAACGCCTCCGCCGCGCGCGAGCGGTAGCGGTCGCGGTGCCAGGCGATCACGATCGTCCGCGGCGGGATCCGGGAGCCGAACGGGAGCGCGACGACGTCGCGGTTGCGCGGGTCGACGACGAGCTGCGGCTCGATCGCGGCGCCGAGGCCTTCCGCCACGAGCGCCGCGAGCGTGCCGTTGTCGTCGGTGCGGAAGACGACGTCCAGCTCCGGTACGCGGCCGGCGACGAGGCGCTCGGGCTCGTCGGTGCTGCGACGGCCGATCAGGGGCAGCTTCGCCAGCTCCCGGAACGGCGGCGCCGCGTCGAGCTGCGCCAGCTGCGACCGCGCCGAGACGAGCAGCACGTACGGATCCTGCAGCAGCTCGGCCCACTCGAAGGGGCCTCCCCGTAGCGGCAGGTCGGTGAAGGTGAGGTCGAGCTCGCCGTGCTCCAGGAGACGCAGCAGGTCCGCCGCGTCGCTCTCCTCACGCACCCGGACGCCCACGAGCGGCCAGTCGGCGCGGAACCTGCGCACGAGCGCGGGGAGGAGGCGGGCGCCGACGCTCTGGTAGATGCCGACGCGGAGCGTTCCCGCGGCTCCCTCGGCGAGTGCGGCCATGTCGGCGCGGGCCGCGTCCAGCTGCGCGACGATCGCGTCGGCATGGCCGAGCAGGAGGGCACCGGCCTCCGTCAGCTCGACCCGGCGCGGCCCGCCGGGCCGGTCGAAGAGGCGCTGGCCGACGATGTGCTCGAGTTGGGCGATCTGCTGGCTGACGGCGGACTGCGTGTAACCGAGCTCACGCGCAGCGCGGCCGAACGAGCGGGTGCGTGCGACCGCTTCCAGCGCCGCCAGGTGACGCAGCTCTACGCCCAGCCATTGATTAGCACTCATAATCGAAACGAACGATAACTCAACTTGCTCTGATCACAGCGCCGACGGCATCCTGAGTTCATGAGGGCCATGAGGGTCAAGGTCGCTGCCGCGCTGCTCGTCGTCTACGTCGTCTGGGGATCGACGTACCTCGCGATCGCGGTCGCGGACCGCTCGCTGCCGCCGTTCCTCATGCTGGCGTTCCGCTTCGCGCTCGCCGGCGGGCTCCTGTACGCCTGGTCGTGGTGGCGCGGCGACGTCGCGGCTGCGCGGCCGGGGCGGCGCGAATGGGGGGCCGCCGCCGTCGTCGGCGGGCTGCTCCTGTTCGTCGACACCGGCGGCATCGCCTGGGCCGAGCAGCGGGTCGCCTCCGGCCTGACCGCGCTGCTCGTCGCGAGCGTTCCGCTCTTCACGGCGCTGCTCGACCGCACGGTCTTCGGCGTCCGGCTCTCGCTGGGCGCTATCGCGGGCATCGCGGCGGGCTTGCTCGGCGTCGCGAGCCTCGTCGGCCCGAGCGCGCACATCGACCCCGCCGGCGCGGCGGTGATCCTCGGCGCCGCGCTCGCCTGGACGAGCGGCTCGGCATACGCACGCGTCGCGCCGCTGCCGCGGTCGCCGTTCCTCACCGCCGCGATGCAGATGCTCTGCGCCGGGGCGCTCCTCGCCGTCGCGGGCGCCGCAACCGGCGAGGTCGGGCGCTTGCGCCCGGAGGCGATCTCGACCGGCTCGGCCGTGGCCTTCGCGTACCTGATCGTGTTCGGCTCGATCATCGCCTTCACGGCGTACGGCTGGCTGCTGCGGAGCGGGGCGCCCAGCGTGCTCGTCTCGACGTACGCGTACGTCAACCCCGCCGTGGCCGTGCTGCTCGGCTGGGCACTCGCCGGCGAGAGCGTCGACGGGCGGATGCTCGCCGCGGGCGCGATGATCCTCGCGTCGGTCGGGATGCTGGTCCTCGGGCGCCAGCCGCACGAGAAGCCCGAGCCGGTCGCCGAGGCCGTCGATCCGGACGTCCGCCGGCGGGAGGAGCAGGAACGTCCCGCTCCCGCCGCCGGTGCCACGCCGGGCGGATCTCCACCGCACGGGTCCCTAGCGGGAGGCACCGCATGCCGCCGCGCTACCGTGGCGCCATGACCGTGTTCGACCTGCGCACGCTCCGGCTCCGCTCCGGAGACCAGGCGCGCGAGCGGGTCGAGATCGAGCTCGAGCCGCTCGTCCTGGCGGGGCAGGAGTACGAGCCGCGGCCGAATCCGGCGCCTGCCGAGCTGGCGGTCACCCGCGCCTCGAGCGGGACCGTCCTCGAGCTCGCGTTCGGGGTCTCGCTCGAGGGCCCCTGCTTCCGCTGCCTCGGCGAGGCGCAGCTGCCGCTCTCGCTCCGCCTCCGCGAGTACCAAGCGGCGAAGCCGCAGGGCGATGAGCTGCGGAGCGAGTACCTCGACGACGACCGGCTCTACCTCTCCGCCTGGGCGCGAGACGCGATCGCCCTCGCGCTGCCCGACCAGATCCTCTGCCGTCCCGAGTGCGCCGGCCTCTGCCCCGTCTGCGGCAAGGACCTCAACGCGGAGCCTCACGAGCACGCCGAGGAAGTCGTGGACCCGCGGTGGGCGGCGCTCGAGGCGCTCCGCGACGCCGAATAGCGCCCGCTACCTGTCGATCGTCGACATGTCCGGGTAGCGCTCGCCCGCGGCGGCGCCTCTCGGGAACGCCTGCTCGAGCCGCTCGAGCTCCTCGCCGCTCAGCTCGACGTCGACGGCCTCGGCGTTCTCCTCCACGTAGCGACGCCGCTTCGTCCCCGGTATCGGCACGACGTCGCCGCCGCGCGCCAGCACCCACGCCAGTGCGACCTGCGCCGGCGTACGCGCCTTCTGCTCGGCGATCTCCTCGACCCGCGCGACGAGGTCGAGGTTGCGCCGGAAGTTGTCGCCCTGGAAGCGCGGGTTGTGGCGCCGGAAGTCGTCCTCCTCGACATCCTCCGGGGAGCGGATCTGCCCCGTGAGGAAGCCGCGCCCGAGGGGGCTGTAGGCGACGAAGCCGATTCCGAGCTCGCGACACGCCTGCAGCGGCCCGTCCTCCGGGTCGCGCGTCCAGAGGGAGTACTCGGACTGGAGCGCCGCGATCGGGTGGACGGCGTGCGCGCGGCGGATCGTCTGCGGCGAGGCCTCCGACAGCCCCAGGTAGCGCACCTTCCCCTCCTCCACGAGCTGGGCCATCGCGCCGACCGTCTCCTCGATCGGGACCCGGCGATCGACGCGGTGCTGGTAGTAGAGGTCGACGTGGTCGAGGCCGAGGCGGTGCAGCGACGCCTCGCACGCCTGCCGCACGTAGTCGGCGTCGCCGCGCACCTCACGCGATCCGTCGTGCGAGCGGACGTTCCCGAACTTCGTCGCCAGCACGACGCGGTCGCGCCGGTCGGCGATCGCCCTGCCGACGAGCCTCTCGTTCGCGCCGCGCCCGTACATGTCCGCGGTGTCGAGGAAGTCGATCCCGAGCTCGAGCGCCCGGTGGATCGTCGCGACGGCCTCGCCTTCGTCGGCTGTCCCGTAGAACTCCGACATCCCCATGCAGCCGAGGCCGACGGCCGAGACCTCGAGTCCCTGCGTTCCGAGTCTGCGCTTGTCCATGAGCAAGGCTTAGCCGTTCCGCGCTTCGGCAATCCCCCGGAGCATGCCTGCGGCGATCGTCACCGGGTCGATCGCGCGTTCCTCTGCGGGCAGCGGGCGGCGCGGCGGATGGTCGAGCAGGGGCCGCGGCGGCCGCATGGTCAACGTCACCTCCGTCCACGAGCGCACGCCGATCGCCGACGACGGCGCGTACGCGGCTGCGAAGCACGGGCTCGGCGGCCTCACGAAGCAGCTCGCGCTCGAGCTCGGCCGCGACGGCATCACGGTCAACTCGGTCGCCGGGGATGGTCGCCCGCTGGACGACCGGCGCGTCGATCCTCGTCGACGGCGGGTCATGCTCGCGACCCGCCGGCACGGCCGGAGGAGGAGGACTAGCGCGGCAGCGTGAACGGCGTCGTCGTCGTGATCGCGACGAAGCCGAGCCGTTCGAGGATCGGCCGGCTCGTCGGCAGCGCGTCGACGTAGAGGTAGCGGAAGCCGTGCTCGCGGGCGAGCTCCGCGCGCCGCGCGACGGTCGCCCGGTAGAGCCCGCGCCCGCGGTACTCGGGCAGCGTGACGCCGCCGAACAGGCCGGCGAAGTCCGTCTCCTCCCCGTACAGGTCGACCCGACCGCCCGAGACCGGCTTTCCGGCCTCGACCGCGACGACCGCGACGGCCTCCTTCGGCAGCTCGTGGCGGCGGCCGAAGACCCCGGCGGCGAGCTCGACGAACTCGTCGGTTGCCATCCGCAGCTCTACGTCCGGCGGCGGAGGCGGAAGCGCCGCAGTCTCCGCGACGAGCACCGTCTCCTCCTCGTCCGGTTCGAGCTCGGCCTCGAGGAGCCGCGCGCGCAGCTCCGCGCCGTCGTGGGAGTAGTACTTCCACTCGACCCAGCCGGGCAGCTCGCGCATCCGGGCGATCACGGGCCCGACATCGCCGTCGGCGGGGGGCCGGAGCACCGCGCTCCAGCCGTCGCCGACGTAGAAGCCATCCGGCCGATTCGGCCGCCGCATCTGCTCGTCGAAGCGCCGGAGGATCTCGGTCGCGTCCACGAACGAAAGCTATAGTGGGCCGCCGGTATGGCTGTCCCGAAGCGGAAGACCTCGAAGTCCCGCCGCGACAAGCGGCGGGCGACGCACGCGATCAGCGCGCCGAAGGTCAACGTCTGCCCGACGTGTGGCCAGCCGAAGCGCCCGCACCGCGTCTGCCCGACCTGCGGCACGTACAAGGGCCGCGAGATCGAGCCGCTCCGCGTCCAGGCTCCGTAAGCTCCCGCCATGATCCGGGTGGCGGTCGACGCGATGGGCAGCGACCGCGGCCCCGACGCCGTCGTCGCAGGTGCGCGCGATGCCGCGACCGACCAGATCGTCCCGGTGATCTTCGGCGCGGCGGAGCTCGACACGCGCGGCCTCGCGCTCGTCCCGACCACGCAGATCGTCGGGATGGACGAGAAGCCAGCGGAGGCGTTCCGGACGAAGAGCGACAGCTCGCTCGTGCGAGCCGTGAAGGCGGTCGCCGACGGCGAGGCCGACGCGGTGGTCTCTCCCGGCAACACCGGCGCGATGCTCGCGGCCGGGCTCGTCCTGCTGCGGCGGCTGCCGGGCGTCCGCCGGCCGGCGATCGCGGTGCCGATCCCTGCGCGCCGCGGCCCGAGCGTCCTCATCGACGCGGGCGCGAACGCCGATGCGCGGCCGGAGCACCTGCTCCAGTTCGCCTATATGGGCGCGGTGTTCGCCGAGGAGATCCTCGGCGTCGCGCGACCGGAGGTGCGGCTGCTGTCGATCGGCGAGGAGCGCGAGAAAGGCAACCGGCTCACGCTCGAGGCCCACGAGCTGCTCGCCGCCGCGGCCGATCTCCGCTTCGGCGGCAACACGGAAGGCCGCGACATCTTAGAGGGCGCGGCCGACGTCGTCGTCGCCGACGGCTTCACCGGCAACGTCGCGCTGAAGGCGGTGGAGGGGGCGATCCGGACGCTGCTCGAGTCCCTCCGCACGGAGATCGCCGCGACGCCGCGCGGGAAGCTCGGCGGCCTCCTCATCCGGCCCGCCGCCCGCCGGCTCCGCTCGCGGCTCGACCCGGACACGTACGGGGGCGCCTACCTGCTCGGCTTGCGCGGCCTCGCCGTCATCGCGCACGGCAACTCCTCACCCGCCGCGATCGCGAACGCCGTCCGTCTCGCCGCTCGCGGCGTGGAGCACGACGTCGTCGGGCGTCTCGCTGCCCGGCTTCCCCAGCGGGCCGAGGTTGTATGATCGCCCCGCTTTCGGCCCACACACGAACGAGGTGACATGGCAGCGTCGCGCGAGGAAGTCTACGAGCGGGTCAAGGAAGTCCTGACCGAACAGCTCGGGATCGATGAGGCGGACATCACGGAGGAGGCGTCCTTCCAGGAGGATCTCGACGCGGACTCGCTCGACCTCGTCGAGCTGATCATGGAGCTGGAGGACCAGTTCGGGATCAAGATCTCGGACGAGGACGCGCAGAAGATCCAGACAGTCGGGCAGGCCGTCGACTACGTCACGTCGCACCAGTAGCGCGACCGGCGACCTCGCGCAGCTGATCCGCTCGCTTCCGCCGGCGGCGGCGGAGACCGTCTTCACGCATTCGTCGTGGGCAAGCGAGCGCACGTCCTCCTACGAGCGGCTGGAGTTCCTCGGCGACAGCGTGCTCGAGCTGGCGGTCGCGCACGCGCTCTACGCGCGACACCCGGACTTCGCCGAGGGGCGGCTCGCGAAGATCCGCTCCCACGTCGTCTCGCGCGCCAGCTGCGCCGAGGTGGCGCGGGAGCTCGACCTCGCCGCGCCGCTCGCCGAGTGGGCGCCCGAGGAGCTGCCAGCGGAGGAGCTCCAGCGGCTCGCGCGCAACCGGAACGTCCTCGCGGCGCTGCTCGAGGCGGCGCTGGGGGCGCTCTTCCTCGAGCACGGGTTCGCCGCGATCGAGGAGGCCGTCGTCGACGCCTTCGCGGGGCGCATGGAGTACGCGCTCACGAACCACGTCGACCACAAGACGGAGCTGCAGGAGGTGCTCGCACGCAGCGGCCGGCATGTCAGATACGTCGAGGTGTCGGCGGAGGGGCCGGCACACGACCGCCACTTCACGTGCGCGGCGCTGATCGACGGCGACGAGCACGGCCGCGGCGAGGGGCGGACGAAGAAGGCGGCGGAGCAGGAGGCGGCGCGGCAGGCGCTCGAACGGCTCGCATCCGCCGGCGAGAGCGAGTAACGTCGCACGCGTGCCGGAGTTCGCGGAGCTGAAGCAGCGAGCGGCGGTGGCCTGGTCGGCAGGTGCGTTCGAGGACATCGCGGACGGGATCCACGACATGCACGTGGCCCTCGCCGAGGCGCTCGCACCACAGCCGGGGGAGCGCGTCCTCGACGTCGCGAGTGGGGCCGGTCAGGTCTGCGAGCTCCTCGCGGGCGCGGGCGCACGGGTGACCGGCATCGACCTGTCGCCACGCCTGGTCGAGGTCGCGAAGGCGCGCGCGGCGGCCGACGGCTACGACATCGAGTACCGCGTCGGCGACGCCGAGCAGCTGGACGTGGACGACAGCGGCTTCGACGCAGTGGTCTCCTCCGTCGGGATGATCTTCGCGCCCGACCACGACGCGGCAGCGCGCGAGCTGGCCCGGGTCACGCGGCCCGGCGGCCGTCTCGCCTTCTCGGCCTGGACGCCCGAGAGCCGCATCGGCGACACGCTCAGGGCGCTCGCGCCGTTCCAGCCGCCGCCTCCGCCCGGTGCCGGCTCGGCGCTCGAGTGGGGCGTCGAGGAGCACGTCCGGGAGAAGCTCGGAGACGCTTTCGAGCTCCGGATCGAGCGCCGGATATCGCAGTTCGAGGAGGAGTCGGTCGAGCACGCGTGGGAGGTCTTCTCCGCGAGCTTCGGCCCGCTCAAGCTGCTCCTGGAGAACCTCGACCCGGAGCGGCGGGACGAGCTCGAGCGGACGATGCTCGACCTCTCGCGCCGGGCCGAGCAGCCCGACGGCAGCGTCGCCGAGGACCGCGAGTACCTGCTCGTCAGCGGCGTCCGTCGCTGACGTGTGGCATCCTGTCCCGCTCATGCCCGAGCGGCGGCCGAGCAACTCCGAGCTGCGCCTGCGACAGCTCGCGGCGGATGAGCGCGACCCCGCGCCCCGCGGCATCCTCGAGATCTTCGACGTCGAGGAGCCGGGGGACGCCGACGCACCGCTCGCGCGCGAAGACGCCGACGAGCAGCAGTAGCGTCCGCGTGGCTCGTTAGCCTGCGGTGCGGTGCATCTGCGCGCCGTCAAGCTGCGTGGCTTCAAGTCCTTCCCGGACGCGGTCGAGGTGCGCCTCGAGCGCGGCGTCGGCGTGATCGTCGGGCCGAACGGGTCCGGCAAGTCGAACGTCTCCGACGCGATCCGCTGGGCTGCGGGCTCGCTCAGCCCGAACGAGCTGCGCGCGGAGAAGCCCGACGACGTCCTCTTCGCGGGCGGGGGCGGGCGCGGCCCGGCCGACTTCTGCGAGGTCGAGCTCCTCTTCGACAACGCGGACGGCACCGTCCCCGTCGACTTCGCCGAGCTGTCGATCGCGCGGCGGCTGCACCGCGGGGGCGAGGGCCAGTACCTCGTCAATCGCGCCCCCGTCCGCAGGATCGACCTCGTCGAGCTGCTCGCCGACCTCGGGCTCGGTCAGGGCATGCACTCGATCATCAGCCAGGGCAAGGTCGAGGCGATCCTCGCCTCCAAGCCGCAGGAGCGGCGCGGGCTCGTCGAGGAGGCCGCGGGCCTCGGCCGCTTCAAGGCGCGCAGGCACCGCGCGCAGCTCAAGCTCGCTCGCGTCGCCGTCCAGGTCGAGCGGGCCCGCGACCTCGAGCAGGAGGTGAAGAAGCGCCTCCGACCGCTCGCGCTGCAGGCGACGGCCGCCGAGCGGGCACAGAAGCTCGCGGTGGAGATCGGCCGCTTGCGCGCGCGGATTGCGCAGCTCGACCTCGCGCGGCTCGAGGAGCGCCTCGGCGAGGTGGACGAGCGGCGGGCCGCCGCCGCAAGTGCCCGCGCCGACGCCGAGCAGCGGCTCGAGGCGTTACTCGCGGAGCGCAGCCGGGCGGAGGAGGAGCTCGCGGACGCGGCGGGCGAGCGTGAGCAGGCGCTGCAGGCGCTGTACCGGCTCCGCAGCGCGGCGGAGCGGCTCGGGTTGCGCCGCGAATCGGCGTCGGCGCTCCTCTCCCAGGTGCGGGAGGGGCATGCCGCCGC
>JAVKST010000106.1:0-9067 GCA_039583515.1 Gaiellaceae bacterium
CTAGCCGGCCGCCGTGGCCGGCACGAGCTCGGCGCGCGGCTCGGCGACGATCCGCCGCCGCTGCACCGGCAGAAGCGTGACCACGAGGACGATCGCGGCGACGCCGAGCCACTGCGTCCAGCGCAGGTGCTGGCCGTACGCGTAGATGCCGGCAACCACCGCGATCGCCGGGTACGTCAGCTCCGCGAGCGACGACAGGACGGCGGGAGTCCGCTGCAGGCCGATGTAGTAGAGCGTCAGCGCGAGGAGGCCCGTGACGAGCGCGAGGTAGAGGATGAGCAGGCTGTCGTGGCGGTTCGAGTATGCGACTGCTCCCATCACCGGCAGCGCGAGGGCGCTCGCGAGCAGGCCGAAGAAGAAGCGGAGCGCGACGATGTGCTGGAACGCGAGCGCGCGCGACAGGTAGCGGCCCAGCACTGTCCCCAGCGCCCAGAGGCCTGCGGCGCCGGTCGCCTCGACGATCACGACGATCCCCCGTGCCGACGGCGAGAGCGGGTCCGGCTGGTTCACGAGCCAGAAGCCGGCCAGCGCGGGGAGCAGGAACCAGGCGAAGCGCGGACGCGGCCGCTCCCCCAGGAGCGCGGCTGCGCCGGCGACCGCGACGAGCGGCTGCACCTTCTGGATCACGACCGGCGTGATGAAGTCGGAGTGGCCGATCAGGGCGTCGGTGAAGAGGATCGTGGCCACCGCCGAGGCTCCGGCGCCGACGACGGCGGCGGCGGCCACGAAGCGCCAGCCGGCGCGGAAGACGGCGCGCAGGGCGGGGAGAAGGAGCGGCAGCGTGAGCGCGACGAGGATCGCGTGCTCGCCGAAGACGATCGTCGTCGCCGACGTCGAGCCGCTCATCGTCTTGCGGATGATCGGGTCGGTACCCCACATCGCGGCGGCGACCGCGATCAGGAGGACTCCGGGGACGGCGGCGAGGCTGCGCTTCACCGGCCGAGCGTACCCGGAGCGACATCGGTTGCACGAGGCCGCCCCCGCGGGTAGGCGCCGAAGATGCCGCATCTGCGTAGATGGTTCGTGGGCGGTGCCGGCCGCTACCGCAACGGGCTCGCTCTCTCCGCCCGCGCGAACGCGGGCGCGTTCGCGTTCTCGATCGTGATCACGTCGTCGTACGGCATGGCCAACGCGTTCGACCGGACGCCGACCGGGGGCGACATCATCCTCTTCGGCCTCGGCTCCGTGGTCGCCTTCGCGCTCTCCGGGCTGCTCAGCAGCTTCCTCGCAGCAGACGAGGAGGAGTCGCAGCGGGTACAGGTGCGGCTGATCGCGAGCGCGCTCAGCGTCTTCTCCGTCCTCACGGCGATCGGCGCGACGCGGCTCGTCGTCTGGCTCGCCGGCGGCTGGGAGGCATGGTTCTTCGCGCCGATGGCAGCCGTCCTCGTCTTCCTGGTCCTGAACGGGCTCGAGTACGCGATCGCCGAGGAGGAGGACGAGGGATCGTAGTCTTCTCGGAGCGAATGCGGCCCCCTCTCACGCCGCGCCGCGCTTCGTCGCCGCGAGGTGGAGGCTCGCCAGGCGCCGCTCGCCCCGGCCCTCCTCGACGAGCGGGCGGAGGTACTCCGTGACGCGTTCACGCTCCTCGGCGGTGAGGGCTTCGTCCATCGCCTCGGCGAGGGTCGGGATGTTGGGGTTGTCCGCCATGGCGAGGAAGCTCTCCCACGCGCGCGGCTCCACCGGCCTGATCTCGGCCTCGAGGTACGCGCGGATCGGGAAGAAGCCCGCCTCCTCGGCGAGGCGGAGCAGGTCGCGCTCGTCGAAGTCGAGCATCGGGTCGGAGTCGTCGGGCTGGAGCCTGGCGTAGATCGCTCGCACCTTCTCGCCGGCCTCGCCGAGCGGCCCGACGTCGTAGCCGGCCCACGTCGCGCCATCGCGGATCCCGAAGCGGTTGATCGGCTCGAAGAGGGAGATCCTCCCGCCGGGCCGCAGGACGCGCGCGAACTCGGCGAGCGCGCTCCGCTTGTCGGCCACGTAGATGAGGACGGAGCGGGTGGTGACGACGTCGACCGACGCGTCCCCGATCCCGCTCAGCTTCTCGGCGGACGCCTGTACGAAGCTGCAGCGATCGAGGGCGCCGAGCTCGTCGGCCGCCTCCCGGCAGAAGGCGAGGAGGTCGCTCGAGATGTCGCTGAAGAAGACGTGACCCGCGTCGCGCTCGAGCGCTCCGAATCCGATCAGTCCTTCGCCGCAGCCGACGTCGAGCAGCGTCTCGCCGGGAGCGAGCTCGGCGAGGTCGAGCACGCGGTCGCGCCGCCGCGCGAGCTCCTCCTCGAACCGGCGCTGGATCTCGGGGTCGCCGCCGAAGCGCCGCACGGCGAGCCAATCCGCCCACCGGTCGCGCGTCTCGCTCACGTCTCGAAGCGAAGCAGATCGTCGACCGTCTCGCGCCGCCGGATCAGCCGTGCCTCGCCGCCCTCGACGAGGACGACGGCGGGCCGCGGGACGCCGTTGTACGTCGAGGCGAGCGCGAGCGTGTACGCGCCGGTCGCGGGCACCGCTAGCAGGTCGCCGGGTCGCGGCTCGGGCAGCTCCGCCGCCTCGATCAGCACGTCGCCCGACTCGCAGTGCTTCCCGGCGACGCGGTAGACGCCGGTCGGCAGCTCGTCGACGCGCGTCGCGAGCAGCGCCTCGTAGCGTGCGCCGTACAGCTGCGGCCGCGGGTTGTCGGACATGCCGCCGTCGATCGCCGCGTAGGTGACGCCGCCGCTCTCCTTCACGACCCCGACGCGGTAGAGGGTCACGCCGGCCCGGCCCACGACCGAGCGGCCGGGCTCGAGGATCAGCCGTGTGCCCGGTGGAACGAGCGGCGTGAGCGCCGCGACGAAGTCGGCGACCGCCGGGACGTGCTCGTCGCGGTTGTGGCGGACGCCGAGGCCGCCGCCGAGGTCGAGCACCTGCGGCGTCCAGTCGAGCGACTCGAGAAACGCGCGCAGCCGCTCGACCGCGAGCACGCTCTCCTCGACCCGCGCGAGCTGCGACCCGAGATGGACGTGCGCGCCCGCGACGTCGAGCCCGAGCTCCCGTGCCCGCTCGACCTCGGCGCGGGCTGCTTCCGGCGAGAGGCCGAACTTCGACTCCTCGTGTGCCGTCTGGATCGAGCGGTGGGTGACAGCCTCGACGCCGGGCGCCAGGCGCACGAGCACGCGCCGCACGCCGGCCGCCGCCGCCCGCTCCGCCTCGCCCGGCGCGTCGAGCACGACGAGAGCGCCGGCGTCCGTGGCCGCCCGCAGCTCCTCGTCGGACTTGTTGTTGCCGTGGAAGACGAGGCGCTCGCCGGGGATGCCCGCCGCGCCCGCGAAGGCGAGCTCGCCGAGGGTCGAGACGTCCGCGCCGACGCCCTCCGCCGCGAGCAGCCGCAGCAGCGCGATGTTCGCGAACGCCTTCGTCCCGTAGACGAGGAGCGCCTCGGGTGCGGCTTCGCGGTAGGCGGCCACCTGAGCGCGAATCGTCTCGGCGCAGTACACGAGGAGCGGGGTCCCGTGCTCGGCGGCCAGCGCTGCTGCGGGGATCCCGCCCAGCGACAGCTCGCCGCGGTCGTTCCGCGCGCTCACGGGAAAGAGCTCGAGCACGCCGCGAGTATGTTCAACCGGCGGCACGTGAAGCATCATGTGCCCGGTGGACAGGATCGTGCTCGCGCTCGCCGCGGCGTGGACGGCCGTCACGACGGCGCTTCTGCCGCCGCCGCAGCTGCCGCACCGGCTGCCGGACCGCACGCTGAACGTCCCGATCCTCATGTACCACCGCGTGGGGAAGCTCCCGGCGGTCGTAGGCCCCTACAGTGCCGGCCTGACCGTCTCGACGAGCGCCTTCGACGCGCAGATGGAGTGGCTGCACCGGAACGGCTTCCACGCGATCACGCCGCTCCAGCTCTTCGACGCGCTCGAGTGGGGCGGCAAGCTGCCGCCGCGGCCGGTGCTGATCACCTTCGACGACGGCTACGCGGACGTCCTCTACAACGCGGAGCCGATCCTGCACCGGCTCGGCATGCCGGCTGTCGCGTTCGTGATCACGGATCGCGTGAGCGGGGCCGACGCGAGCTTCCTCACCTGGAGCGAGCTGCGCGACCTCGAACGCGACGGCTTCACGATCGGGTCGCACACCGTCCACCACCGCGACCTGACGGCGATGTCGACCGCGCAGGCGTGGTACGAGCTCGAGCACTCGAGGGCCGCGCTCGAGGAACGGCTCGGAGTCCCGGTCGACTGGTTCGCCTACCCGGCCGGCGCCTACGACGCGACCGTGGCGTCCCTCGCACGCCGCGCCGGCTACCTGCTCGCGGTCACGACGCAGCCGGGAACCGTCCAGTTCGCCCGTGATCCCCTAACCCTCCACCGTGACGAGATCCTCGGCGGAGAGCGTGTCGCGACGTTCGCGGCGCTGCTACATTCCGCTTCGTGAAGCAGCTTCTTCCGTAGGGCAGGGAGACACGCGCGGCGACGCCGCGCCGGCTCCCCACGGCCTCTCCTCGGAGAGGCTTTTTCGTTCAGGGACACCTTTTTCGATGGCACCGAGATACGAACCACACGAGATCGAGGCGAAGTGGCAGCGCGTCTGGGAGGACGAGCGGGCGTTCAACGTCCCCAATCCGCGGCCGGGTGAGGAAGCGCCCGAGCGGCACTGGTACCAGCTGGAGATGCTGCCGTACCCCTCCTACAACGGCATGCACATGGGGCACGTCCTCAACTACACGATGGGCGACGTGATCACGCACGTCCGCCGGCGCAGCGGCTGGACGGTCGTGCGGCCGATGGGCTGGGACGCCTTCGGCTTGCCGGCCGAGAACGCCGCGATCCGCGAGGGCGGCCACCCGCGCGAGATCGCCGAGCGCAACATCGACACGATCCGCGCGCAGATGCAGCGGCTCGGCTGGGCGATCGACTGGGAACGCGAGGTCTCCTCCCACGATCCGCGCTTCTACCGCTGGACGCAGTGGCTGTTCCTGAAGCTCTGGCAGGAGGGGCTCGCCTATCGGAAGTCGGCGCCCGTCAACTGGTGCCCGAACGACCAGACCGTCGTCGCGAACGAGTACGTGGTCGACGGGCGCTGCGAGCGCTGCGGCGCCGAGGTCGAGCTGCGGAACATGACCCAGTGGTTCTTCCGCACGACGGCGTACGCCGACGAGCTGCTCGAGTATCCGGGCGTCGACTGGCCGGAGCGGACGAAGACGATCCAGCGAAACTGGATCGGCCGCTCGGAGGGCGCCGAGATCCTGTTCCGGGTGGACGAGCTGGACGAGGACCTGGCCGTCTTCACCACGCGCGCGGACACGCTGTTCGGCGCGACCTTCTTCGTCGTGGCGCCCGAGCACCCGTTCGTGGAGGCGCACGCGAGCGAGGACGCGAAGGCGTACGCGCGCCACGCCGGCGCCCGCCCGGCCGAGGAGCGTGCCGCCGAGACGGAGAAGACCGGGGCCTTCACCGGCCACTACGCGACGAACCCGGTCAACGGCGAGCGGCTGCCGATCTGGGTCGCGGACTACGTCCTGATGGACTACGGGACGGGCGCGATCATGGCCGTCCCCGCGCACGACGAGCGAGACGGCGAGTTCGCGGCGGCGTTCCACCTGCCCGTGCGCCTCGTCGTCGGCGAGGACGGGCGGCTCGGGAGCTCCGGCGAATTCGACGGCCTGCCGGCGGCGGAGGGCGCGCGCGCCATCGTCGCGCGGCTGCAGGCGGAGGGCCGCGCCAGGCCGACGGTCTCGTACCGGCTGCGCGATTGGAGCTTCTCCCGCCAGCGCTACTGGGGCTGCCCGATCCCGGCGATCCACTGCGAGCGGTGCGGCGTCGTCCCGGTGCCGGAGGAGGACCTGCCCCTGCTGCTGCCCGAGGTCGAGGACTACGCGCCGAAGGGGAAGGCGCCGCTCGCCTCCAACGAGGAGTGGCTGCGCGTCGACTGCCCGCAGTGCGGCGGCGAGGCGCAGCGCGACCCGGACACGATGGACACGTTCGTCGACTCCTCCTGGTACTTCCTCCGCTACGTCGACCCGCACAACGACGAGGCGCCGTTCGACCGGTTCGTCGTCGACTACTGGCTGCCCGTCGACCAGTACATCGGCGGCATCGACCACACGACCGGGCACCTGCTCTACTCGCGCTTCTTCGTCAAGGCGCTTAACGACTTCGGGATGCTTGGCTTCCGCGAGCCGTTCGCCCGTCTGTTCCACCAGGGCTGGGTGCAGATGGGCGGGACGAAGATGTCGAAGACGAAGGGGAACGTCGCAGGCCCCGAGGCGATCGTCGAGCAGTACGGCGCCGACGCCGTCCGCCTCTACATCCTCTTCATGGGGCCGGCCGACCAGGACATGGAGTGGACGGACTCCGGCATCGAGGGCATCGTCCGCTTCCTGCGCCGGCTGTGGCGCGTCGTCCACGAGGTGGCGGAGCGCGCACCGGCGGAGGGCGAGCCCGGCGCACTGACGCGGAAGGCGAACGAGACGATTGCGAAGGTGACCGACGACGTCCTGCGCCGCTTCCAGTTCCACACGCCGATCTCGGCGCTGATGGAGCTGCTGAACGAGCTCGGCGGCGCACCGGACGCGCCCGACGCGCGCTTCGCCGCCGAGACGGCCGTCTCGCTGATCCAGCCGTACGCGCCGCACATCGCCGAGGAGCTGTGGTCCGCGCTCGGCGGCGAGCGCCTGTGGCGGCAGCCGTGGCCGCAGGCGGACGAGTCGCAGCTCGTACGAGAGACCTTCGAGCTCGTCGTCCAGGTCAACGGGAAGGTGCGCGACCGCTTCCATGTCGATGCCGGCCTGAGCGAGCACGACCTCGTGGCGCGCGCCAGAGAGCGCGAGAAGGTGCGGGTGCACCTGAACGGCGGCGAGCCGCGGAAGACGATCGTCGTCCCGGGCAGGCTCGTCAACTTCGTCGTCTAGCTACCGCGCCCGCGGATCCGCCCGGTCGACGTTCCAGTGCCGGCCGACGCCGGCGTACGAGCGCGTCCCCTCGTCGTCCGCGCGCGGTGTGAGGAAGAAGCGGCTGATCACGCGCTGTCCGCCCTCGAAGTCGCCGTACAGGATGTCGACGCTCATCCGCTGCGGGGCCTCGACGGCGCGGCGCGCGGCGAGGTAGGCATCGCTGCGGGGATCCCGGAACGAGCCCTGCCAGAATCCGATGTCCCCGGGCGCGACGTAGAGGTCGCGCGTCAGCATCGTGAACTCCTCGAGCCGCGTCGGGACGGCGTCCCCGCCGAGCTGGATCTCCGGGAAGAGGTGCCAGCCGTGGAGGACCGCGATCCCCGTTCCGACGTTTCGCACCGGGATCACGAGGTAGACGGCTTCGTCGGTCGCCCGAGCCGCGCCCTGGCCGCCTGCGACGTTGAACCAGACGTCGTCCTGGAAGCCGGCCTTGACGGCGGGATCCTCCGGCCGTGTCGGGACGAGCAGCGGCCGCTGCGCCGCGAGGAGCGACTGTTCGGCGACGCGCGCCGCCCGGTTTGCGGAACGTACCGAGGCGAGGGTCACGCCGGCGAGCGCGAGCGTTCCGCCCGCCGTCGCGAGCGCGGAGATGGTCGCCCAGTCGGTCATCGGGCGAGTCTACGAAGTCGGCACACACGCGTCACGGGTCTGTCGTCACGATGGACAACATGGACGCGCACTTTCCCCCGCTCTCGCGGCGGCGCCTCGCGGCCGGCGCCATCCTGCTCGCGGTCGTGCTCGTCCTCGCGCTGCGGCACCACGCCGCCGGCGGCGCTGCGGCGAGCCCTTCGGTCACGCCGGTCGCGCCGGTGCGGCCCGTACGGGCCGCCGCGCCGAAGCTCCTCGTCGTCGACGTCGCGGGCGCCGTCCGCCGGCCGGGGCTGTACCGGCTCCGATCCGGTGCGCGAATCGACGACGCCATCGCCGCCGCCGGCGGTGCGACCGCGAAGGCGCAGCTCGACGCCGTGAACCTCGCCGCGCCGGTGGCGGACGGCGAGCAGGTGCTCGTCCCGGGGTCGGGAGTGGCCGCCGCGGCAGCCTCCGCCGCGGGCGCGGGCAGCTCGCCGTCCGCGCCACTCGACCTCAACACGGCGACCGCAGAGCAGCTCGACGCGCTCCCCGGAATCGGGCCGATCACGGCGCAGAAGATCATCGACTACCGCACCGCCCACGGCCCGTTCCACGCCGTCGACGAGCTCCAGGGCGTACCGGGCATCGGCCCGGCGAAGATGGCGCAGCTCAAGGGGCTGGTGATTCCGTGACGGTCCGCCGCCCCCACGCGGTGGCCGGGGCCGTCTGTGCGGGGCTCGCCGCCGCGAATGCCGCGCGCATCCCGGCCGGGCCGACGGCGTTGGTCGCCGTCGCTAGCGCCGCCGTAGCGCTCGTGGCTGCGCAGCGCCTGCGGCTCGTCGTTCTCGCCCTTGCGATCGCGTTCGCAGGCTGGGCGTGGGGAAGCTTCCGGCTGGTCACACTCGACCGCAGCCTCCTCGCGTCGCGAATCGGGACGTTCGAGCGCGCCCTCGTCGAGCTCCAGGAGGAGCCGCGTGCGGGCTCGTTCGAGCTGCGGGCGCGGGCGACGGTTCTCCGCTGGGGAGGCAGGACGGTGCACGAGCAGGCGCTGCTCGAGCTCCCGCTCGGCCGTTCCCCGCCGCGTGGCGCGCGCCTCTCGGTGCTCGGCCTGCTCCATGCGCCGAGCGGCCCCTCGAACGGGTTCGACGAGGCGACATGGCTCCGGCGTCAGGGAATCCACGTCGTCCTCCGCGTGCGCAGCTGGCGGGTCATCGGCCGGCGCGGCGGCATCGCGGGAACCGGCGATCGGATCGAGCGCTGGCTTGCCGGCGACGCGGCCACCGGCCTCCACGGCGAGCGCCGCGCGGTGATCGAGGCGATCGTGCTCGGCCGCTCGTCCGCCGTCGGGCAGCCGCTGCTCGCAGACTTCCGCGCCTCCGGCCTCTACCACTGCCTGGCGGTGGACGGGCTCAAGGTCGCGGCGGTCGGCGGCGGCGTTGCAGCGCTCGTACTCCTCGCGGGGCTCGGCAGCTACGCGGCGCAGGCGGCCGCGCTGTTATCGGTGGCGGCGTACGCGCTGGCGGTCGGGCTTCATCCGTCGGTCGTTCGAGCCGCGGTGGCAGCGTCGCTCGCTTCGCT